>NZ_JBIBFR010000010.1:254647-282093 GCF_042956125.1 Streptomyces sp. NPDC008313
ACGCCCCCCCCCGCCGGGCCCCGCCCCCGCCCCCGCCGCCCCCCCCCCCCCCCCCCCCCCGCCCCCCCCGCGGGGGGGGGCCCGCCCGCCCCCCCCCCCCCCGGGGCCCCCCCCCCACGGCCGTGGGAGCGCGGAAGCCCGCGCGCCTCTCGCTGTACGCGCGTACCTACTGCTGGTCGGGGCGGCCGAACTGGTCCCGCGCCCGCTCCTGTGCTGTGTCCACCTGGCCTTCGTACTTGCCCTGGGTCCGCTTGTCGACCATGTCGCCGGTCTTGTCGATGCCCTTGCCGGTCTGGTCCTCGTGGCCCTTCAGCATGCTTTTGATCTTGTCCATCATGGACATGGTTGCCTCCGCTGGGTCGGTACGGTCCCCGTCTCCAGACTCCCCACTATGCGGACGATCCGCATCCCGGGGCGTGACCGGCCCCGTTCCGCCGCACCACCGCGGGACGGCGGGGCTGATTTCGGCGCGCCGGGGGAGAAGGTACTGCGGGCCGTGCCCGGCGGACGCCCCGGGCGCCCGCCACCGAGGACAGACGCGAGGAGACGCAGGCCGATGGGAACCGCTGTGCACGTCCCGCAGACGCGCGACATGATCGGGGACGAGCTCTCCGCGGACGAGGCCCTCGTGGCGCTCAGACGCTACGGCGGGCGGCGCCTGCTGATGGACGCGTTCGCCCGGTTCCGCTACGCCGACGGCTGCACCAGCGCGCGCTCCCTCGGATTCCAGGTGGCCCTGGGGCTGGTGCCCTTCACCATCGCCCTGGTCGGTGTCGCCACCACGGTCCACACGGAGAGCCTCGGAGAGATCGTCGAAGGCACCATCGGCCGGATCGTGCCGGGGGACAGCGCCGACCTCGTGGACGACGCGCTGGCCGCCACGGAGCGCAGCGCGGGCGACGGCCTGCGCAACGCCGTCGCCATGTGGCTCGGCCTGGCCTTCGCCGTCCTCAACCTGGCCTCCGCCATGGGGCAGGTGGAACGCGGCGCCAACCGCATCTACGGCATCGAGCGCGACCGGCCGTTCCCGCGGAAGTACGGCCGCTCGCTGGTCCTCGCCTTCGCCGCGGGCATGCCGATGGTCGCCGGATTCCTCGTCCTCGTCACCGGTGAGGCCGTCGGCACGTCCGTCGTGGACACCTTCGGCTGGCCCCGGGTCCTGCTGGACTGGTGGGGCGTGCTGCGGGTCCCGCTCGGAGTGGCGCTCGCCTGGATCGCCTCGGCGGTGATCTTCCGCTGGTCGCCGCGCCGGGACCAGCCCGGGTACACCTGGCTCGCCTTCGGCTCCGCCGTCCACCTGGTGCTCTGGGTCGCGGCGACCTGGCTGCTCGCCCTGTACGTCGACGAGAGCGGCTCCTTCGGCGCCCTCTACGGGCCCCTGACGGCCTTCGTCGCCCTGCTGCTGTGGGCCAACCTCACGGGCGTCGCCCTGTTCCTCGGCATCGCCTTCGCCGCGCAGCTGGAGGCCGCCCGGGCCGGGATCGCGGACGCCGTGCGGCCCGACCCGGGCTCCGGTCCGTGACGCGCCCGAGGGGACGAGACCGCGGGCGGCGCCCGGGACGATGGTGCCTCACCGGTCCCGGGCGGGAACCCCCTCGGTGCGGTGGTCGTAGTACGCCCACACCGCCACCGCCGCCACGCCGGTCAGGCCCGCCGCCACGACGCGTGCCGGCCCGGACGTCGCGAAGGCGACCAGACCCGTCACGGCCCCTCCGCCCAGCATGATCATGCGGCTGGTGAATCGCTGCAGCGGCGGCTGCGGATCCTCGCGGTCCTTGAGGTCGTGCAGCGCGTCCCGCGCCGGATGCCGCGAGCCCCGCCGGGACCGCGCCCGGTACTCGAGGCCGTAGCTGATCAGCGCGTAGAGCGCGATGGCGCCCAGTGCCCAGAGCCACGCCCCGGGATCGTCACTCGCCGCCGGATGAACGCCCGCCAGGTGCATGAGTCTCCTCCCCGTCCGCGTCCGTATGCCCGGGAACCCGTGTGGCACGCGGGGCGAGGACGAGCATCGTGACGTCGTCGTCCACCGACGGACAGAAGCGCATCAGGTCGTCCCAGACCCGTTCGGTGAGCGAGGCGGTGGGCTCCGCGGCGAGAGCGGCCAACCGTTCGGCGAGCGGGTAGAACGCCCCGGACTCGTCGCGGGCCTCACTCACCCCGTCGGACGCGAGGAACAGCCGGTCGCCGGGATCCAGCCGGAGGGTCCGCCCCGTCGGCGCCGCCGCGTCCAGCAGCCCGAGACCGAGCGGAGTGCCCGCCTCCACCTCGACCTCCACGACCGTCCCGCCCCGCAGCAGCAGCGGGTGCGGATGCCCGCACGACACCACGCGGACGCCGCCGCCGTCCCCGGAGAACTCAAGCAGCACGGCCGTCGCGAACAGCTCCGCGTGCTCGGTCGCCGCGCTGTCCACGACCAGCCGCCGGTCCAGCCGGGCCGCGACCGTCTCCAGATCGCGCTGGTCGAGCACCGCCTCACGGAACGCCCCGAGCAGCGAGGCGACCGTGCCCACCGCCGAGAGCCCGTGCCCCTGCACGTCGCCCATCAGCGCCCGCACCCCATGAGGGCCGTCCCGTACCTCGAAGAAGTCGCCGCCGACCAGCGTCCCGCGCTGTGCCGCCCGGTACAGACCGGCACAGCGCACCACGCCGACGCGCTCCGGCAGCGGCGGGAGCACCGCGAGCTGCACGGCCTCCGCGACACTGCGCACCGTGACCAGCTGTGCGTCACGTCTGCTGCGCACGAGGGTCACGAGCACACTGAGCAGCGCGACGAAGACGACGGTCAGCAGGTCGACGTTGCCCGGGTGGTCCAGACGCAGCACCGGCAGACTCAGCAGGGCGACGACGACGCAGCCGAACGCGGCCGTCGCCACCGGCCCGTACGACAGCACCGCCAGCGACGGAATGGCCCCGAGCAGAAAGCCGATGTCCAGCGGCTCGGGGCTGGCGAGCTCGACCGCGCAGACCCCCACGAGGAGCGCGACCGGCAGCCCCCGCATCCAGCGGGGCGCCGGCGCACCGCGCAGCCAGCCCCCTTCCCGGCCGCTCCGGCGCGGGGACACGGACACGCCCATGGCACTCCTCCCGAAACCCCCACGCTCCCCCCTCCCGGCCCGCGCCGCACTCCGGCCGGGCCCGGCCGGAGCGGCGGCACACGGGTGATCGCTCCCGGGGCGGGGGATACACGTCACGTGGCGGGGAACCCGCCGGACATGGACAGGCGAGGAGACGGGCGCGATCACGCCCACCAGCGGCCCGAGGGTGTCAGCGACGTCGCGGTGGAAGCGCTCGGCGCGCTATCCAAGGCACTGGAGACCACGGAACGGGCCCGCGGCCACCTCTACTCCTTCCACCAGCTGACCGGCACGGCGGACTTCGAACTCGACCGGGCGGCGAGTCTGCTGCGCGAGGCCGGCCACGAGGAGTACGCCCGCCGGGTGGAGACCGAGATTCTGGGCCGCAACGTCATCCCGGGACACTGGACCTTCCAGATCGTCGAGGCCTACAACGCGACGTACTACGAGGCCTTCAAGGCGCTGGAGGAAGAGGTACGCGGCCGGCTGGCCGACGGCAGGGACCACCTGTACGAGGCGGAACTCAAGGAGGAGCGGCGCACCCGCGGCCACCCCGACCACACCGCGGGCCCCGGCAGTCCCCGAGAACCGGCCTGACCCCGTCCCCGCTCAGGACGGTGCCACGGCCCCCGACCCCGCCGCGGCGGACGGCGACGGCGCCAGCGGGTCGCGCAGATGGGGCAGCAGTCCGCCGCGCGTCGCGTGCACACCCGCCTGGAAACGGCTGGTCGCCTGGAGCTCCTCCATCAGCTCGGCGATGTGCCGACGGCACGTACGCACCGAGATGCCCAGCCGGCGGGCCACCATCTCGTCCTTGTACCCCTCCGACATGAGCCGGACGATGGAACTCTTCACGTCCTCCAGGGCCCGGTCGGCCTCCACCTCGCCCGGATAGCAGCAGTTGGAACCGCCCCACAGATGCTCGAACACCGTGCACATGAACGCGACCACCGTCGGCTCCCGCACGATGGTCGCGCCGGAGTCCCGCCCCAGCAGGAATGCGACCTCGCGGTCGTAGACGACGAAGTGGTCCACGACCTCGCTGCTGGTCCGGATCTGCGCGCCCGCGGTGATCAGATCCCGCACGAACGCCTTCGTCACCAGGTCGGTGCGCGCCGCGTGCTGGTAGATGGTGCGCATGCGCACGTTCCGGTCCAGGATGCCCAGCGCGACCTGCCGCGCGGCCGTCAGCAGATGGGCGGGCTGCGCCCCGCCCGGCTGGACGGTCAGCACCTCCGACTTGCAGCGGTCACTCATCTCGTCGATCATCGA
Source organism: Streptomyces sp. NPDC008313 (assembly GCF_042956125.1). Lineage (NCBI taxonomy): Bacteria > Bacillati > Actinomycetota > Actinomycetes > Kitasatosporales > Streptomycetaceae > Streptomyces > Streptomyces sp. NPDC008313. The sequence goes on from NZ_JBIBFR010000010.1 coordinate 258,994, forward strand.
CTGGGCCGTGTCGGCGTCCAGGATCACGTCGAACGCCTCGGCCTGACTGCGCGCGCGCCTGCTCTCGAAGTAGCGGGGCATGAGCGACAGCATCCGCGCCCGCACCTCCGTGACTCCCTGCTGGAGGTCGCGTATCTGCCTCTCCGTCGAGCCCACCAGCTCGACCGCCGCCGCGTCCGGGCTCACCGGCAGCAGATCGCTGCCGCCGGGTATGGGGTGCAGCAGACACAGCATGCGCAGCACCTGCTCCACGCGTGCCGCTTCCTCCGACGTCAGATGGAGGGAGGCGGACACCTCGTCCCGCTGGAAACGACCCACCCGCACCGCGTGCTGATACGCGGCCCTCGTCACGTCGTCCAGCTCCGCGAATTCCGGGCCGAAGCCGATACTGACCGACATTCCCCAGGGTCCCCCCTTCGCCGAGTAGGTCGAAGCTCCGCAACTTTAAGCCATGAGTAGGCAGTTGCGGCACAGGGCGTAGTTCCGTGCGTGTTCTCCCGGCCGCCGCGGGGAAGGAAAACCGCAGCGTGAGCACGTGTACTGACACGGTTTCGAATTGTTCATTCGCCCGCACCGGGGCCGACTGCCGCGCCGGGCGGGGTGGCATCGGGGGGACGGAGGCCCAACAAGGCGTACAAACCGGGTCCTTGAGGAGATATGGCTCACCGGCAAGGGCACGCCGGGTGATGGCGCGGGCGCGGGTGGTGACGCCGGGATCCGCTCCGTGAGATGCTGCCTTCCGTCCGCGAATGGCTCGACAACGACCGCTATTCCGGCCGAAAAGGCATGGATGCGCGGCGGTTCGGTATTCACGCCGCCGCCCCGGGAAGTTCGACGGCCCGTCATCCGTAAGCAGGGCACCGGCCGGTCATCCCCGCGGACGAGGACGGTCCGGAGAATACCTCTCCTTGTGGCCCGAAGGCCGTGCGCCGTTCGGGCCCCGCCGGCACCGTGGGCTTTATTCGCCTCCCGGTACGCCTCGGCCGGAGGGCCGGGCCGCGGGGGGTGTTCCCGGGTACACCCCCCGCTCGGGTGCCAGTGCCCGTGACCGGCGTGCGGCGCACTGGCAGAGTTGACCTCGCGCGGCAGGGTCACCGCGCACCTGCGAGGACGACCCGGAAGACGACAGCGGAGGCGACATGAACATCCAGGCCGGTCTGGTGGCTGCGGCGAGAGGCCTGGGCCTGGCCCTGCTGTCGATGGTCGTCTCCCTCGTCCTGTTCTGCCTGTCCGTGGTGTCCATCGCCCTCGTGATCGTCGGGATCGGGGCACTGACCACCCCCCTGGTCACCGACGCCGCACGCGCCCACGCCACCCTGCGCAGACGGCTGGCCGCGGAATGGGCCGGAGTGCCCATCCCCGTGCCCTACCGGCCCCTGCCGGCACTGGACACCGGCCTGGTCGGCCGCATACAGCGCTGCCGCTGGCTGCTCAAGGACCCGGCGACCTGGCGTGACCTGCTCTGGATGATCGTCGACCCGGTCGCCGGCTTCCTCCTCGGCATCCTCGCGGCCGGCCTGTTCGTCTACGGCGCCTGGGGCTTCGTCCTCGCCGCGGGGGTGTGGCGCCCGATGCGCGACGTCGGCTACTGGTACGCGTTCATCCCCGTCGACAGCCAGCTCACCGCCCTGCTGGCCGCCGCGCTCGGCGTCGGCTTCCTCGCGGCCGGCGTGCGCTTCGACCCCGCGATCATCCGGACCCACGCACGGCTCACCCACGCCTTCCTGGCCCCCCACCACGAGCGGGCCCTGGAGCTGCGGGTCGAACGGCTCGAGGAGTCCCGGGCCGACGCCGTCGACGTGTCCGCCGCCGAACTGCGCCGCATCGAACGGGACCTGCACGACGGGGCGCAGGCCCGGCTGGTGGCGATGGGCATGAGCCTCGGCACCATCGAGCACCTCCTGCGGAGCGACCCGGAGAAGGCCGCGGCACTGCTCGCCGAGGCCCGTAAGTCGTCCGCCGAGGCACTGGACGAACTGCGCCGGCTGGTCCGCGGCATCCACCCGCCGGTACTGGCCGAGCGCGGCCTCGGAGACGCCGTGCGCGCCCTCGCCCTGCGCAGCCCCGTCAGGACCGAGGTCGCCATCGAGACGACCGGACGCATGGCCGCGCCCGTCGAGGCGGCCGCCTACTTCGCGGTGTCGGAGATGCTGACCAACGTGGCCAAGCACGCCGACGCGCAGCGCATCTGGGTCGACATGCGCCACCAGGACGGCATGCTCAGGATCACGGTCACCGACGACGGCAGGGGCGGCGCGGACGTCTCCCGGGGCACCGGGCTCGCGGGTATCGAGCGCCGGCTCGGCACCTTCGACGGCGTACTGGCGCTCAGCAGCCCGCCCGGCGGCCCCACCACGGTCACCATCGAGCTGCCCTGCGAACCGCTCACCCCTCAGGATCTCGCGGTGCGGGAGGCCCGCCAGTCCTGACCCGGACCTCGGCCTCCACCCCCGGGAGGCCGGGACACCACGCGCCGGCGGATCCCCGATCCGCCGGCGCGTGCCTGTGCCTGTGTCCGTGTCCGTGTCCGTGCTCCTTCCCGGTCCCCGTGCCTGTGTCCGTGCCGGTGCTCCCTCCCGGTCCGGTGCCCCTTCCCGTGCCCGCCCGGCCCGTAGGGGGCCGCACCCGCGCAGGGGTCGCGCCTCGCACCCGAACGGACGGGCCGGACGCCGCGCCCCGCGCGGGCCGGGCCGCACCGGTGGGGTGCGGTAAGGGCCGCTAAGGGGCCTGTAGGGGGAGCCCGCGAGAAGTGTTTCCTCATACCGTGGCCGAGCCTGCTTCCACAGGGAGCCCTCTGCGCGGAAGTGGTCGGTGAAAACGTCTTTGCGCCGTGATTCCAGCAGCGGTCATTCGCCTGTCGACGATGAGGAGCGAGCATGCGGTTCGGTCTGATATATCTCCAGCAGAATCCTCGTCCGTGGAGCGAGGACGGTGAGGAAAAGGTACTCAACGAGGCACTGGAGCAGGTCGTGCTCGCCGACCGGCTGGGCTTCAGCACCGTATGGGCCTCGGAACACCACTTCCTCGACGAATACTCCCACTCCTCCGCCCCGGAAATCTTCCTCGCCGCGGCAGCCGCCCGCACGAAGAACATCCGGCTCGCCCACGGAATCGTCACCCTCCCGCCGGCGGTGAATCACCCCGCCCGGGTCGCCGAACGCATCGCCACCCTCGACCTGGTCTCCGGCGGCCGCGTCGAATTCGGCTCCGGACAGGGCAGCACCCAGCACGAACTCGGCGCCTTCGGGATCGACCGTGCCACCAAGCGCGACCAGTGGCGTGAGGCGATCGGCGTCATCACCCGCATGTTCACCGAGGTGCCCTTCACCGGACACGACGGCGAATGGGTCTCCATGCCGCCGCGCAACGTGCTGCCCAAGCCCAAGCAGAAGCCCCACCCGCCGCTCTGGGTCGCGTGCAGCTCCCCCGAGACCGTGGAGACCGCCGCCCGCAACGGCGTGGGCGCCCTGTCGTTCGCCTTCATGACCCCGGAGGAGGCCAAGGAGCGCGTCGAGGCGTACTACCGGATCATCGAGTCCGAGGACTGCGTGCCCGTCGGGAAGGCCGTCAACGCCAACTTCGCCGTCGCCCTGCCCTTCCTCTGCCACACCGACGAGGAGACCGCCTACGAACGCGCCCTCGGCGGCGTCGACTTCTACGTGAACTCCTTCATGCATTTCTACGTGCAGGGCGCCCACCGCCCCGGCATCACCGACCTCAGGGCCGAGTTCGAGAAGCGCCCGCCCGTCCCCCCGGAGAACGCCGCCCGAATGGACATGGTGGTGCGCCGGGGAATCGGCACACCGCAGAAGATCGCCGACATGATCCGCGTCCAGGAGGAAGCCGGCGTCGACGAGATCATCTTCCAGGTGCAGCTCGGCGCCAACAAGCACGAGCACATCTGCGAATCCCTCGAACTCTTCGCCCGCGAGGTCATGCCGGAATTCACCGAGCGCCGCGAGGCCCGGGAGATCGCCAAGCAGGAACGCCTGGCCGTCCCCGTCAAGAGCGCCCTGGAGCGCATCGAGAACACCACCGTGGACGTGTCGGACTACGTGATCCGCACCGACATGGAGGAGTTCCAGAATTCCGCGCCGAAGACCGAGGACTGAGCCGCCGTCCATCGCCGGCACGCTGCTCCCCACGGTGCGCGAGGCACCCCCACGCCACCCCGGCGCATCCCCTTCCCCCCCCGTGCGCCGGGGTTTCGCACCGTCCCCGTGAACTGGAACCGAGAGGTAATCCGTCATGTATGCGTTCGAAGAGTCGGACACCATCGACGCCGAGCTCGACGCGGTGTGGCAGACGGTGTCCGACGTGCCCTCCTGGGCCACCTGGGACCCGCACGTCCTGCAGTGCGGCTTCGACGAGCCGTTCGAGGTGGGCAGCGGCGGCTGGACCATCTCCCGCATCGTGTCCGGCCGGCGCGGCTACTTCAAGGTCGCCGCCGTCGACCCGGGCCGTTCCTACACCACCGAGTCCCCGATGCCCGGGGGCAAGATGCTGATCATCAACACCTACCGTGCCGACGGGCCGGGCCGCGTCGCGGTCCACCGCCGCGTCGAGGTCCACGGACCCTTCACCCCCGTCTTCCGCCTCTTCTGGGCCAAGGCGTTCCAGGGCGACACCCGCGTCACCTTCCAGGCCCTCGAGCAGGAAGCCCGGCGCCGTACAGCAGAGGCGGGCAGCACACGATGACCGAAGCAGTAGTGATCGGCGCCGGACTGGCCGGCCTGCTCGCCGCCCGCGTCCTGTCGCGGCACGCCGACAAGGTCACCGTCATCGAGGGCGACACGCTCCCCGACGGACCCCGGCAGCGCAAGGGCCTGCCCCAGGGCCGGCAGAACCACATGCTCATGGCCGGCGGGGCCGAGGCCCTCGACCAGCTGCTGCCCGGCACCCTCGCCCGGCTCTCCGCGGCCGGCGCCCACACCCTCCGCATGGGCCAGGACCTGCTCACCCTCTCCTCCGAGGGCTGGTTCCGCACCTTCGAGGACGAGTCGTACACCATCGCCTGCAGCCGGCCCCTCATCGACCACGTCGTCCGCGGCCAGGTTCTCACCGACGGTACCGTCACCCTCCTGGAGTCCACGAAGGCGACCGGCCTCACCGGCGACGCGGCCAAGGTCACCGGAGTCCGTGTCGAGCGGGCCGACGGAACCGAGGCGACCGTCCGGGCGGACCTCGTCGTGGACGCCTCCGGCAACCGCTCCAAGGCCGCCCAGTGGCTCACCGACTTCGGACTGCCCACCGTCAAGGAGGAGTTCGTCGACGCCGGACTCGCCTACGCGGGACGCGAGTACGAGGCCCCCGTCGAGGCCGCCAAGGAGTTCCCCGGAGTCCTCATCCAGACCGTCCCCGGCACCGGAAAGCCCGGCCAGGGCGCCGCGTTCATGCCCCAGGAGGACGGCCGCTGGATCGTCTCCCTCATCGGCACCCAGGGCGGCCAGCCGCCCACCGCCGACGAGGGGTTCATGGAGTTCGCCCGCGGCATGCGCGACACCGTCGTCGCCGATCTCATCGGCACCGCCCGCCCGCTCACCGAGGTACGCGGCTCCCGCGGCCTCGCCAACCGGCGCCGCTCCTACGACAAACTGCCGGTGCCCGACGGCTTCCTGGCCATCGGCGACGCCGTCATGGTCCTCAGCCCCAACTACGCCACCGGCATGTCGATGGCCGCGCTCGGCGCCCTCGCCCTGCGCACCCGCCTCAAGACCGACGGCCTGCGCCCCGGACTGTCCCGCAAGGTCCAGTCCGACATCGCCGGGATCGGCGCCGGCCCCTGGGCCATGGCCAGCACCAACGACCTGTTCTTCCCCGGCGTCAAGACGAACATCACCGTCCGCGGCGCCGCCATGCAGCAGAGCATGGGCGCCCGCTACGCCCGCACCGCGGCAGCGAACGAGAAGGTCCTGCGGGCCGTCTACGAGGTCAGCTCGCTGCGCAGCCCGCAGAGCCGCATGATGGCGCTCCCCGTACTGGCCGCCGTCCTGCGCGGCCCCGGCAGGCCGCCGCTGACCTCGGAACAGGCCCTCGCCCAGTTCCCGCAGATCGGCGAGCTCTTCGCGACCCTCGCGAGGTCGGACCTCTCCGACGCCGGCCGCTGAGCACACCGTCCGACACACCGGCAGCGTGAATCACCGCATCGACGAGAGGAGTTGGCCACCTGTGAGCAACGAGGAAAGGCTCCTTCAATACCTCAAGCGCACTCTGGCGGAGCTGCGTGACGCTCGCAGGTGCCTCGCCGAGGCCGCACGCAAGCCCGACGACGAGTCCGTGGCGATCGTCGGGATGGCGTGCCGCTACCCCGGCGGTGTGGCGTCGCCGGAGGACCTGTGGCGGCTGGTGTCGGACGGCGTGGACGCGGTGTCGCGGTTCCCGCAGGACCGCGGCTGGGACGACGGCGTGTTCGACCCCGAGCCCGGCCGGGCCGGCAAGACGTACGCGCGCGAGGGCGGATTCCTGCACGACGCCGCCGACTTCGACGCCGACTTCTTCGGCATCAGCCCGAACGAGGCCCTCGTCATGGACCCGCAGCAGCGGCTCCTGCTGGAGACCGCCTGGGAAGCCGTGGAGCGCGCCGGCGTCGACCCGCTGACCCTCAAGGGAAGCCGCACCGGCGTCTTCGCCGGAGTGATGTACCACGACTACGCCCAGGGCAAGGAGGCCGGCAGTTCCAGCGCCGGCAGCCTGGTCACCGGCCGCGTCGCCTACACCCTCGGCCTCGAAGGCCCGGCGGTGACCGTGGACACGGCGTGTTCGTCGTCGCTGGTCGCCCTGCACCTGGCGGCCCAGGCACTGCGCCGCGGCGACTGCACCCTCGCCCTGGCCGGCGGCGTCACCGTCATGTCCAACCCCGAGATGTTCGTCTATTTCAGCACCCAGCGAGGCCTCGCCGCCGACGGCCGCTGCAAGTCCTTCTCCGAGGCCGCCGACGGCATGGGATGCTCCGAGGGCGCCGGCGTCCTGTTCCTGGAACGCCTCTCCGACGCCCGCCGCAACGGCCACCCCGTGCTCGCCCTGGTCCGCGGCAGCGCCGTCAACCAGGACGGCGCCTCCAGCGGTTTCACCGCACCCAACGGCCCGTCGCAGCAGCGCGTGATCAAGCAGGCCCTCTCCGGTTCCCGGCTCTCCACGAGCGACATCGACGTCGTCGAGGGCCACGGTACGGGGACGACGCTGGGTGACCCGATCGAGGCGCAGGCACTGCTGGACACGTACGGCCAGGAACGGGCCGAGGACCGGCCGCTGTGGCTGGGCTCCATCAAGTCGAACATGGGGCACACGCAGGCGGCGGCGGGCGTCGCGGGCATCATCAAGATGGTCATGGCGATGCGGCACGAGGTGCTCCCCAAGTCCCTGTACGCCGACCGGCCCACGACGAAGGTGGACTGGGACTCCTCCGCCGTACGCCTGCTCACCGAGGCCCGCGCATGGCCCGCACCGGAGGACGGCCGACCGCGACGGGCAGGTGTCTCGTCGTTCGGCCTGAGCGGGACGAACGCCCACGTGATCGTGGAGGAACCGCCGGCGGAGGAGCCTGCGGAGACGCTGTCCGATACGCCCTCCGACACGCCGTCCGAGGCGCCGTCCGAGACACCTGCGCAGACGCGCGCGGAGGAGCTCGCCGACGGCGTGGAGCCGACCGACGCAACCCTCGCCGCGAGTCCGGCCATGGCTTCGCCGGTCGGGTCGTCGGTGGTGCCGGTGGTGGTGTCGGCGCGGGCTGTGGAGGCGGTGGCGGGGCAGGCGGAGCGGCTGGCTGGGTGGGTCGCGGAGCGTCCGGGTCTTTCGGTGACGGATGTCGGTTTCTCGTGTGTGACGACGCGGTCGGCGCTGGAGCACCGGGCCGTGGTTGTCGGGCGGGGCCGCGATGAGCTGCTGGCGGGGCTGGCGGCTGTCGCGGAGGGTCGTGGCGGGGCGTTGGTGGGCAGGGCTCGTCCGGGTGGTCTGACGGCGGTGCTGTTCACGGGTCAGGGGAGTCAGCGGCTGGGGATGGGGCGGGAGTTGTATGCCGGGTTCCCTGTCTTCGCTGCCGCGTTCGACGCGGTGTGTGCGGAGTTGAATCCGTTGCTGGGCAGGTCACTTCGTGAGGTGGTGTGGGGCGAGGACGCTGAGCTGCTGAACCAGACTGCCTATGCCCAGGCGGGGTTGTTTGCGGTGGAGACGGCGTTGTTCCGGTTGGTGGAGTCGTGGGGTGTGCGGCCGGACTTTGTGGCCGGGCATTCGATCGGTGAGCTGGTCGCGGCGCATGTTGCTGGTGTGTGGTCGTTGAAGGATGCGGCTGCTTTGGTGGCGGCGCGGGGCCGGTTGATGCAGGCGTTGCCGGAGGGCGGGGCGATGCTCGCCGTCCAGGCGACGGAGGACGAGGTTCTGTCGCTCCTGGATGACGAGGTGGGTCTCGCGGCGGTCAACGGGCCGTCGTCCGTGGTGGTTTCGGGCACGGCAGCAGCTGTGGGCGTCATTGAGGAGCACTTCGCGGGGCTGGGGCGGAAGACGACCCGGCTGCGGGTGTCCCATGCGTTCCATTCTCCGTTGATGGAGCCGATGCTGGCCGAGTTCCGTGCGGTCGCCGACTCGCTCACGTATGCCGATCCGTCGATCCCGGTCGTCTCGAACCTGACCGGTGCCGTTGCGTCCGCCGAGGAGCTGCGCGCCCCGGGCTACTGGGTGCGGCACGTCCGTGAGGCCGTACGGTTCGCCGACGGCGTGCAGGCCCTTCGCGCCCAGGGCGTCACCCGCTTCGTCGAGTGCGGCCCCGATGCCGTGCTGACCGCGCTCGCCCAGCAGTCCGTGGAGGGCGACGACTGCACCTTCTCCGCGCTGCTGCGCAAGGTCCGTGCCGAGGACACCACCGCCGTCAGCGCACTCGCGCAGGTCTTCGCCTCGGGCGGTGAGGTCGACTGGCCGGCGTTCTACGCGGGCCGGGGCGCCCAGCGCGTCGACCTGCCCACGTACGCCTTCCAGCGCGAGCGCTACTGGATCGACGCGCAGAGCATGACCGCCGGAGACGGCCTGCCGGCCTACCCGGAGACCGGTGAGGATCTGCGGGTCGAACTCCTCGCCCTCACCCCGGACGAGCGCGGACGCCGGCTCCTGGACGTCGTGCGCGACCAGGTCGCCGCCGTACTCGGCCACGCGTCGTCGGCGGCGGTGGACCCCGACCGGGCCTTCAAGGATCTCGGGTTCGACTCGCTCGCCGCCGTGGAGCTGCGCAGGCGACTGGGCGCCGCGACCGGACTGACGCTTCCGGCCACCCTCGTCTTCGACCATCCCACGTCCCGCGCCGCCGCCGAGTACGTCGACGCGCTGATCCTCCCGGACGACGGGGAGGGGCCCGCGCAGGTGGTGCTGGGGGAGGTCGACCGGTTGGAGGCCCTCCTGTCCGGGCTCACGGAGGAGACGGCCGTACGCGAGCACGAGCGCATCACCAGCCGCCTCGAAGCGCTGCTGCGCGGATGGCGTGACGCCCGGGGCGGGGCAGAGACGGACGAGTCCGCCGACTACGAGTCCGCCACGGACGAGGAACTGTTCGACGTCCTCGACAGCGAACTGGGCATCGCCTAGCCCGGCGTCGTCCTTGCCGTCCAAGAACCGTACGAGCGACATCGATTGAGGGGCAGAGGCGCAGATGGGCAACGACGAGAAGCTCCGCGAATACCTCAGGCGGGCCACGTCGGACCTCCAACAGACCAAGCGGCGCCTGCGCGAGACGGAGGACAGGCAGCACGAGCCGATCGCGATCGTCGCCATGAGCTGTCGCTACCCCGGCGGAATCAGCTCGCCGGAGGATCTGTGGAACCTGGTGGCCACGGGGTCGGACGGCATCTCCTTCTTCCCCACCGACCGGGGCTGGGACATCGAGAACCTGTATGACCCCGAGCCCGCGACGCCCGGCAAGACGTACTCCCGTGAGGGCGGTTTCCTGCACGACGCCGCCCAGTTCGACGCCGACTTCTTCAAGATCAGTCCGAGGGAGGCCCGGGAGACCGACCCGCAGCAGCGGCTGCTGCTGGAAACGTCCTGGGAGGCCTTCGAACGGGCCGGCATCGACCCACTGTCGCTGAAGGGAAGCCGCACCGGTGTTTTCGCCGGTGTCGTCTACCACGACTACTCCGCCGACAGCGGCACCGGCGCCCTCGCCAGCGTCGCCTCCGGCCGGATCGCCTACACCCTCGGCCTGGAGGGACCCGCGGTCACCGTCGACACGGCCTGCTCGTCCTCCCTGGTCGCCCTGCACTGGGCCATCCAGGCCCTGCGCGCGGGCGACTGCTCCCTGGCACTCGCCGGTGGCGTGACCGTGATGGCCACGCCGGTGTCGTTCGTCGGCTTCAGCCAGGATCGCGGACTGGCGCCGGACGGCCGCTGCAAGGCGTTCGCCGAGGCGGCGGACGGCACGGGCTGGGGCGAGGGCATCGGCATGCTTCTCGTGGAGCGGCTGTCGGACGCGCGTCGCTACGGCCACCCCGTCCTCGCCGTCGTCCGCGGCAGCGCGGTCAACTCCGACGGTGCCAGCAACGGCTTGACCGCCCCGAACGGCCCGTCCCAACAGCGCGTCATCCGGCAGGCGCTGGCCACCGCCCAGCTCTCCGCCGACCAGGTGGACGCGGTCGAGGCGCACGGTACGGGGACGACGCTGGGTGACCCGATCGAGGCGCAGGCGCTGCTGGCGACGTACGGGCAGGACCGTCCGGCGGACCAGCCCCTGTGGCTGGGTTCGATCAAGTCGAACATCGGGCACGCGCAGGCGGCGGCCGGGGTCAGCGGCATCATCAAGATGGTCATGGCGATCCGCAACGGGGTCCTGCCGAAGACCCTGCACGTGGACGCCCCCAGCTCCAACGTCGACTGGACCGCGGGCAACATCGCCCTCCTCACCGAGCAGATCGCCTGGCCCGACAGCGGCCATCCCCGGCGGGCCGGCATCTCGTCGTTCGGCCTCAGCGGTACGAACGCCCACGTGATCGTGGAGGAGGCGCCCGCCGAGACACCGGCCGAGGCGCCCGGCGACCCGGGTGAGGCCGCCAGTCCGGCCGTGGCGTCCCAGGTCGTGCCGTGGGTGCTGTCGGCACGCGGTGCGGAGGCACTGTCGGCACAGGCGGAGCGCCTCGACGCCTACGTGGGTGAGCGTGAGGGGTTGTCGGCGGTCGATGTGGGGTTCTCGCTGGCGATGTCGCGGGCCGCGTTGGAGCGGCGTGCGGTGGTGGTGGGTGCGGGCCGTGAGGAGTTGCTGCGCGGTGTGGCGGCGGTGGCTGCGGGTGAGCCGGCTGCCGGTGTGGTGCGGGGTGTGGTCTCGGATGGTCTGACGGCGGTGCTGTTCACGGGTCAGGGGAGTCAGCGGCTGGGGATGGGCCGGGAGTTGTATGCCGCGTTCCCGACGTTCGCTGCCGCGTTCGATGCTGTGTGTGGCGAGTTGGATCCGTTGCTGGGGCGTTCGTTGCGTGAGGTGGTGTGGGGTGAGGATGCCGGGCTGTTGAACCGGACTGTCTTCGCTCAGGCGGGGTTGTTTGCGGTGGAGACGGCGTTGTTCCGGTTGGTGGAGTCGTGGGGTGTGCGGCCGGACTTTGTGGCTGGGCATTCGATCGGTGAGCTGGTCGCGGCGCATGTTGCTGGTGTGTGGTCGTTGAAGGATGCGGCTGCGTTGGTGGCGGCGCGGGGCCGGTTGATGCAGGCGTTGCCGGAGGGCGGGGCGATGCTCGCCGTCCAGGCGACGGAGGACGAGGTTCTGTCGCTCCTGGATGACGAGGTGGGTCTCGCTGCGGTCAACGGGCCGTCGTCCGTGGTGGTTTCGGGCGCGGCGGCTGCTGTGGGCGTCATTGAGGAGCACTTCGCGGGGCTGGGGCGGAAGACGACTCGGCTTCGGGTATCCCATGCGTTCCATTCGCCGTTGATGGAGCCGATGCTGGCCGAGTTCCGTGCGGTCGCCGACTCGCTCACGTATGCCGATCCGTCGATCCCGGTCGTCTCGAACCTGACCGGTGCCGTGGCGTCCGCCGCTGAGCTGCGTGACCCGGGCTACTGGGTGCGCCATGTCCGTGAGGCCGTACGGTTCGCCGACGGCGTGCAGGCCCTTCGCGCCCAGGGCGTCACCCGCTTCGTCGAGTGTGGCCCGGACGCGGTGCTGACCGCGCTCGCCCAGCAGACCCTCGAAGGCGACGAGGATTTCGCGTTCGCCGCGCTGCTGCGCAAGGGCCGTGCCGAGGACACCACCGCCGTCACCGCGCTGGCGCAGGTCTTCGCGTCGGGCGCTCGCGTCGATTGGCCGGCGTTCTACGCGGGCCGGGGTGCCCAGCGCGTCGACCTGCCCACCTACGCCTTCCAGCGCCGCCGCTACTGGTCGGCAACCGTCGGGGCCGAACAGGAACGCGGCTCCGTGTCGAGCACGCCCACGCCCATAGAGGGAACCGGCGCCGATGCCGTGGACGCCGCCTTCTGGGACGCGGTGGAACGGGAGGACAGCCGGTCGCTGGCCGGGGAACTCGACGTGTCCGCTGCTGAACTCAGCCCCGTACTCCCCGCGTTGGCGACCTGGCGACGCGCTCGGCGGGAGGCCGCCCTGCTGGATTCCTGGCGCTATCGGGTGGTGTGGCGCCCCATGGATGGCGTGGCGTTCGCCGCGCCGAGCGGGGAGTCCTCCGGTGACGACGCGGGGGCCTGGCTGGTGGCCGTGCCCGCCGGGGACCAGACCGGTTCCTCTGCCGCACGGATCGTGGAGGCGCTGACGGCCACGGGGACCGCGCCCGTGGTGCCGATCGAAGTGACCGATGCCGACCGGGCCGCACTGACCGAGCGGTTGCGCACCGAAGCGTCCCGCGGGAACGTACGCGGCGTACTGTCGCTCCTCGGTCTCGATGACCGCCCGCACCCGGTGCACGCCGCCCTCACCCAAGGAGGCGCGGCGACGATCGCCCTGGCACAGGCGTGGGGCGACGCCGAGGTGACCGCGCCCCTCTGGTGTGTCACCAGTGGCGCCGTGGCCGTCGACGACCCGGCCGAGGTGATCAGCCCCATGCAGTCCGCCCTGTGGGGCCTCGGCGCGGGTCTGGGCCTCGACCATCCGAAGGGCTGGGGCGGCATGATCGACGTCCCCGTCCAGGTCGACGAGCGGACGGCCGAACGCCTCTACGGCGTGCTGCACGCCGCTGACGGCGAGGACCAGGTGGCCATCCGCCCGCACGGTGTGTTCGCACGCCGCATGATGCGCGCCCCGCTGGAGACGGACGGCAAGGCCGCGCCGAGCGGGGGAGGAACGTCCACCGCCCCGGCTCGTGACCGTGACCGTGCCCGGCACCGCCCCACCCCGGGAACGGTCCTCGTCACCGGTGGCACCGGCGGACTCGGCGCCCATGTGGCCCGGATGCTCGCCGCGGACGGCGCCCGGCACTTGGTGCTCACCAGCCGCCGTGGACCCGCTGCCGAGGGCGCCGGGACTCTGGCGAAGGAGCTGGAGTCCCTGGGTGCTCAGGTGACGATCGCCGCCTGCGACGTCGCCGACCGTGCCGCCGTGGCCGGCCTGCTGGAGTCCCTGCCCGCCGAACCACCCCTGACGGCCGTCGTCCACGCCGCCGGCCTGCCGCAGCGCATCGCCCCGCTGTCCGAGCTGGATCTCGACGAGTTCGCCGAGGTCGGCAGGGCAAAGATCCTCGGTGCCGCCCACCTGGACGAGCTCCTGGGGGACCGTCCACTGGACGCGTTCGTGCTCTTCTCCTCCGGCGCCGCGGTCTGGGGCAGCGGCGGCCAGGCCGCGTACGGCGCTTCCAACGCCTTCCTCGACGGGCTGGCCCACCGGCGCCGCGCACTGGGACGCACGGCCATCTCCGTCGCCTGGGGTTCGTGGGAGTCCGGCATGGTCGACGAGGAACTGAGCGCGCTGATGCGCCGTATCGGCGCCCCCGCGATGGCCCCCGGCACGGCCATCGGGGCGCTCCGGCAGGCGCTCGACCGGGACGAGAGCCACCTCGTCGTCGCGGACTTCGACTGGTCCCGCTTCGTCCCCGCCTACACCCTCGCCCGCCCCCGGCCCCTGCTCGACGCCATCCCCGACGTGCGCTCCGTCCTCGCCGGAGGCGGCGAGGACGAGCAGTCCGGGTCCGGCGCGTCGGAGCTGACCACCCGGCTGAGCGCCATGTCCCGGACCGAACAGAGCCGCTCCCTCCAGGAACTCGTCCGTACGCATGTGGCGGCCCTGCTCGGCTACGACGATCCCGCGGCCCTGGACCTCAAACGGGCCTTCGACGACCTGGGCTTCGACTCCGTCTCGGCCGTCGACCTCAGGGGACGGCTCAGCACGGCCACCGGCAGGAAACTGCCCAGCACCATGGTCTTCGACTACGCCAATCCGGCCGCCCTGGCCGACTTCCTGCTCGGGGAGCTCGCCCCGGAGGAAGGAACACAAAGCCTCCCGCTCCTCGCCGAGCTGGACCGCTTCGAAGCGGCGGCGGCCGGACTCGACCCCGGTGAGATCGAGCGGACCCGGGTGATCTCCCGGCTGCAGAACCTCACGGCGAGGCTCACCGACATCCTCGGCGTCGAGACCGACGGCGGCCCGGATGTCGGCCAGAAGCTGGAGTCCGCCTCCGCCGACGATGTCTTCGACTTCATCGACAAAGAACTCGGCCTCGCCTGAGCAGGCGCGTGACCGGCCCTTTCCCCCATGCGACCGGCCCGTCGAGACACGCGACCGGCTTTTCACACCAGATGACTCGGAGAGACTGAGATGGCGAACGACGAGAAGCTTCTCGACTATCTCAAGCGCGTCACCGCTGACCTCCACCAGACTCGGCGACGCCTGCAGGAGGTCGAGAGCCAGGAGCAGGAGCCGATCGCGATCGTGGCGATGAGCTGCCGCTACCCCGGCGGTGTCACCACCCCCGAGGAACTCTGGCAACTCGTCGCCGAAGGACGCGACGCCGTCTCGGAGTTCCCCACCGACCGTGGCTGGGACACCGGCCGGCTGCACGGACAGGACGCGGACCAGCCCGGCACCAGCTACGTCCGGGAAGGCGGCTTCGTCCACGACGCCGGCGACTTCGACCCCGGCTTCTTCGGGATCAGCCCGCGCGAGGCGCAGGCCATGGACCCGCAGCAGCGGCTCATGCTGGAGGTGGCCTGGGAGGCGTTCGAACGAGCCGGTGTCGACCCCTCCTCGGTCCGGGGCCGGCAGATCGGCGTCTTCGCCGGATCAGGCATTCAGGACTACCAGGCACTCCTGGACGCGGCGCCCGAACTCGCCGAGGCCTACATGACCACGGCCGGTTCGGCGGCGGTCATCTCCGGCCGCGTCTCCTACGTACTCGGACTCGAAGGACCCGCCGTCACGGTCGACACGGCGTGCTCGTCGTCGCTGGTCGCCCTCCACCTCGCCTGCCAGGCCCTGCGCCAGGGCGAGTGCACCATGGCGCTCGCCGGTGGCGTCATGGTGATGTCCACCCCCTCCCCGTTCATCGCCTTCAGCCGCCAGCGCGGCCTGGCACCGGACGGCCGGTGCAAGGCGTTCGCGGAGGCGGCGGACGGCACCGGCTGGGCCGAGGGCGCCGGTGTCCTGCTGGTGGAGCGGCTGTCGGACGCCCGCCGCAACGGCCACCCCGTCCTCGCCGTCGTCCGCGGCAGCGCCATCAACCAGGACGGCGCGAGCAACGGCCTCACCGCACCCAACGGCCCCTCGCAACAACGGGTCATCCGCCAGGCCCTCGCCGCCGCCCAGGTGCCCGCGTCCCAGATCGACGTCGTCGAGGGGCACGGTACGGGGACGACGCTGGGTGACCCGATCGAGGCGCAGGCGCTGCTGGCGACGTATGGGCAGGGACGCGCGGAGGACCGGCCGCTGTGGCTGGGCTCCATCAAGTCGAACATGGGCCATGCCCAGGCGGCGGCCGGGGTGGGCGGCATCATCAAGATGGTCATGGCGATCCGCCACGGCCACATGCCCCGCACCCTCCATGTGGACCAGCCTTCCACCCACATCGACTGGTCGGCGGGCAGCGTACGGCTGCTCACCGAGCCCGTCGACTGGCCCGAGCGGGAGCACCCGCGCCGCGCGGGCGTCTCCTCCTTCGGTGTCAGCGGCACCAACGCGCACATCATCCTGGAACAGGCCCCCGACACGACGCCGGACGAGACACCGGACGAGGACGGCACGGCACCGGCGGAGCCGACCGACGCGGGGCCGCTCCTGTGGCCCGTCTCCGGTCGCGACACGGGCGGTCTCCACGCACAGGCGGAGCGCCTCCACGCCTTCATGGGTGAGCGTGAGGGGTTGTCGGCGGTCGATGTGGGGTTCTCGCTGGCGATGTCGCGGGCCGCGTTGGAGCGGCGTGCGGTGGTGGTGGGTGCGGGCCGTGAGGAGTTGCTGCGCGGTGTGGCGGCGGTGGCTGCGGGTGAGCCGGCTGCCGGTGTGGTGCGGGGTGTGGTCTCGGACGGTCTGACGGCGGTGCTGTTCACGGGTCAGGGGAGTCAGCGGCTGGGGATGGGCCGGGAGTTGTATGCCGCGTTCCCGACGTTCGCTGCCGCGTTCGATGCTGTGTGTGCGGAGTTGGATCCGTTGCTGGGGCGGTCGTTGCGGGAGGTGGTGTGGGGTGAGGATGCCGGGCTGTTGAACCGGACTGTCTTCGCTCAGGCGGGGTTGTTTGCGGTGGAGACGGCGTTGTTCCGGTTGGTGGAGTCGTGGGGTGTGCGGCCGGACTTTGTGGCTGGGCATTCGATCGGTGAGCTGGTCGCGGCGCATGTTGCTGGTGTGTGGTCGTTGAAGGATGCGGCTGTGCTGGTGGCGGCGCGGGGCCGGTTGATGCAGGCGTTGCCGGAGGGCGGGGCGATGCTCGCCGTCCAGGCGACCGAAGAGGACATCACACCGCTGCTGAACGCTGAAGTAGGTCTCGCGGCCGTCAACGGGTTCTCGTCCGTGGTGGTTTCCGGCACTACAGGTGCTGTGGACGTCGTCGAGGAGCATTTCGCGGGGCTGGGGCGGAAGACGACCCGGCTTCGGGTGTCGCACGCCTTCCATTCGCCGCTGATGGAGCCGATGCTGGCTGAGTTCCGTGCGGTCGCCGACTCGCTCACATACTCCGATCCGTCGATCCCGGTCGTCTCGAACCTGACGGGTGCCGTTGCGTCCGCCGAGGAACTGCGTGACCCGGGCTACTGGGTGCGCCATGTCCGTGAGGCCGTACGGTTCGCCGACGGCGTGCAGGCCCTTCGCGCCCAGGGCGTCACCCGCTTCGTCGAGTGCGGCCCCGATGCCGTGCTGACCGCGCTCGCCCAGCAGTCCGTGGAGGGCGACGACTGCACCTTCTCCGCGCTGCTGCGTAAGGCCCGTGACGAAGGCACCACCGCCGTCAGCGCACTCGCGCAGGTCTTCGCGTCGGGCGGCGATGTCGACTGGGCGGCGTTCTACGCGGGCCGGGGTGCCCAGCGCGTCGACCTGCCCACGTACGCCTTCCAGCGCGAGCGCTACTGGATCGACGCGCAAGCCGGTACCGCCGACGTCACGTCCGCCGGGCTCGACGCCACCGAGCATCCGTTGCTCGGTGCCACGGTCACGCTCGCCGACACTGACGGGGTTGTGCTCACCGGCCGGCTGTCCACGGGCACCCAGCCGTGGCTTGCCGACCATGTGGTGGGGGAGACGGTGCTGTTCCCCGGGACCGGCTTCGTGGAGCTGGCGATCCGGGCGGGCGACCAGGTCGGCTGCGACGTGATCGAGGAGCTGACGCTGGAGGCGCCGCTGGTGCTTCCCCAGCACGGCGGTGTACAGGTTCAGGTCACGGTCGGCGCGGCGGACGCGGCCGGCGCGCGTCCTGTCACGGTGCACTCCCGCCTCCAGGACACGTCCGCCGACCTTCCGTGGACGCGGCACGCTGCGGGCATGCTGACCCCGGCCGGACGGCGGGCGGCCGAGCCGGCCCCGCAGGACGCGGCGCAGTGGCCGCCGGCCGGTGCCCAGTCCGTCGAACTGCGCGGACTGTACGAGGGGTTCGCGGAAGCGGGGATGGCCTACGGGCCGGTGTTCCGGGGCCTCGACTCCGTGTGGACGTCGGCTGATGGCGGAGAGGTGTACGCCGAGGTCGTCCTCGCGGAGCAGGCCCGTACGGGTGCGGAGCGGTTCGCACTGCACCCCGCCGTACTGGACGCCTGTCTGCACGCGGCGGTCTTCACCGGGGCCATCGGTGAGCAGGGAGCGCTGCCGTTCTCGTGGTCGGGGGTGACCCTGCACGCGGCGGGCGCCTCCCACGTACGGGTTCGCCTGGCGGCGAAGGGGTCCGGCACCGTGACCGTCGAGGTGACGGACACGGACGGCCGGCTCGTGGCGTCCGTGGACTCGCTGGCTCTGCGGCCCATCTCGGCCGAGCAACTGGCGGCGGCGGCCTCGGCCCACGGCGAGTCGCTCTTCAAGCTGGACTGGTCCCCGCTGCCGACCACGGAGACGTCCCGCGTGCCGTGGCGGCTGTGGGACGAGGTCGCCGACGTGACGGGTCCGTCCACCACAGCGGACACCGCCGCGACGGCCGTCGTGCCGGAGGCCGTCGTACTGCGCTGCGAGACCGCCACCGGCGGCGTCGGAGCGTCCCCGGCCGGTGCCGGTGCCGGTGCCGGTGCCGGTGTTGGTGCCAGTGCCGTCCACGACGCCGCGCACCACGTGCTCGAGGTGCTGCAGGCATGGATCGCGGATGACTCCTTCGCCCGCTCCCGGCTGTTGATCGTCACCCGGGGCGCCGTCGGTCTTGCCGGGGAGGACGTCACGGACCTCGCGGCGGCGTCGGTGTGGGGCCTGGCCCGTGCCGCACAGTCCGAGAACCCGGACCGGATCGTCCTGGTGGACACGGACGACGCCGTCGACCTCGACACGCTCGTCGCGACCACCGTGGCGACGGGCGAACCCCAGCTCGTCGTACGCGGGGGAGTGCCGCACGCCGCCCGGCTGACCAGAGCCGTCGTGAGCGCGCGTACCGACGGCGCCACCCCTGCGGGCACGGTGCTGATCACGGGGGCCACCGGTTCGCTGGGAGCCTTGTTCGCCCGGCACCTCGTGACCGAGCACGGCGTACGGAGCCTGCTGCTGACCAGTCGCAGCGGGATGTCCGCCCCCGGCGCCGCCGAACTGTGCGCCGAACTGTCCGGGCTGGGCGCCGAGGTCGACCTGCGGGCCTGCGACGTGGCGGACCGCCACGCACTCGCCGAACTGCTCGACGGCGTGCGGCTGACCGGCGTCGTCCACACGGCCGGCGTACTGGACGACGGCGTGCTCGGGTCGCTCACCCCCGCACGCCTGGACACGGTACTGCGTCCCAAGGTGGACGCCGCGCTCCACCTGCACGAACTCACGTCGGACATGGACCTCTCCATGTTCGTGATGTTCTCCTCGGCCGCCGGTGTCCTGGGCGCTCCAGGCCAGGGAAACTACGCCGCGGCCAACGCCTTCCTCGACGCCCTCGCGACCCATCGCCGCGCCCGCGGACTCGCGGGACAGTCCCTTGCCTGGGGTCTGTGGGAGCAGTCCGGGGGCATGGCCGACAGCCTGGACGGCACCGGCCGGTCGAGGATCTCCCAGACCGGTATGCACGCCCTGACGCCTGAGGAGGGCCTCGCCCTCTTCGACACCGCCCACGCCACCGGCGAACCGCTGCTCGTCCCCGCCGGGATCGACGTGCCCGCACTGCGCGCACAGGGCGACGACCTGCCCCTCGTGTTCCGCGCCCTGGTGCCGGTGTCACGACGGCGCAGTTCCTCCGGCGGATCAGACGGGTCGGGAGCGCTGCGCCGCAGGCTGGCCGCCCTGCCGGAGGCCGAATGGCAGGACGTACTGCTCGAGTTGGTGCTGGGCAGGGTGGCCTCGGTGCTCGGTCACACCGGCCCGCGGGCCGTGGAACCCGGCAGGGCCTTCCAGGATCTCGGATTCGACTCGCTCACCGCTGTGGAGTTCCGCAACGCCGTCGGCGAAGCGGTCGGCATGAGGCTCCCGGCCACCCTCGTGTTCGACTACCCGACCCCGGAGGCCCTGGCCGGCCATCTGCTGGAGCAGGTGGCCGGTGCCAAGGAGGACCTCACCTCCGTCGCCCCCGTTCTCGCCTCCGACGACGAGCCGATCGCGATCGTCGGTATGGCGTGCCGCTACCCCGGGGGTGTGGCCTCCCCGGAGGATCTGTGGCGGCTGGTGGCCGACGGCGTCGACGCGGTGTCGGAGTTCCCGGTCAACCGCGGCTGGAACGTCGAGCAGGTCTACGACCCCAGCGGCGAACGGCCCAACACCACATACACCCGCGAGGGCGGCTTCCTCCACGACGCGGACACCTTCGACCCCGCGTTCTTCGGGATCAGTCCGAACGAGGCCCTGGTGATGGACCCGCAGCAGCGACTGCTGCTGGAGACCACCTGGGAGACGTTCGAGCGGGCGGGTATCGACCCGGCCACTCTCAAGGGCAGCCCCACCGGCGTGTTCGCCGGAATGATGTACCACGACTACGCGGCCAACAACAGCACCGGCGCCATCGCCTCCGGTCGGGTGTCGTACGTGTTCGGCCTCGAGGGGCCCGCGGTGACGGTGGACACGGCGTGCTCGTCGTCGCTGGTCGCCCTGCACCTCGCCGTCCAGGCGCTCCGCTCGGGCGAATGCTCCCTGGCCCTGGCCGGTGGCGTCGCGGTGATGGCCACGCCCGAGGTGTTCGTCGAGTTCAGCAGGCAGCGCGGTCTGGCCTCGGACGGTCGCTGCCGGTCGTTCGCCGCGTCCACGGACGGCACGGGCTGGGGCGAGGGCATCGGCATGCTCCTGGTGGAGCGGTTGTCGGACGCGCGTCGCAACGGCCACCAGGTGCTCGCCGTCGTCCGGGGCAGTGCCATCAACCAGGACGGCGCGAGCAACGGCCTGACCGCTCCCAACGGGCCGTCGCAACAACGGGTCATCCGTCAGGCCCTCGCCGGGGCGGGCTTGTCGGCAGCGGATGTCGACGCGGTCGAGGCGCACGGTACGGGGACGACGCTGGGTGACCCGATCGAGGCGCAGGCGCTGCTGGCGACGTATGGGCAGGGACGCGCGGAGGACCGGCCGCTGTGGCTGGGCTCCATCAAGTCGAACATGGGGCACACGCAGGCGGCGGCGGGCGTCGCGGGCATCATCAAGATGGTCATGGCCATGCGCCACGGTGTCCTGCCGAAGACCCTGCACGTGGACGCTCCCACGCCCAACGTGGACTGGGAGGCGGGCGCGGTGGAACTGCTGACCGAGGCCCGGGACTGGCCCCGGACGGGCCGCAACCGGCGCGCGGGCATCTCGTCCTTCGGGCTCAGCGGTACGAACGCGCACGTGATCGTGGAGGAGGCGCCGGAGGGGGCGGAGGCTCCGTCTGCGGAGTCCGTGTCCCCGGCGGTCGGGTCGTCGGTGGTGCCGGTGGTGGTGTCGGCGCGGGCTGTGGAGGCGGTGGCGGGGCAGGCGGAGCGGCTGGCTGGGTGGGTCGCGGAGCGTCCGGGTCTTTCGGTGACGGATGTCGGTTTCTCGTGTGTGACGACGCGGTCGGTGCTGGAGCATCGGGCCGTGGTTGTCGGGCGGGGCCGCGATGAGCTGTTGGCGGGGCTGGCGGCTGTCGCGGAGGGTCGTGGCGGGGCGTTGGTGGGCCGGGCTCGTCCGGGTGGCCGTACCGCGGTGCTGTTCACCGGGCAGGGGAGTCAGCGGCTGGGGATGGGGCGGGAGTTGTATGCCGCGTTCCCTGTCTTCGCTGCCGCGTTCGATGCGGTGTGTGGCGAGTTGGATCCGTTGCTGGGGCGGTCGTTGCGGGAGGTGGTGTGGGGCGAGGACGCTGAGCTGCTGAACCAGACTGCCTATGCCCAGGCGGGGTTGTTTGCGGTGGAGACGGCGTTGTTCCGGTTGGTGGAGTCGTGGGGTGTGCGGCCGGACTTTGTGGCTGGGCATTCGATCGGTGAGCTGGTCGCAGCGTATGTGGCTGGTGTGTGGTCGTTGAAGGACGCGGCTGCTTTGGTGGCGGCGCGGGGCCGGTTGATGCAGGCGTTGCCGGAGGGCGGGGCGATGCTCGCCGTCCAGGCGACGGAGGACGAGGTTCTGTCGCTCCTGGATGACGAGGTGGGTCTCGCGGCGGTCAACGGGCCGTCGTCCGTGGTGGTTTCGGGCACGGCAGCAGCTGTGGGCGTCATTGAGGAGCACTTCGCGGGGCTGGGGCGGAAGACGACCCGGCTTCGGGTGTCCCATGCGTTCCATTCTCCGTTGATGGAGCCGATGCTGGCCGAGTTCCGTGCGGTCGCCGACTCGCTCACGTATGCCGATCCGTCGATCCCCGTGGTCTCGAACCTGACCGGTGCCGTTGCGTCCGCCGAGGAGCTGCGCGCCCCGGGCTACTGGGTGCGCCATGTCCGTGAGGCCGTACGGTTCGCCGACGGCGTGCAGGCCCTTCGCGCCCAGGGCGTCACCCGCTTCGTCGAGTGCGGCCCCGATGCCGTGCTGACCGCGCTCGCCCAGCAGTCCGTGGAGGGCGACGACTGCACCTTCTCCGCGCTGCTGCGCAAGGTCCGTGCCGAGGACACCACCGCCGTCAGCGCACTCGCGCAGGTCTTCGCCTCGGGCGGTGAGGTCGACTGGCCGGCGTTCTACGCGGGCCGGGGCGCCCAGCGCGTCGACCTGCCCACGTACGCCTTCCAGCGCGAGCGCTACTGGCTGGGGACACGCGAGTACATGGCGGACTCCTGGTACGGAGGCGAGGCCGTGGACATCTCGGCGGCCGGCCTGCGTGCGGCCGAGCATCCGCTGCTCGGTGCTGCGGTCGCCCTCGCCGACACCGACGGAGCCGTCCTCACCGGAAGGCTCTCGGCCGACACTCACGGGTGGATCGCCGACCACGATGTGCTGGGCCGGGTTCTGCTGCCGGGCACCGGGTTCGTGGAGTTGGCGATCCGCGCGGGCGACCAGGTCGGCTGCGGCCTGTTGGAGGAGCTGACCCTTCAGGCGCCTTTGGTTCTGCCGGGGCGTGGTGCGGTGCAGATTCAGGTTGCGGTGGGGGCTGCGGACGAGGGTGGGGCGCGTGCGGTCTCGGTGCACTCGCGGGTGGAGACGGCGGGTGGGGAGGACGGTACCGGCTGGCTTCTGCATGCGCAGGGTGTGGTGAG
>NZ_JBIBFR010000011.1:0-279898 GCF_042956125.1 Streptomyces sp. NPDC008313
TGGTCATAGCGTGAGGGAAACGCCCGGTTACATTCCGAACCCGGAAGCTAAGCCTCACAGCGCCGATGGTACTGCAGGGGGGACCCTGTGGGAGAGTAGGACGCCGCCGAACTACCTTTACAGCTCCGGCTCTCGGGCATTCTGCCCGAGAGCCGGAGCTTTTTTGCGTTGAGGGCTTCCGCCCACCCCCCTGCCTTCGTGCCCCCTCCGCGGCACGGCGTGAACGCTTGCGGGTAAGGTCAGGGGGCATCGTTGGCTCGTTTCCCCACATGGAGGCTCCCGGGTGGAGGTCCAGGAGACCCGCGTACAGACAGACCGGGTCCTCACCATCCCGAACATCCTCAGCATGGCGCGTCTCGTCGGCGTGCCCGTCTTCCTGTGGTTGATCCTCAGGCCGGAGTTCGGCGGCCCCAAGAGTGACGCCTGGGCGCTTCTGGTGCTCATGCTTAGCGGCATCAGCGACTACCTGGACGGCAAGCTCGCCCGCCGCTGGAACCAGATCAGCAGCCTCGGCCGGCTGCTCGATCCCGCCGCCGACCGGCTCTACATTCTGTCCACTCTGGTCGGACTCACCTGGCGGGAAATTCTGCCGCTCTGGCTGACCTCCGTCCTGCTGGCCCGAGAACTGGTTCTCCTTGTCATGGTGGGCGTCCTCCGGCGCCACGGCTATCCGCCGCCGCAGGTGAACTTCCTGGGGAAGGCAGCCACGTTCAACCTGATGTACGCCTTCCCGTTGTTGCTGCTCAGTGACTCCAACGGGTGGATCGCGTCACTCGCTGCTATTTTCGGATGGGCGTTCGCCGGATGGGGTACAACCCTGTATTGGTGGGCAGGGATCCTCTACATGGTCCAGGTCCGCCGTCTGGTCAGGGTGGACGCCATGGCCGACTGAACTCGCCCATTGTGCGGCTGTAGCGGCTCGTTGGCCCGCGGACGAAGAATGCGGGACAATCAGGACGGGTGAAGTCGGCTAGACAGTCGTCTCTTCAAGGAGGACGCTTCCGACATGAAGGCCGTCGTGATGGCCGGCGGCGAAGGCACGCGCCTTCGCCCCATGACCTCAAGCATGCCCAAGCCGCTCCTGCCCGTGGCCAACCGCCCAATCATGGAGCATGTGCTACGGCTGCTCAAGCGGCATGGGCTCAACGAAACCGTCGTGACAGTGCAGTTCTTGGCCTCACTCGTCAAGAACTACTTCGGCGACGGCGAAGAGCTCAACATGGAGCTCACCTATGCCAATGAGGAGAAGCCACTCGGTACCGCCGGGAGCGTGAAGAACGCCGAGGACGCGCTGAAGGACGACACGTTCCTCGTGATCTCCGGCGATGCCCTGACCGACTTCGATCTCACCGACCTCATCAATTTCCACAAGGAAAAGGGCGGGCTCGTCACCGTCTGCCTGACGCGCGTACCGAACCCTCTGGAATTCGGCATCACCATCGTCGACGAGGAGGGAAAGGTCGAGCGCTTCCTCGAGAAGCCGACCTGGGGCCAGGTCTTCTCCGACACGGTGAACACGGGCATCTACGTCATGGAGCCCGAGGTCTTCGACTACGTCGAGGCCGATGTCTCCGTCGACTGGTCCGGAGACGTCTTTCCTCAGCTGATGAAGGAAGGCAAGCCGATCTACGGCTATGTCGCCGAGGGCTACTGGGAGGACGTCGGCACTCACGAGAGCTACGTCAAGGCGCAGGCCGACGTCCTCGAGGGCAGGGTCGACGTCGAACTCGACGGCTTCGAGATCTCACCCGGCGTCTGGGTCGCCGAAGGCGCGGAGGTGCACCCCGACGCCGTGCTTCGAGGACCCCTGTACATCGGGGACTACGCCAAGGTCGAGGCCGGAGTCGAGATACGAGAGCACACGGTCGTGGGCTCGAACGTCGTGGTGAAGTCCGGAGCGTTCCTCCACAAGGCCGTCCTGCACGACAACGTCTACATCGGCCAGCACAGCAACCTCAGGGGCTGTGTCATCGGGAAGAACACCGACATCATGCGGGCCGCCCGCATCGAGGACGGTGCCGTCATCGGGGACGAGTGCCTGGTCGGTGAAGAATCGATCGTCCAGGGCAACGTACGGGTCTATCCGTTCAAGACCATCGAGGCCGGCGCCTTCGTCAACACCTCTGTGATCTGGGAATCACGCGGTCAGGCGCATCTCTTCGGCGCCCGCGGGGTCTCCGGGATCCTGAACGTGGAGATCACTCCGGAGCTCGCGGTACGGCTCGCGGGAGCGTATGCCACGACCCTGAAGAAGGGGTCCACCGTCACGACGGCGCGTGACCACTCGCGAGGCGCCCGTGCGCTGAAGCGGGCGGTGATCTCGGCGCTGCAGGCCAGCGCCATCGACGTACGCGACCTGGAGAACGTGCCGCTTCCGGTGGCCAGACAGCAGACCGCCCGCGGCAGCGCCGGCGGCATCATGATCCGGACGACGCCCGGTGTGCCGGACTCCGTCGACATCATGTTCTTCGACGGCGGAGGAGCCGACCTGTCGCAGGGCAGCCAGCGGAAGCTGGACCGGGTGTTCGCGCGGCAGGAGTACCGCAGGGCGTTCCCGGGTGAGATCGGTGACCTGCACTTCCCGGCCAGCGTCTTCGACTCGTACACGGGCTCGCTGCTGAGAAACGTCGACACCACGGGCATCGCGGAGTCCGGGCTGAAGGTGGTCGTGGACGCCTCGAACGGCAGCGCCGGGCTTGTGCTGCCCAGCCTGCTCGGGAAGCTCGGAGTCGACTCCCTGACCATCAATCCCGGTCTCGACGAGTCCCGGCCGACGGAGACGGTGGACGCGCGGCGCTCGGGCCTCGTACGGCTCGGTGAGATCGTCGCGTCGGCGCGGGCCGCGTTCGGTGTGCGGTTCGACCCGGTCGGTGAGCGGCTGTCCCTCGTGGACGAGAAGGGCCGGATCGTCGAGGACGACCGCGCGCTGCTCGTCATGCTCGACCTGGTGGCCGCCGAGCGGCGCAGTGGACGGGTCGCTCTGCCGGTGACGACCACGCGGATCGCCGAACAGGTGGCCGCCTATCACGGGACCCAGGTCGACTGGACGACGACGTCACCCGACGATCTGACGCGGGTCGGGCGCGACGAGTCGACGATCTTCGGTGGTGACGGCCGGGGCGGCTTCATCATCCCGGAGTTCAGCTCCGTGTTCGACGGCGCGGCGGCGTTCGTGCGGCTGATCGGACTGGTGGCGCGTACACAGCTCACGCTCAGCCAGATCGACGCGCGGATTCCCCGTGCGCATGTGCTGAAGCGCGATCTGGCGACTCCCTGGGCCGTCAAGGGGCTCGTGATGCGGCGCGTCGTCGAGGCGGCCGGTGACCGGCACGTGGACACGACCGACGGAGTGCGGGTCGTGGAGGCGGACGGGCGCTGGGTCATGGTGCTGCCCGACCCCGCCGAGGCCGTCACCCATCTGTGGGCCGAGGGACCGGACGACGCCTCCGCCCAGGAGCTGCTCGACGAGTGGTCGGCCGTCGTCGACAGCGCAGGGCGTTGAACCGGCCTGGCTGAAGCCCCGCACCGACGTGCCGGACAAGTGGCCCCAAGGGGGCCTGTCCGGCACGTCGGTGGGGCCATTCGGAGGTAGCGCGCACGACGTGCGACGATGTGCGGCATGCCGCAGCAGCCCCCCGTTCGGAGCAGCCCCACGCGCCCCCCGCGTCCGGACGCCTCCATGTCGCTGCTCACCAACGTCATGGACCACAGCCTCGACGACGGTTACGCCGAGGCCGCCGCCCGCAGGAGGGCCGAGGGCACGGCCGGGATGCCGAAGACGGCCAGGGCGAAGCTGGGCCTCGCCGCCGGTCTCGTGGTCGCGGCCCTGGTGGTCACGCTCGGGGCGGCGAACGCGCGGATCGCGGCTCCCGTGGTCGCCAAGGAGCGCGAGGAGCTCATCGACCGCATCGAGAGCGAGACGGCGGCGGCGGACAAGCTCGAGGGCCGTGTCGACACCCTGCGTGACGACGTCGGCGCACGGCAGCGCGAAGCGCTGAAGAAGGACGGGGACGGCGGCCGGACCGATCTGGTGGGCATTCTGTCGGGGGCCGTCGAAGTGCACGGCCCCGGTGTCGAGCTCGTCGTGGACGACGCCAAGGAGGCCGACGAGGGCGGGGACGGGGATCCCCGGGAAACCTCCGGCTTCTCGGACACCGGCCGTGTCCGCGACCGTGACATGCAGCGCGTCGTCAACGGGCTGTGGGAGTCGGGCGCCGAGGCCGTGTCGATCAACGGCCAGCGGCTGACGGCACTGTCGGCGATCCGGGCCGCGGGCGACGCGATACTGGTCGACAACAAGCCGCTGGTGCCGCCCTACACGGTGCTCGCGGTGGGGGACGGCCAGAAGCTGCGCACCAGGTTCCAGAACACCGCCGACGGGCAGTACCTGGCGGCCCTGCACGAGAACTTCCGGATCAGGACCAGCATCACCGCCCGGGACGACGTCCGGCTGCCCGCGGCACCGAGTGTGATCGTACGCATAGCAGAACCGAGCACAGAGAAGGGCACATCGTGATCGCCGTACTGGGCCTCGTCGTGGGAGTCGTGGCCGGCCTCTTGGTCCGGCCCGAGGTTCCGGCAGTGGTGGAGCCTTATCTGCCGATCGCCGTCGTCGCGGCACTCGACGCCGTGTTCGGAGGGCTGCGCGCCATGCTCGACGGCATCTTCGACGACAAGGTCTTCGTGGTGTCCTTCCTGTCCAACGTGGTCGTGGCCGCGCTGATCGTCTTCCTGGGCGACAAGCTGGGTGTCGGCGCCCAGCTGTCCACGGGTGTGGTGGTCGTCCTGGGCATCCGCATCTTCTCCAACGCCGCGGCGATCCGTCGGCACGTGTTCCGGGCGTGAGGCCGATGAGCGACGAGAACGACAACGAGAGCGCCGGCAGCCCTCTGCGCAGGGAACTGCCGGAGGAGGTCCGGGCCCCGGCTGCCGAACCGGGCGCGGCGGACGGCCCCGGGCCGTCCGGTGCCCCGGAACCGGCCGGTGCCGGTGGGGCGGGGTCCGGGCTGACCGGACGCCAGCGGCTCGTGAAGGGGCTGTGGCCACCGCGGGTGACCCGCGCCCAACTCATCGTGGCACTGCTGCTGTTCGGCCTCGGTTTCGGGCTCGCGGTCCAGGTGGCCTCGAACAGTGACAGCGGCAGCGCCCTGCGTGGCGCCCGCCAGGAGGATCTCGTCCGCATCCTCGATGAACTCGACGACCGCACACAGCGTCTTGAAGACGAGAAGCAAGGCCTTGAGGACCAGCGCGCCGAGCTGGAGAACAGCTCGGACCAGGCCGAGGAGGCGCGCAAGCAGACGGTCGAGAAGGAGAAGCAACTCGGCATTCTGGCGGGCACGGTGGCGGCCCAGGGCCCGGGGATCACAGTGACGATCGACGACACGAAGGGGACGGTCGAGGCGGACATGCTGCTCGACGCGATCCAGGAGCTGCGTGCGGCCGGTGCCGAGGCGATCCAGGTGAACGGCGTGCGAGTGGTCGCCGACACGTTCCTGACGGATTCGGGCGGCCGGGTGAAGGTCGACGGGAACAAGATCAGCCAGCCGTACCGTTTCAAGGTCATCGGCAAGCCGCAGGACCTGGAGCCGGCGCTCAACATCCCCGGGGGTGTGGTGCAGACTCTGGAGAAGGAGCAGGCCACCGTCACGGTGGAGCGGTCGACGAAGATCGTTGTGGACGCCTTGCGAGCCGCGGAGCGGCCTGACTACGCTCGGTCGTCCTCCCAGTGAACGCGGGGTGCATGGGGGTTGCCCGGCTAGGGCAGGAGGTTGCGGGGGGTCGGCGCACCGAATGGGTGGTGCGTGGTGGAAACTGTCTGGTGGATACGGACGTTGTGAGGGTGTCCGGGTCGACCGGTGTGGTCATTCAGGGTTCGTCCTGCCCCACGGGCGGGTCTGTTTCGGTCAAGGGGAATCGCCCGTGAAGTTGTTTGCGAAGTTGTTCGGCAAGAGCGCACGAGAGGGCAGCGACAACGCTACGGCCCGCCATCGCGCCCCGCGTCAGGGAGACGTGGAGGGGCAGGGCGGCGAGCGTCCGCTGTTCCGGGACCAGGTGGCGGGTCCGGGCGGTGACCTGCCCGGTGGACAGGGCGCGCCGTCTGTTGACCCTGCCCAGTCCGGCCGCATAGGTTTCGGGGAACCGTCAACCTCAAGTACGGGTGGAGGGTTTGCCCCCGACCCGTACGCGTCCCATGCCCCTGGTGGGCAGCCGCGGCAGGAGGATCCGTCCATGTCGGTCCTGGTGTGTACGAGGTGCGGTAACCGCAACGCGCAGGCCAGCCGGTTCTGCTCCAACTGCGGAGCGCCGTTGCGGGCCGGTGCGACCCCCGAGCGTCCGTCCGAGACGACGTCCACGATCTCCATCTCGGGCCTGGAGGCCTACGACGCCGAGGCGACGGGCCAGACGCCGTCGCCCGCGCTCTCGCCGGAGGCCCAGGCCGCCGTCGACGCGCTGCCGATCGGCTCGGCTCTGCTGGTGGTGCGCCGCGGTCCCAACTCGGGCAGCCGGTTCCTGCTGGACGGCGAGCTGACCACGGCGGGGCGCCATCCGCAGAGCGACATCTTCCTGGACGACGTGACCGTGTCGCGGCGCCATGTGGAGTTCCGCCGCGGTGCGGACGGGGCCTTCACGGTCGCCGACGTCGGCAGCCTCAACGGTACGTACGTCAACCGGGAGCGGATCGACTCGGTTCCGCTGTCGAACGGCGACGAGGTGCAGATCGGCAAGTACCGGCTGGTGTTCTACGCGAGCCAGCGCGGCATCTGACCCGTCCGGATCTCCGTCCGGGGGACCCCCAGGGAAGGTCCATGCTTCATACACCGAGCGGCGGTGCCGGAAGCGGTACCGCCGCCGCGGACAGTGGGCTGATGAGCATCGGCACGGTGCTGGGCGTGCTGCGCGACGAGTTCCCCGAAGTGACGATCTCCAAGATCCGCTTCCTGGAGTCGGAGCAACTCGTCGAGCCGCGGCGGACCGCCTCGGGCTACCGCAAGTTCAGTTCCCAGGACGTCGAGCGCCTCGCCCTCGTCCTGAGGATGCAGCGGGACCACTATCTGCCGTTGAAGGTGATCCGCGAGCACCTGGACGCGCTGGAGCGTGGTGAGCCGGTGCGGCTGCCGCCCCTGGGGCGCAGGAGCGACGGGAGCGCCGGCGAACCGCTGGAGGGATCCGAGGAGCCGACCGCGGCGCGTGTGGGCCGTGACGAGCTGCTCGCCGCCGCCGAGATCGGCGAACCGGAACTCGCCGAGTGGGAGTCGTACGGGCTCATCAGCCCGTTGCCGGACGGCGCCTACGACGCGGAGGCGGTCACCGTCGCCGCGCTCGTCGTGGAGCTGGGGCGGTTCGGGATCGAGCCGCGCCACCTGCGGGTGATGAAGGCGGCCGCCGACCGGGAGGCGGGGCTCGTCGACCAGGTCGTGGCCCCTCTGCGGCGCCATCGCAATCCGCAGACCAGGGCACACGCGGAGGCCCGCACGAAGGAGCTTGCCGGACTCGCGGTGAAACTGCACGCCGCGCTGGTGCAGACGGCCCTGGGGGTGCGGCTGCCGTGACCCGGCGCACTCGCCGGACTGCGGATCGTCCACCCGTTCTGTGCCCGACTACCCAAACGTCCCGAGCACGGCCTAGGGTTGCTGTGTGAACGAGCTCGATGTCGTAGGTGTCCGGGTCGAGATGCCCTCCAACCAACCGATCGTGCTCCTGCGTGAAGTGGGAGGCGACCGCTACCTCCCCATCTGGATCGGACCGGGGGAGGCCACGGCGATCGCTTTCGCACAGCAGGGCATGGCACCCCCGCGGCCGCTGACCCACGACCTGTTCAAGGACGTGCTGGAGGCCGTCGGTCAGGAACTCACCGAAGTGCGCATCACGGATCTGCGTGAGGGCGTCTTCTACGCGGAGCTGGTGTTCGCCAGCGGAGTTGAGGTGAGCGCGCGGCCGTCCGACGCCATAGCGCTGGCGCTGCGCACCGGGACGCCGATCTTCGGCAGTGACGGTGTGCTCGACGACGCCGGTATCGCGATCCCGGACGAGCAGGAGGACGAGGTGGAGAAGTTCCGCGAGTTCCTCGACCAGATCTCGCCCGAGGACTTCGGCACCAACAGCCAGTGAGCGTCGTCCCGCCGGCGACGTGACGTTCGGCACGGCGGACCACAACCGGCCACCCTTTCCCCGCCTGAGCGCTGGGGAAACCACCCCTAGGGTGATTATCACTCGGCGTGCCGAGTGTGGCGATCGTTGACGCACCCCGGGTGACTGCCTACGGTCGAGAAGGCAGGTCAAGGACGGAGGTCGGCGTGAGAAGCAGCGGCGACGGTACGGCTGGGAGCGCCCCCGGACTGGATCCGGGGGAGGGCGGTCCGTACCCTCCCTCAAGCTCTCGGCTCCGCTCGAGCAGGGGGTACGCGCACCACGGCAGCGCTGCCGATCACGTTCCGCAGCGGCCGACGGCAGTGCCCGGCGGGGGCGAGGACACCTCCGAGAAGGTGGGGTACCGAGGCCCGACGGCGTGCGCGGCGGCCGGCATCACCTACCGGCAGCTCGACTACTGGGCCCGCACCGGCCTCGTCGAACCGAGCGTGCGGTCGGCCTGCGGGTCGGGGACGCAGCGGCTGTACAGCTTCCGCGACGTCGTCGTCCTCAAGATCGTCAAGCGGCTGCTGGACACCGGGGTGTCACTGCAGAACATCCGCACCACCGTCCAGCATCTGCGCGGGAGAGTTCTGCGTGATCTGGAGCGGATGACGCTGATGAGCGACGGAGCGACGGTCTACGAGTGCTCGTCGTCCGATGAGGTGCACGCCCTGCTGCAGGGCGGTCAGGGTGTGTTCGGGATCGCCGTGGGCGTGGTCTGGCGGGACGTCGAGGGCGCCCTGTCGCACCTGCACTCGGAGCGCGTGGACACCGGCGAGACGCTGGTCGGGAACAATCCCATGGACGAGCTGGCGCGGCGGCGCAACCGCGCCGTCTGACGCCCGGAGGACCGCACGACGGCCCCGGCTTCCCCGGCCGCCACGGCGGCGGGAGCCGGGGCCGTTGTCAGTGGTGTAGGGCAGCATCGGACCTGTGAGAACCGCGCCCACGATCATGCACCTCGACATGGATGCCTTCTTCGCGGCGGCGGAGCAGGCGTCCAAGCCGAGCCTGCGCGGGAAAGCGGTGGTCGTCGGCGGGCTCGGCCCGCGTGGCGTGGTGGCGACCGCGTCGTACGAGGCACGGGTGTTCGGGGTGCACTCGGCGATGCCGATGGCCCAGGCCCGCCGTCTGGCACCGAACGCGGCGTATCTGGTGCCTCGCTTCGGGCTCTACCGCGAGATCAGCGAGCAGGTGATGGGGCTGCTGAGAGAGCTCTCCCCGCTGGTGGAGCCGTTGAGCCTGGACGAAGCGTTCGTGGACCTGGAGGCCGGAGGGAGCGCCTGGGACGCCGCCTCGGCGCGGCTGGCCGGAGCGAAGCTCCGCGCGGACATCCGCGCGGTGACGGGGCTGACCGGCTCGGTGGGGCTCGCCGCCTCCAAGATGCTCGCGAAGATCGGCTCCGAGCAGGCGAAACCGGACGGCCTCGTCCTGATAGAGCCGGGGACCGAGCGCGCGCTGCTCGGTCCGATGTCCGTGCGCACCCTGCCGGGCGTCGGGCCCGCGACGGGGGACCATCTGCGGCGGGGCGGCATCACCACCGTCGAGGAGATCGCCGAGGCGGGCGAGGACGAGCTGGTGCGGCTGGTGGGGAAGGCCCACGGGCACGCCCTGTACGCGATGGCGCTCGCCCAGGACGAGCGGCCCGTGGTGGCGGAGCGGGACAGCAAGTCCGTGTCGGTGGAGGACACCTACGACGTCGACATCCACGACCGTGTGCGGGTCCGCGTGGAGGTGCAGCGGCTCGCGGACCGGTGCGTGGGGCGGCTGCGGGGCACGGGACGGTCGGGACGGACCGTGGTGCTCAAGGTGCGGCGGTACGACTTCTCCACGCTGACCCGTTCGGAGACGCTGAGGGGACCGACGGACGATCCGGCGGTGGTGCGGGAGGCTGCCGCGCGGCTGCTGGAGGCGGTGGACACGACCGGGGGCGTGCGGCTGCTCGGGGTCGGCGTCACGGGGCTGGCCGACTACACGCAGGAGGACCTGTTCGCGCAGGCCGCTGCGGCGGAGGAGCGTGCCGGGGCCGAGAAGGACGCGGGGAGCGAACCGGTCGGTGACGCCCCGGCCGCGGGGCCGGCCGGGGCACCGGCGGAGCCGGCCGAGCGGAGATGGCCCGCGGGTCACGATGTGCGCCACGCGGAGTGGGGGCACGGGTGGGTGCAGGGCAGCGGGGTCGGGCGGGTCACGGTCCGCTTCGAGACGCCGTACTCGGCGCCCGGCCGTGTGCGGACGTTCCGGACGGACGACCCTCAGCTGGAGCCGGCGGATCCGTTGCCGCTGGTGGACCCGGCCGCCGCCGCCGAGCCCGGCCCCGCGACGGCGCGGCCCGCGGACCGGGCCGCGGACCAGGCCGCGGATCAGGTCTCGCCGCTGCCCGCCAGCCGACCGAAGTCGCGGTCCGGCGGGGGAGGGGAGGCGACGTCCAGCCCGTAGTGGTGGTAGAGCTGGAGCTCCTGCTCGGGTGAGAGATGGCGGCCCACACCGAAGTCGGGGGCGTCCTTGATCAGGGCCCGGTCGAAGGGAATGCGCAACGCGCCCTCGACCAGCTCGCTCGGCTCCAGCGGCACGAAGGCGTCCCTGCTGAACAGACCGGTCCGTATCGCCGCCCACTCCGGGGCGCCGGTCGCGTCGTCGAGGTAGACCTCGTCGATCGTGCCGATCTTGGTGCCGTTGCGGTCGAACGCCCTGCGGCCGATCAGGCTCCGCGGATCGATGTCGGTCTGCACGGTCCCTCCACAAGGTCGCCCGTCGTCACTGCGTCACTGCGTGCATCGTGCCTAGTCACTACAAAAGGGCACATCCCGTGAGGCGGCCACTCGAGGACTCGTGCTCCCTCCCCGCTGGTAGGCTGGCGATGGCCGCTGACCCCGTGCGGGAGAGTCCTCCGGAAGACACCGGAGGCGCCGAAGGAGCAAATCCTCCCCGGAATCTCTCAGGCTCACGTACCGCATGGACGAGGTCACTCTGGAAAGCAGAGCGGGTGTCGACGGCTTCCGCTCTCACCGACGGTGAAAACCGGCACGCCCCAGGGCGGACCGGTGAAGCTCTCAGGTTGATATGACAGAGGGGGAGGCCGTCGGGGTACCCGTGCCGTGGTGCCCCTCGAAGGTCGTATCGACCAGGAGGCCTCCTCAATGACCGCCAGTCGCATTCCGCTCTCCGAGCTCGAACAGGGAATCCCCTTCGAGCAGCGTCACATAGGCCCCGACTCCGAGGCCCGGGCGAAGATGCTCGCGCAGGTCGGTTACGGCTCGCTCGACGAGCTGACGGCCGCCGCGGTGCCGGACGTCATCAAGAACGCCGACGCCCTGGACCTGCCCGGTGCGCGCACGGAGGCCGAGGTGCTCGCCGAACTGCGCGAGCTCGCCGACCGCAACGAGGTCCTCGGCTCCATGATCGGGCTCGGCTACTACGGGACCTTCACGCCCCCGGTGATCCTGCGCAACGTCATGGAGAACCCGGCCTGGTACACGGCGTACACGCCCTACCAGCCGGAGATCTCGCAGGGCCGCCTGGAGGCGCTGCTGAACTTCCAGACCGTCGTCGCCGAGCTGACCGGCCTGCCGACCTCGGGCGCCTCGCTGCTCGACGAGGGCACCGCGGCCGCCGAGGCCATGGCGCTGTCCCGGCGGATGGGCAAGAACAAGAAGGGCCTCTTCCTCGTCGACGCGGACGCCCTGCCCCAGACGATCGCGGTGATACAGACCCGCGCGGAGCCGGCCGGTGTCGAGGTCGTCGTCGCCGACCTCAGCGACGGGATCCCGGCGGGGATCGCCGAGCGTGAGATCAACGGTGTGCTGGTCCAGTACCCCGGTGCCTCCGGTGCCGTACGCGACCTGAAGCCCCTCGTCGACCAGGCGCACGAGCTCGGCGCGGTCGTCACCGTCGCCGCCGACCTGCTCGCGCTCACGCTGCTGACCTCGCCCGGCGAGCTCGGCGCCGACATCGCGGTCGGCACGACGCAGCGCTTCGGCGTCCCGATGGGCTTCGGCGGCCCGCACGCCGGATACATGGCGGTCCGCGAGACCTTCGCGCGCAGTCTTCCGGGCCGGCTGGTGGGCGTCTCCGTCGACGTGGACGGCAACAAGGCCTACCGCCTCGCCCTGCAGACCCGTGAGCAGCACATCCGGCGCGAGAAGGCCACCAGCAACATCTGCACCGCGCAGGTGCTGCTCGCCGTCATGGCCGGCATGTACGCCGTCTACCACGGCCCCGAGGGACTGCGCACGATCGCTCGCCGCACCCACCGCTACGCCACCGTCCTCGCCGAGGGGCTGCGGGCCGGCGGGGCCGAGGTGGTGCACGGCGCCTACTTCGACACGCTGACCGTTCGGGTGCCCGGCAAGGCCGCCGAGATCGTCGCCGCCGCGCGCCGGGGCGGGGTCAACCTCCACCTCGCCGACGCCGGCCACGTGTCGATCGCCTGTGACGAGACGACCACGCGGGCGCGGCTGACCGCCGTCTGGGACGCGTTCGGCGTCGACGGCGACATCGAGGCGCTGGACGGGGCGGCGGCGGACGCGCTGCCCGCGGCGCTGCTGCGGACCGACGAGTACCTCACCCACCCGGTCTTCCACCAGTACCGCTCCGAGACGGCGATGCTGCGCTACCTGCGCAGGCTCTCCGACCGGGACTACGCGCTCGACCGCGGCATGATCCCGCTGGGCTCCTGCACGATGAAGCTCAACGCGACCACCGAGATGGAGCCGGTCACCTGGCCCGAGTTCGGCTCGCTGCACCCCTTCGCGCCCGCCGAGCAGGCCCAGGGCTACCTCACGCTCATCCGTGAGCTGGAGGAGCGCCTCGCCGAGGTCACCGGCTACGACAACGTGTCGCTGCAGCCCAACGCCGGTTCGCAGGGCGAGCTGGCCGGTCTTCTCGCCGTCCGCGGGTACCACCGCGCGAACGGCGACGAACAGCGCACCGTCTGCCTGATCCCGTCCTCGGCGCACGGGACGAACGCCGCGAGCGCCGTGATGGCCGGGATGAAGGTCGTCGTCGTGAAGACCGCGGACGACGGCGAGATCGACGTCGAGGACCTGCGGGCCAAGATCGAGCGGCACCGCGACGAGCTCGCCGTGCTGATGATCACGTACCCCTCGACGCACGGTGTCTTCGAGGAGCACGTCGCCGACATCTGCGCCCAGGTGCACGAGGTGGGCGGCCAGGTCTACGTCGACGGCGCCAACCTGAACGCGCTGGTCGGCCTCGCCAAGCCGGGCCACTTCGGCGGCGACGTCTCCCACCTGAACCTGCACAAGACCTTCTGCATCCCGCACGGCGGCGGCGGCCCGGGTGTCGGCCCGGTCGGTGTCCGCGCCCACCTCGCCCCGTACCTGCCGAACCACCCGCTGCAGCCCGCCGCCGGGCCGGAGACGGGCGTCGGCCCGATCTCGGCCGCGCCGTGGGGTTCCGCGGGGATCCTGCCGATCTCGTGGGCGTACGTGCGTCTCATGGGCGGCGAGGGCCTCAAGCGGGCCACGCAGGTGGCCGTGCTGTCGGCGAACTACGTCGCCAAGCGCCTGGAGCCGCACTACCCGGTGCTCTACACGGGCCCCGGCGGGCTGGTGGCGCACGAGTGCATCATCGACCTGCGCCCGCTCTCCAAGGCGACCGGCGTCAGCGTCGACGACATCGCCAAGCGCCTGATCGACTACGGCTTCCACGCGCCGACCATGTCGTTCCCGGTGGCCGGCACCCTGATGATCGAGCCGACCGAGTCCGAGGACCTCGGTGAGCTCGACCGGTTCTGCGACGCGATGATCGCGATCCGTGCCGAGATCGAGAGGGTCGGCGCGGGCGAGTGGCCGGCGGACGACAACCCGCTGCGGAACGCGCCGCACACCGCGGCGTCGCTGGGCGGCGAGTGGACGCACGCCTACAGCCGCGAGGACGCCGTCTTCCCGGCCGGGGTCTCGGCCGCCGACAAGTACTGGCCGCCGGTGCGCCGCATCGACCAGGCCTTCGGCGACCGGAACCTGGTCTGTTCCTGCCCGCCGCTGGACGCTTACGACGAGTAGTCGCGTACGGACATGCGTCGGGGCCGGTTCGGAGGAGTGTCTCCGGGCCGGCCCCTCGTCTGTCAGGGCGGCCGCGGCCGCCCTCGGTGGTGAGTGGTGCGCGGACGGCTCAGGCCGCCGTCATCACCGTGTCGGCGCCCAGCGGACGGTGCGGGGCGATGATCTGCCCGTCCGGCAGGAGCTCACCGGTGTCCTCGAAGATCAGAACGCCGTTGCACAGCAGGCTCCAGCCCTGCTCCGGGTGGTGTGCCACGAGGACAGCGGCTTCCCGGTCGGCGGAGTCGGCTGAGGGACACGGTGGTTGGTGCTGGCACATGGGTGGGATCTCTCGCTGGGTGGTGATGTGAGTGATGGCTGTGGTGTCTGTCCTGCGGCTTGATGTACTCATGCCGCCCCCCGTTTGTGTGTGTGGTCAGGACCCAGTGTTGCCCTACGGGCGTCAATCCGCAGGGATTTGGCAGCAGCGCTTCTCACAGGTTGATGACGCGTCACCCACGCGGACGGTTCAGTGCAACTGCACTGTCCCTTCGGGTGGTTCGGCGTGGCCGTATGGGACTGGTCCGGGCGCCGGCGTGCCCCGCGGCCGGCGGGCGGCGGCGGGGCACGGGTGTGCGGCGGCGGGGGTGCGGTGCGGGCCGGGTGTCAGGCGGGCGAGCTGAGCAGGGGCGCGGGGGTGAGCCGCAGCGTCAGGACCGGCAGCAGGTCGGCGACACGGTGCGGACGGTGGGAGGCGATGCCCGGAGGCGCCGGGGCGAGCGGCACCAGGAGGTCCGTGGCGGCGGGATGGCCGGTGTCCCCGTCCGCCGTGAGGTCGCCGTGCAGCCAGAGCGTGAGCATGTAGAGCTCGGGTACGGACAGCAGACGGGCCTGGTAGGGCTGCTGCACGCTCTCCGCCTGACGCAGGGCGCGCTCGGTCGCGGCGATGTACGGCCCCTCGAAGAAGCGGGAGAAGGCCCAGCCGTCGGGCGTCAGCACGGTCTCCGCGGCGGCCACCGCGCGGTCGCCCGAGCGGATGAGGAAGCGCCATCCGGCCAGCCGGGTGGTCGGCGTCCCCGCCGGAGTGGCCTGGTCCAGGACGTGGACCGGCAGGGGGAGATCGGGCGTGCAGGGTCCCTGTGCGGTCCGCAGGGAGGGTGTGCGGGCCTCACTGACCGCGGTGGGGGAACCGAGAGCGGTGAGGACGGTGCGGAGGGCGGGCGCGGGAGCCGGCGGGACAAGCAGGGGCATGGTGGATCGCCTCTCAATTCGACAGGCACAGTGGCGCGAGGGCGGGGGCGGACGGCGCTGTCAGCTCTCGAGGTCAGAGGTGGCGGGGCCGGACCCTGCCATCAAGGTGATGCCTGCCGCACGTCGACTCGACGCCAGGACCCACGACCGCGAGCGCCAACTCTCTGCCTCGTTCGGCAAGTTTATACGACAGGTGTTCACATGGTGTTTCAGCTACCCGTCGTCAATATGAAGAACAAGGCGTTATCAGGTCGGCAAAACGAAGGGTTTCATCCCGATTCCGGACGGGTACTCGGCGATGACCTCGGAATATGCCGCCGATGCGGTCGGCCGATTGTCGTCGGCGTTTTTCACGAGGCCGCAGTGAGCTGAAACTGCGTGGTGCTTCATGCCCGGTGAATGTGCCTGGAGCCTGTCCGGTCCAGGGTAGCGGCCGGCGGGCAGTCCGGGGGGCGTTATGGATCGCGTTTGGGGGGCATCATCCTCCGTGACCGTGGACATCAGCGGCCGGAGTGTCGGCCTGCCCATCCGAGGAAGGACACTTCGATGGGGGAAAAGGTCGTGGCAGGGCCGTTCGACCTGTCCGATCGCCGGCGTTACCGCGAGAAGCTCCAGCAGTGTCTGACGGGGCTGGCGCGGCTGCTGGACGAGCAGCGGTTCGATCGGCCCAGGAATCTGATGGGCCTGGAGATCGAGTTGAATCTGGCGGGTCCGGACGGCATGCCGAGAATGATGAACGGACAAGTACTGGAGCGCATAGCCAGTCAGGATTTCCAGACAGAACTCGCCATGTTCAACCTGGAAGTCAACATCGCTCCCCACCGATTGGGCGGCCGCGTTTTCGACCGGCTCGCCGAGGAGTTGCGCACGTCACTGGCGTACGCCCACCGGAAAGCGAAGGAGCTCGACGCCGGAATCGTGATGATCGGCATTCTGCCGACCCTCGGCAGGGACGACCTGGTCTCCTCGAACCTGTCCGACGTCGACCGCTACACCCTGCTCAACGACCAGATCGTGGCCGCCCGCGGCGAGGACTTCAAACTCGACATCGACGGCGTCGAACGGCTGGTCTGTACGTCGAAGTCCATCGCCCCGGAGGCGGCCTGCACCTCGGTGCAGCTCCACCTCCAGGTCACTCCCGGGCGTTTCGCGGACGTGTGGAACGCGGCGCAGGCGGTCACGGCCGTGCAGGTCGCCCTCGGCGCCAACTCCCCGTTCCTCTTCGGTCACGAGCTGTGGCGCGAGTCGCGGCCCCCGCTGTTCCAGCAGTCCACCGACACCCGGCCGCCGGAGCTCCAGGCGCAGGGAGTGCGGCCGCGGACCTGGTTCGGCGAGCGGTGGATCACCTCGGCGCACGACCTGTTCGAGGAGAACCTGCGCTACTACCCGGCGCTGCTGCCCATCTGCGACGAAGAGGACCCGCTGAAGGTGCTCGACGAGGGAGGCGTCCCGCAGCTCTCCGAACTCGTCCTGCACAACGGGACGGTGTACCGCTGGAACCGGCCCGTGTACGGGATCGCCGAGGGCGCGCCGCACCTGCGTGTCGAGAACCGCGTCCTGCCCGCGGGACCCACGGTCACCGATGTGGTCGCCAACGCCGCCTTCTACTACGGGGTGGTCCGCGCCCTCGCCGAGGACGCGCGGCCCGTGTGGACGAGGCTGCCGTTCGAGGCGGCCGAGGCCAACTTCGACGCCGCCTGCCGGTACGGGATCGACGCGCGCCTCGAGTGGCCGCGCCGGGGCCGGTACGCGGGGACCGCGCAGGTGGACGCCGTGCACCTGGTGCGCGACGAGCTGCTGCCGCTGGCCGCGGCGGGGCTGGACGCCTGGGGCATCGAGCCCGCCGACCGGGACTTCTACCTCGGAGTGATCGAGGAGGGGTGCCGCCGCCGGACGAACGGCGCGAGCTGGCAGGCCGCGACCTTCCACCGGGCGCTGGAGAAGGGTCTCGACCGCGAGGCCGCCCTGGCCGCGACGACCCGGCGCTACAGCGAGCTGTCGCGGCTGGGGGAGCCCGTGCACACCTGGCCGGTGGGGCTGTAGGAGCCCGTGCCGCTGGGGTGAGGGCGGCACACCTTCTTCTCGGCATCTCCCGGACGACGCCCGGAGGGTCCCGCCGGGCGAGTGGGTGAGCGGCCCGACGCCGGGGGGCTGTGGGCCGAAGCTCAGGGTGCCTCGGCCGGGCCGCTGTCGTGGTCGCCCGCGCGCCGAGCGGCGCGCCCGTCACCGGGGGCCGGTGCCGTCCGTGACGGGCGCGTCGGGCATGCTGTGACCTCCCCGCGGTGTCGCCCCGTCGCCTCGCCGGCCTGTCGCACGCGATCGTCGTCGTCGTCACGCGTCACGTCGTCACGCGTCACGTCGCCGAGTCGTCGGAGAGCCGGACCGGCGGGGCGGTGGTGCGGGACTACTCAGCGGGAGGCAGCAGTGCAGGCGGAGCCGGGGCCGGCGGGCGCATCCCTTCCGGTGAAGCGGTCCCCACGGCAGATCCTCCGTGACGAGACGATCCTCGTGCTGGCCCTCTCGCTCGGCGCGAGCGGGGTGTCGGCGCTGATCAGCTTCGTCGGGTCGGTCACCGAACCGGGCGGGCTCAAGGACCAGGCGGCGACCCTCAACGCGTCGGCGGCTCCGGGGCGCCCCTGGCTCGACCTGGCCTGGCAACTCTTCGGCATCGCCTCGGCGCTGGTGCCCGTGGCGCTGGTCGCGCACTTCCTGGTGCGCGAGGGAGAGGGGCTGCGCACGCTCGGGTTCGACCGTACGCGGCCGTGGTCCGACCTCGGCCGTGGCGCCGCGCTCGCGGCGGTGATCGGCAGCACCGGCATCGCGTTCTACCTGGCGGCCCGGGGCCTCGGGTTCAACCTCACCGTGGTGCCCGAGGCCCTGCCCGACGTGTGGTGGAAGTACCCGGTGCTGATCCTCTCCGCGATCCAGAACGCGGTCCTCGAAGAGGTGATCGTCGTCGGGTATCTGCTCCGCCGCCTCGACCGACTGGGCTGGAGCCCGGGCACCGCTCTGGTGGCGAGTTCGGTGCTGCGGGGCTCCTACCACCTCTACCAGGGCGTCGGCGGCTTCGTCGGCAACATGGCGATGGGTGTGGTCTTCGCCTGGCTGTACCGCCGCTGGGGCCGCGTCGGGCCGCTGGTGGTGGCGCACTCGCTGCTCGACATCGGCGCCTTCGTGGGATACGCCCTGCTGGCCGGCCGGGTCGGGTGGCTGCCCACGCCGTGACGGCCGCCCGCCCGGAGCGTCGGGCGCCGTACGCTCCGGCGTGCGGCCTCAGGGTGCCCGGCGTGATCGTCAGGCGAGCAGTTCGCCCTCGATGACCGTGACCGCGCGGCCGGTGAGCAGGGTGCGTTCGCCGCGGACCTCGGTGCGGACGAGCCCGGAGCGGCGCGAAGCCTGACGCCCGGTGAGACCTGCCCTGCCGAGACGTTCGGACCAGAAGGGGGCCAGGGCCGTGTGGGCGCTGCCCGTGACCGGGTCCTCGTCGATGCCGACGTTCGGGAAGAAGCAGCGGGAGACGAAGTCGTAGCCGTGTGACGGATCGGCGGCCAGGGCGGTCGCGATGACGCCCCGCTCGGAGTGGCGCGTGAGAGCCCGGAAGTCGGGGGCGAGATCGAGGACGGTCTGCTCGTCGGCGAGTTCCACCAGCAGGTCGCCCACGTTCGGGCCGGTGTCGAGGGCCGAGCGCGGCTCCGCGCCCAGGGCCTCGGCGAGGCCCGCCGGGACGTCGACCGGGGTGAGCGGCGCGGTCGGAAAGTCCAGGGTGATCGACCCGTCCTCGTGCGGCGTGGCGATGAGCACCCCGCTGCGCGTGGCGAACCGCACCGGCCCCTGGTGGGCGCCGGTGGAGTGCAGGACGTGCGCGGTGGCCAGCGTGGCGTGACCGCACATCGCGACCTCGGTGGCGGGAGTGAACCAGCGCAGCGCCCAGTCGGCCTCGCCTCCCCCGGGGAGAGGGTGGGCGAACGCGGTCTCGGCGTGGTTGACCTCCAGGGCGATGTTCCCGAGCCGGGCGTCGTCGGGGAAGGCGTCCAGCAGGAGCACACCGGCCGGGTTGCCGGAGAAGGGGCGGTCGGTGAAGGCGTCGACGATTCGGATGCGCATAGGACGACGCTAGAGGGCGGCCAGGGCCGCAGGCCAAGGCCAATCCCGGGGATCTGGACCGCCTTCGAGGGCTCACCCGTCCCACGCCCTGAACGATCTGGTCCCTGGCCACCCCGGTGGCCCGCGGCGACCGTACGTGTCGAGACGGAACCCAGGGTCTTTCGTTCGGATCAGGCCGGACCCCGCGAGCCCGGCCTGATCCGAACGAAAGAACCTAGGTCAGTCGATGCCTTCGACGATGCGGAAGTCGCGCTCGACGCCGTCGGAGAGGGCGGCCAGCGCCTCCTGGTAGGCCGCACTCTCGCGCGCCGCGACGGCCTGTTCGAAGCTGTCGAACTCGATCAGGATGGTGCGCTCGGCGATTCCGGCGTCATACGCCACGACCCGGCTGGGCGCGGGAGAGGACCCGACCGCCCCCGGCCGCGACGGCCGGACCGGCCGGCTTGTCGTAAGCAGCCAGCTTCGCAGGGTCTGCAATGGCGCGGTAGACGCTGACCCAGTAGCCCTTGGGCATGGAACCTCCAGTGTCGGAAATGAGCGCATCTGACTTACGGGTTGGTCTCGGACGTGCGTCGGCGGGCGAGAGCGAGGCTTGCCAGCGTCGTGATCGCCATGGCGCCGATGCCGGCCAGCGCCGCGGTGGTGTAGGCGCTGTCGTCGGGGAAGAGGCGGCCGGGGCCGGTGCCCGCGGCGAGGATCA
Source organism: Streptomyces sp. NPDC008313 (assembly GCF_042956125.1). Lineage (NCBI taxonomy): Bacteria > Bacillati > Actinomycetota > Actinomycetes > Kitasatosporales > Streptomycetaceae > Streptomyces > Streptomyces sp. NPDC008313. The sequence goes on from NZ_JBIBFR010000011.1 coordinate 20,185, forward strand.
GGCCGCCGATGGCGCTGCCCAGGGAGTACCCGACGCTGCGGACGACGTAGTTGAAGCTCATGGCGCTGGACGTCTCGCTCGTGGGGGTGACGGCCAGGATGACGCCGGGCATCGCGGCCGAGAAGCCGCCGACGCCGAAGCCGAGCACGCCCATCGCCGCGAACAGTTCGGCCAGGTCCGACCGGGCCGCCGCGAACAGGGCGAACCCGCCGCCGACCACGACGGCGCTGCCGGCCAGGAGCAGGCGGTCGGCGATCCGCGTCCGGACCCGCGGCGTGAGCTTGCCGGCGACGAACCCCAGCACAGAGAACGGGACGAGGACCAGCCCGGCGACGAAGGTCGTCAGCCCGAAACCGTAGCCGGCGCCGTGCGGCGTCTGCGCGTACCGGGTGATGAGCGTGAGCAGGAGGTACATGCCGATCCCGCCGAAGAACATCGCGAGGTTCGCCCCGGCGACCGCCGGGTGCCGCACCGCCCGCACATCCACCAGGGGCGTCGTGCTGCGCAGCTCGATGACGGCCCAGAAGCAGAGCAGCACCACCGCGACGACGGCGAGGCCCGCCGCCATGGCGAGGTGCCGGCTCCACAGATCCCGTTCGCCGGCGAGGAACAGCACCAGGAGCAGCGCAGCGGCCAGGACGACCGCGCCTGCCACGTCCACGTGGGCGGAGCGGCCCTCGGGGGCTTCGGGCATGGAACGCCACGCGGTCAGGAGGGCGGCGGCGGTGACGACCAGGCCGAGGCCGTAGGCGGCCCGTACCCCGCCGAACTCGGCGAGCAGTGCGGCCAGCGGGTAGCCGACGCCGGCCCCGATGACCGAGACCACCGAGATCAGGGCGATCACGGCCGCGCCGCGCTTCTCGGGGAGGTGGTCCCGGGCCACGCCCATCATCAGCGCCGTCAGCCCGAGCCCGACGCCCTGGGCCGCCCTGCCGGCCAGCAGCCACGCGAAGGGCAGCGGCAGCACGGTGAGCGTGCTGCCGGCGACGACGACCATCAGCGTGGCGAGGATCGTGGCGCGCCGGTGAGGGCCGGCTCCTAGGCGGCCCAGGACCGGCGTGGCGACGGCGCCGCTGAGCAGCGCGACGGTCAGCGTCCACTGGGCGCTGCCGAGCGAGACGTGGAACGAGGTCGCCACGCTGGTGATGAGCGGCGTCCCGAGGCTGGCGACCGCCGCCACCACCAGAGCGATGAACATCAGGGCGGGGACCAGCAGCCGCGTCTCGGAGCGTGCCACCGGGAACGCCTTCACCGCACTCCCGCCGACCGGCTGCCCGGTCACTGCCTCGGCCCTTCGCGGTCCTGGCTTTCGAGTTCCGCCAGATGCCTCAGCGCCGGCAGGGCCGCCACCAGCGCCTCGACCTCGTCGCCGGTGAGCTCGCCGATCAGCCGCTCGAACGCGTGGACGCCCGCCTGGCGCCGCGTCCGGACATAGGAGGCGCCGGCCTCGGTCAGGCACACCAGGGTGACCCGCTTGTCGGACGCGTCACCCCGCCGCTCGACCAGGCCGGACTCCTCCATCACCCGGACCAGGGCGGTCATCGCGGGCTGGGTCACGCCCTCGACCGCCGCCAGATCGGTGATGCGCCGCGGGCCGGTCCGGTCCAGGGTGGCCAGGGTCGCGGCGGAGGTCAGGGTCATGTCCCGGGGCAGGCGTCTCGCGGCCCTGGTGGCCAGGCCGTAGAGGGCTGCCCCGATGGCGGCGGACGCACCGGATTCGGTGTCGTGACGACTCATGGTCGAAGCATAGTCTTTTTATATTCATAGTTTATGTAAATCGCGGACGCGGAGACCTCGGTGGGCTCCCGCGAGGTTCTCCAGGGGGTTGTCGGACGCGAGTTCGCGATATATCGTTGAGGCATCGCGATCGATCAACGATGGAATGGAGTGATGGCGATGCGTTCCCATGGACAGGCATTCGGGCCGGAATTCGGTTACGGACACGAACACGGACATGGACAGCACGGCGGTCCGGGCCATCGGGGTCGGGGCGGCTTCGAGGGGCTGCGCGGGGCCTTCGGGCCCTTCGGGCCGGGTGGACACGGCGGCCCCGGCTTCGGTGGACCGGGCTTCGGCCCCGGCCCCTGGGGCGGACGGGGAGGCCGGGGCGGGCCCCGGGGCAGGGCGCGGCGCGGCGACGTACGCGCGTCGATCCTGGCCCTGCTCAAGGACCGGCCCATGCACGGCTACGAGATGATCCAGGAGATCGCCGAGCGCAGCGGCGGGGCGTGGAAGCCCAGCCCCGGCTCGGTCTATCCCACCCTCCAGCTGCTGGAGGACGAGGGCCTGATCACCAGCGCCAGCGAGGGCGGCAAGAAGTTGTTCTCGCTCACCGAGTCGGGCCGCGCTGCGGCCGACGAGGGGCCCGAGGCGCCGTGGGAAGAGGCCGGGCGCGGGGTCGACTGGGAATCCCTGAACGAGATCCGGCAGGCCGGCTTCGGTCTCATGGAGGCCTTCGGCCAGGTCTGGAAGACCGGCAGCAAGGACCAGCGCGAGAAGGCGCTCTCGGTCATCAACGAGGCCCGCAAGAAGCTGTACCTGATCCTCGCCGACGAGGACTGACCGGCCGGGGGCCTGGGGCCCCGGCCCGGTGAGGCGTCCCACTGAAGCGATTCAGCGGGACGCCTTCGTCATGCCGCGCCGACGGACCGGGTGGGGCCGGCGGCAGGCCGGGGTCGTGCTGAGCGGCGGGCGTCCGGCGGTACGCGCCGGGTGTGGGACGAGGCGGCGCGCGCCCCTGAAACGATGTCGGCGCGATGTCATCCGTAAGAAGGAGGACCGCCCGCCCGTGCACTACCTCCGTGGGACGGGAACATGGTGCCCACCGAGGATGTGTTCGCCCGGAGAGGCTGATGAGGTGGGACAGTGCGATCCCGAACTTCCCAGCAAGCGGCCGCCGGGAGCGGTCCGAAGCACGCGGAAATCGACGCCAGGCTCACTGCCGAGCTGGCCTCGGTGGTCGCCGGTGCGCGCAGAAGGGCGGTGCGTGACGGGGACCGGCAGATCGACACGGCCCACCTGCTGCACGCCCTGCTGGAGTCGGACCCCGGGGTCCGCGCGGTCTTCGAGGACGGTCAGCACCTCGCGCGGCTGCTCGGCTACCTCGTGCAGCGCAGCATCGGCTACGGGCTGCGCTGGCAGAGCGCGGCCGAGGTGTCCCGAACGGCGCCGGTGACGGCCCCCGGCGCCGGCTGGTCGCCCGTGGCGGCGGAGGCGCTGGAGCACGCGTGCGAGCGCGCCGGGCGACGCGGTGACGCGCATCCCCGGGGGCTCGACCTGCTGGCGGCCGTCCTCGTGGACCCCCGGTCGCGGGCAGCGGAAGTGATCGCCCGCGTGGGCGTGGACGCGGCCGGGCTGGCGCACCGGATCGAGGCCGCTGCGGCTGACGGCACGGGGACGGATGCCGCGTCGGACCCGGCGTCGGATCCGGAGGCGGGTGGGGTGGCACGGGTGGCGGAAGGCACGGAGCGCGGCCGGCCCCGTACCCGTGTGGTGAGCGGGCAGCCGGCCCCGGGCGGCGGTGCCGGCTTCTGAGCACGGCCGGCCTGCCCGGTCGCCGGGGTCCATGCTCTGAGACAGGTGTTATCGGGGGTGACGCTCCTGTCGTGGCCTGTCATCATGTGCCGGTGCACACGTCGTCTCAGGGCAGTACAGGCAGTTCAGGCAGCTCAGGCAGTACGAGCGGTCAGGGCCACAGCGGCAAGAGCGTCGGCCTCGGCCTCGCGCTCGTCTCGGCGGTCGCGTTCGGAGGATCGGGCGTCGCCGCCAAGCCGCTGATCGAGGCCGGTCTCTCCCCGCTCCACGTGGTGTGGCTACGGGTCGCCGGCGCCGCCCTGGTCATGCTGCCGTGGGCCGTCCGCCACCGGGGACTGCTCCTCCGCAGGCCCGCGCTGCTCGCCGGGTACGGCCTGCTCGCCGTGGCCGGGGTCCAGGCCTGCTACTTCGCCGCGATCTCCCGGATCCCCGTCGGTGTCGCCCTGCTCGTCGAGTACCTGGCACCGGCGCTGGTCCTCGGCTGGGTGAAGTTCGTCCAGCGGCGGCCCGTGACCCGCGCGGCGGCGCTCGGCGTCGTCCTCGCGGTCGGCGGCCTCGCCTGTGTCGTCGAGGTGTGGTCGGGGCTGGGCTTCGACGCCGTCGGACTGCTGCTCGCGCTGGGGGCCGCCTGCTGCCAGGTCGGGTATTTCGTCCTCTCCGACCAGGGCAGCGACGCGGGCCACGAGGCGCCCGACCCGCTCGGCGTCATCGCCTACGGTCTGCTCCTGGGCGCCGTCGTGCTGACGGTCGTCGCGCGCCCCTGGACCATGCACTGGTCCGTGCTCGCGGGCAGCGCGGACATGGACGGCACCGCCGTCGCCGCCTGGCTGCTCCTCGGCTGGATCGTGCTGATCGCGACCGCCGTCGCCTACGTCACCGGCGTGGTCTCCGTACGCAGGCTCTCGCCCCAGGTGGCCGGAGTCGTCGCCTGTCTCGAAGCCGTCATCGCGACCGTCCTCGCCTGGATCCTGCTCGGCGAGCATCTGTCGGCTCCGCAGATCGCCGGTGGCGCGGTGGTGCTGGCCGGCGCCTTCATCGCGCAGTCGTCGACGCCGGTGAAGCCGTCCGACGGCCCGGTCGCGAGCGGGCCGGGCGAGGCCGAGAGGGAGTTGTCCGCCCGTGGCGGCGCGGTCCAGGGGGTGTCTGATACATGAGCGTGGGAGAAGGAGCGGTGCCGCGAGCGTGCGTGCCGGGCGCCGCGACGCCGCGGGCATGTGTCAGACACCACTGGAGTGCGGACCATGCACGCACGCGCGCTCGTCCTTCCGCCTCCGGCCGCCTGACGCGGGCTCCGCGGACACCACGCCCGGCTGTTCGGCCGGGCCGCTCGGCGCTGCCCGCAGACGAAGTCCGAGGACCTTTCCGTGTACCGGTGCCCGCGCACCGGCCGCGACGTGGTCCATTGCCGAACTTCTGAGCGGCCGCGCGGTGGTGCGGCCGCGTAGCCGCGGAGAGAACACGTGTCGAATGCTGTTTCGGGCCTGCCCGTCGGGCGGGGCCTCCTCCATCTGATCGTCGCCGGTGTCGCCTGAGGCACCGCGGGCGCCGCCGCGTCGCTGGTCTACCGGGCCAGTGACATGGGCCCGGTCGCCCTCTCCTTCTGGCGGTGCGCGGGCGGACTCGTCCTGCTGCTCGCCACCCGCTCGGTCCGGCCGCGCGTGCGGACGGCCCGCGCGGCCGCGCGCCGGGCCGCCGTGCGTGAACCGCTGCGGCGCAGGTCCGTGCGGGCCGCGGCCACCGGGCTCGCGCTCGCCGTCTTCCAGACCGCCTACTTCGCCGCCGTCCAGGCGACGGGCCTGGCCGTGGCCACCGTCGTCACGCTCGGCGCCGGTCCCGTCCTGATCGCGCTCGGCGCGCGGCTGACCCTGGGGGAGCGGCTCGGCCGGGGCGGGGTCGCCGCCGTGGCCGGGGCGCTGGCCGGGCTCGCGGTGCTGGTGCTCGGCAGCGGGGACGCGACGGTACGGCCGTGGGGTGTGGTGCTCGCCGTGGTCTCCGCCGCCGGATACTCCGTGATGACGCTGCTCACCCGGTGGTGGGGGCGCGACGGCCGGGCCGACGCGTCCGGCACCACCGTCGGGGCGTTCGCCGTCACGACGCTCTGCCTGCTGCCGTTCGGCCTGGCGGAGGGACTGTTCCCGTCCGCCGCCGAGCCCGCCCGTCTGCTCGGCATGCTGGTCTACATCGCCGCGGTTCCGACGGCCCTCGCGTACGCCCTGTACTTCGCGGGCGCCGCGGTCGTCCGCTCGGCGACCGTCTCCGTGATCATGCTTCTGGAGCCGGTGAGCGCCGCCGTCCTGGCCGTCGCGCTGCTGGGCGAGCGGCTCACGGCGGCGACTTTGACGGGCACCCTGCTGATGCTGGGTTCGGTGGCGGGCCTCGCCCTCGCCGAGGCGGGAGCCGCACGGGCGCAGGCCGAGCGGGCGACGGTACCCGTCTGACCCGGAGCGGTGGTCGAGAGCCGCGCCATCCACGCGGGTCGCACCCCCGGCCGGGGGTCGCGCCGCCGGACGAGTGGCCGCCGCGAACGCGGGCCGCACCGCCCACGCGGGCCGCACCGCCCACGCGAGACCGGCCGCCGAACGGGTCGTGGCCCGCGCGGGGCCACCGGCCGGCTCAGGGGGCCTTGCCCGGTCACGGCCGAGTGAAGGACTTGCCCCCGGTCACGGCTGCGTGAGGTAGCCGGGGAGTTCGACGCCGGGGGCGAGGTCGGCGGCGGGGACGGCGGCCTCGTACCCCTTGCGCAGGGGGAGTACGCCGGCCCAGTGGGGCAGCGTCATGTCCTCGGGCTCGTCGTTCGGGCCGCCGGTGCGCGCCTTGGCGGACACCTCGTCGAGGTCCAGCCGGATCACCGCGGTGGCGGCGAGCTCCTTGGCGTCGGCGGGGCGGGAGTCCGCCGAGCGCCCCGCCACGACCTGGTCCACCAGCGCGTCCAGGGCCTGCCGCTTCTCCTCCGGGTCCGTCACCTGGTGGGCGAGGCCGTGCACCACGACGGAGCGGTAGTTCATCGAGTGGTGGAACGCGGAGCGGGCGAGGACCACCCCGTCGACGTGGGTGACGGTGAGGCAGACCGGGAGGCCCGGCTCGGCCTTGCCCGTCATGCGCAGCGGGCGGGAGCCGGTCGAACCGTGCACGTACAGGCGGTCGCCGACCCGCGCGTACAGCGTCGGCAGGACGACCGGCGCTCCGTCGCGGACGAACCCGAGATGGCAGACGTAGCCCTCGTCGAGTATCGCGTGCACCGTCTCGTGGTCGTACGCGGCGCGTTCCCGGGAGCGGCTGGGGACGGTGCGGTCGGTCGGCGTGTAGGCGGCGGGCGGTGTCGTGGCCTGCTGGGTACCCGTCTCCGGCATTGCGTACTCCCATTGCACTAGTGCATAATCGTCTTTGTGCTAGGAGAGTATCGGATCACAGGGCGCGGCGCAGCCGAGATTGCCGCCGGCGTCGAGGGTGCCGTCGGTTCCGGGGAGCTGCAGCCGGGTCAACTGCTGCCGCCCATGAGGGAGTTGGCGGCCGACCTCGGGGTGAATCCCAATACGGTCGCGGCCGCGTACCGCACGCTGCGGGAGCGCGGGGTCATCGAGACCGCCGGCCGGCGCGGCAGCCGCGTCCGCTCCAAGCCCGCGACGACGGGGCGCGACCACATCCGCGTCGAGGTGCCCGCCGGTGTGCGGGACGTGTCCGACGGCAACCCCGACCCCGCCCTGCTGCCCGGGTTCGCCGAGGCGTTCGCGGCGGCGGCCCGGCAGGCCGAGAAGGAGCCGGTGGTCTATGGGGCGGACGCCGTGGAGCCGGAGCTGGCGCGGCTCGCCAGGGCGGACCTCGACGCGGACGGTGTGCCGGACGGACCGGTCCTGGTCGCCTCCGGGTCGCTCGACGCGATCGAGCGGGTCCTGGCCGCCCACCTCAGGCCCGGGGACGCCGTCGCGGTCGAGGACCCCGGCTGGGGCAGCGTGCTCGACCTCGTCCCCGCGCTCGGGCTGCGGACGGTCGCCGTGGGCGTCGACGACGACGGTCCCCTCGCCGACGACGTGCGGCGGGCGCTGGCGGCGGGGGCGCGCGCCCTCCTCGTCACCTGCCGGGCGCAGAACCCGACCGGCGCCGCGGTGAGCGCCGCACGCGCGCGTGCGCTGCGTTCCGTGCTGGAGGAGTACCCGGAGACCCTGCTCGTCGAGGACGACCACGGTCACCGCATCGTCGACCGGCCGCTGCATCCCGTCGCGGGCGTCACGCGGCACTGGGCGCTGGTCCGCTCCGTCGCGAAGGCCTACGGGCCCGACCTGAGGCTCGCCGTCCTCACCGGGGACCCGGTCACCCTCGACCGGGTGCACGGACGCCAGCGGCTGGGCCCCGGCTGGGTGAGCCGTCTGCTGCAGCGGGCCGTCGTCCACCTGTGGACGAGCGGCGCGGTGGACCCGGTGGCGGTGGCGGTGGCCTACGGTGTGCGCCGCGACGCGCTGACCGCCGCGCTCGCCGGGCGGGGAGTCGCGGCGCACGGGCGCAGCGGCATGAACGTCTGGGTCCCGGTGCCGGACGAGACGGGAGCCGTCGCGCGGCTGCTGCACGCGGGCTGGGCGGTCGCACCCGGCGCCCGCTTCCGGTTGAGCGCGCCCCCGGCCGTCCGTATCACCGTCTCGGCGCTCCGGCCGGGTGACATCGAGCCGCTCGCGGACGCCGTGGCCGCCGCCGTCGGCCCCGCACCGGCCCGCCGTTACGGGTGACGGCGCGTCAGCGCCCCGCGCCGAACCGCCGGCCGCGGGAGCGCCGCGCATCCCTCACGAGCGCGGCCTGGCCTGCGTGAGGGCCGCGCCCGCCAGGACGATGACGGCACCGACCGGCGTCGACCAGGCCAGTGACTCGCCGAGTATCGCGACGCCCGCCGCGGTGGCGATGACCGGGACGAAGTACGTGACCATCTGGGCCGTCGTCGGGCCGACCTCGGCGACCAGCCCGTGCTGGACGAGCATGGCCAGCCCGGTGCCGAGGGCGCCGAGCACGACGACCGCGAGCAGCGGGACGACCGGCACGCTGCTCGGCAGGGAGGTGAACAGCGGGGTGACGACGGCCAGTTGCGCGGTGGCGAGGAGCAATTGGGCGCCGGTCAGGGAGAGATGCGACTGGCCGGAGCCGGCCAGGGTGCGGCGGACGTATATCCAGCCGACCGGGTAGCTGAGCGAGGCCGCCAGGGCCATCGTCGTCCCCCTGACGTCCAGGCCGCTGAAGCCCTGCCAGGCGCCCAGCACCGTCAGCACGCCGACGAAGCCGATGCCGAGGCCGGCGACCCTGCGCCGGGTGGGCCGGTCCTCGGAGAGCGCCACCATCGACAGGGCCATGCCCCACAGCGGGGAGGTCGCGTTGCAGATGCCCGCAAGCGTGGAGGGGATCGTGAGCTCGGAGTAGGCGAAGAGGGAGAACGGAAGGGCGTTGAGCAGGAAGGCGGCGACCGCGAGATGGCCCCAGGTGCGGATCCCCCGCGGCAGCCGCTCGCGCTTCACCAGCAGCGCGGCGACCAGGACCGCCGAGCCGAAGAGAAGCCGGCCGAACGTCACCTGGAACGGCGCGAACCCGTCCGTGCCGACCTTGATCAGCAGGAAGCTGAAGCCCCAGATCGAGGACAGGAGGACGAAGCGGACACGCCAGTCGGAGGCGGGGCGCCGACGCGCGGTGGGGACGGCCGCCGGCGCGGGGACCGGTGCGGCGGCGGACGCGGTGGCGGCCGTACGGCCGCCGGGACGGCCGGTGGACCGGGCGACGGGCGTACGGCTCCCGGAGGGTTCGTCCGAGGGAGCGACGGCTGGGGCGTCTGCGGGTGTACTGGCCCCGGGGGCGGTGGCGGCGGTGCTCATGGGATCACGATGAGGCAGAGGACCTCGTAGCACAAGCGAGATTTCTGGAGCGATACCTCGTAGTATCGCTTACATGTTGAACCTGGAGCGCCTGCGTACGCTCGACGCCCTCGCCCGGCACGGCTCGGTCAGCGGCGCGGCCGAGGGACTGCACGTGACGACGTCGGCGGTGTCCCAGCAGATGGCCAAGCTGGAACGGGAGGTCGGCCAGCGGCTCCTCGCGAAGAACGGGCGGGGCGTCCGCCTCACCGATGCCGGGAAGCTGCTCGCCGAGCACGCCGCGCGCATCCTGTCCCAGGTCGAACTCGCCCAGTCGGACCTGGAGGCGCAGCGCGGCCAGGTGGTCGGCGAGCTGCGGCTGTCCGCCTTCCCCACCGGCGCGCGCGGGCTGTTCCCCGGCGCGCTCGCCGCGCTCAGAGCCGACCACCCCTCGCTGCGGGTCCGCTCGTGCGAGCTGGAGCCGGAGGCGGGAGTCGCCGGGGTCGTGCGCGGAGACCTCGATCTGGCCGTGGTCCTCGACTGGTACAACAAGCCCATGCCGCTGCCCGACGGGCTCGTCAAGGCGGCGATCCTCGACGACCCCGCCGATGTGGCGATGCCCGTCGGCCACCCGCTCGCGGGCCGGGACGAGGTCGACCTGACCGAGTTCGCCGACGACGAGTGGATCACCTGGGGCGAAGGCGAGTTCTGCCACGAGTGGCTGATCTTCACCCTCCGCTCGAAGGGTGTCGAGCCGCGCATCGGTCACCGCGCGGCGGAGACGCACACCCAGCTCGCCCTGGTGGCCGCGGGGCTCGGCGTGTGCATCGCGCCCCTGCTGGGCCGCCGTCCCATGCCGGACACGGTCGTCACCGTGCCGCTGCGCCAGCGGGTGCGGCGGCACGTGTACGTGGTGTGGCGCGCGGACGCGGACCGCCGCCCGTCGATCAGGGCGGCGGTGCAGGCGCTGCGGACGGCCGGCCGGGCGATCGCCTGAGGCGCGATGGGAAACCGGACGGCCGGCCGGGCGAGCGCGTGAGGCGCGATGGGAAGCGGACGGCCGGCCGGGCGCGGCGCCTGAGACGAAGGGGAAGAGGACAGCAGCACGCCCGGCCGAGCCCGGTTGCCGTCACCGCGCGGGACCGTGTCACGCCAGCTTGATCGAGTCCCCGTCCACGGTGATCCTGGTGGCGGCCAGCGGGCTCGTCGCGGGGCCCTTCTTCACGCTGCCGTCGGCGGCGGAGAACTGGCTGCCGTGGCACGGGCAGTTGATGACACCGTCGGAGATGCCCTTCACGGCACAGCCCCGGTGGGTGCACTTGGAGGAGAAGGCCTTGAACGTGCCGGCCGAGGGCTGGGTGACCACGACCCCCTGGTCGGCGAAGACCTTGCCGCCGCCCTCGGGGATGTCGGCGGTCTTCGCGAGGACCGTGCCACCGGCCGCACCGGCCGCGGCGTTGTCGCCGCCGCCCGTGCCACCGCTGCTCGCACCGTCACTGCCCACCTCGGAGGAGCCGGAGGACGTGTCGTCCGACCCGCACGCGGTCAGCGCGACGGCGAGCCCCGCCGCGCCGACCGCCGCCACGACGGTGCGGCGGGCCGGAGCCGATACGGGCTGGAGCGATTCGCTGGTCATGCTGACGTTCCCTTCGCCGGACGTGACGCCGGACTGCCGAGAGCCGGACGTGGATCTGCTGAAAGGTACGGCCGGTCCGGTCGCGCCGTTCAGTGGGTGCGCCACGACTTCACCCGATCGGGACGCCGCCGCGGAGCAACGGCGGAGGACCGTCCGGGGTCGCGGGAGGCACCCCCAGTAGCCTGGGGCGATGCTCAAGGAAGTCTTCGCCACGCGTTACATCACCCCGTTGCGCGAGGGCGGCTCGCTGCCGGGCCTCGTCGAGGCGGACGATCTCGGCACGTACGTCATGAAGTTCACCGGCGCGGGGCAGGGACGCAAGACACTGGTCGCGGAGGTGGTCTGCGGCGCGCTCGCCCGCCGGCTCAGCCTGCGGGTGCCCGGCCTCGTGACCATCGGGCTCGACCCGGTGCTGGGACTCGGCGAACCGGACCCGGAGGTCCAGGAGCTGCTCAAGTCCAGCGGCGGGCTCAACCTCGGCATGGACTTCCTCTCCCGCGCGGTCGGCTTCGACCCCCTCGCCCATGAGGTGAGCCCCGCCGAGGCCGGGCGCGTGGTCTGGTTCGACGCGCTGGTCAACAACGTGGACCGCTCCTGGCGCAACCCCAACATGCTGGTGCGCCGGGGCGAGCTGTGGCTCATCGACCACGGCGCCACGATGATCTGGCACCACCACTGGCCCGGCGCCGCCGTGTCGGCCGCCAAGCCGTACGACGCCCGCGACCACGCTCTGGCCCCCTTCGGCCCGGACATCGGGGCGGCCGCGGCCGAACTGGCGCCGCTCGTCACCAGGGAACTGCTGGACGAGGTGACCGCCGAGATCCCCGGGGAGTGGCTGGCGGACGAGCCCGGCTTCGAGACGGCCGACGCGCTGCGCCGCGCCTATGCCGAGCCGCTCCTCGCGCGGGCGGCCGTCATCCATGAGCGTGTCGTGACCGAGGAGGACAAGTGAGCGGGACGGCAGGACACGGAACCGCCGTCGACCGGACGCCGGGGAGCGGGGGACCGGCGGGCGGGCGGGCGGCCGGACGTGATGTCTTCGAGTACGCGCTGCTGCGTGTGGTGCCGAGGGTCGAGCGGGGGGAGTGCATCAACGCGGGCGTGCTGGTGTACTGCCGCGCCCGGTCGTACGTGGCCGCCCTCACCCATCTGGACGAGGCCAGGCTCCGGGCGCTGGACCCGCGGGCCGACGTGGCCGCGGTGCGCGCGGCGCTGCGGGCGGTGGAAGGGGTCTGTGCCGGCGGTGCGGAGGCCGGGCAGGCGGCCGGGGACGACGCGGGGCGGCGCTTCCGCTGGCTGATCGCGCCCCGGTCGACGATCGTCCAGCCCGGTCCCGTGCACACCGGTCTGACCGCCGATCCGGGCGTCGAGACCCGGCGGCTGCTCGATCTGCTGGTCAGGTAATCGATCACAGCGGCCCCGTGTGCCGTTGACACCGGGTGCCGTGCCTTCTAGCGTCACGTCTGTCGAAGGTACTAAGCGGTCGCTCACCGGACGGGCGTACCGTGTGAGCCGCAGGTCCTTCGGGGTTCCCCGGAGGCTCCGCGAGGTTGTCGAGACAGCCGGGCCGGGCGACGGCCGGCTTTCCAAGGGCGAGGAGAACCAGCAATGTCCACCACTGAGCAGCGCGTTGCCGTAGTCACCGGTGCCGCGCGCGGCATCGGCGCCGCGACCGCCGTACGACTGGCCGCCGAGGGCCGGGCCGTCGCGGTCATCGATCTCGACGAGGCCGCGTGCAAGGACACCGTCGAGAAGATCACCGCCGCGGGCGGCAGGGCTCTCGCGGTCGGCTGCGACGTCTCCGACGAGGCGCAGGTCGAGGCCGCGGTGGCGCGCATCGCCGAGGAGCTCGGCGCGCCGACGATCCTGGTGAACAACGCGGGCGTCCTCCGCGACAACCTGCTCTTCAAGATGGCCGCGTCCGACTGGGACACCGTCATGAACGTCCACCTGCGGGGCGCCTTCCTGATGTCGAAGGCCGTCCAGAAGTACATGGTGGACGCGAAGTTCGGCCGGATCGTCAACCTGTCGTCGTCGTCCGCGCTCGGCAACCGCGGCCAGGCCAACTACTCCGCCGCCAAGGCCGGGCTGCAGGGCTTCACCAAGACCCTGGCCATCGAGCTGGGCAAGTTCGGCGTCACCGCGAACGCCGTCGCGCCCGGGTTCATCGTCACCGACATGACGGCCGCCACCGCCGCCCGCGTGGGCATGGGCTTCGAGGACTTCCAGGCCGCGGCCGCCACCCAGATCCCGGTGCAGCGCGTCGGCAGGCCCGACGACATCGCCAACGCCATCGCGTTCTTCACCGGCGAGGAGGCCGGATTCGTCTCCGGCCAGGTGATGTACGTGGCCGGCGGACCGCTCAACTGAATCCGGGAGACAGGGACATGACGGAACGTCCGGAACTCTCCGGCAAGGTCGCGCTGATCACGGGTGCCAGCCGCGGCATCGGCTACGGCATCGCCGAGGCACTGGTGGCACGCGGTGACAGGGTCTGCATCACGGGCCGCAACGAGGACGCGCTGAAGGAAGCGGTCGAGGCGCTCGGCGCCGACCGCGCCATCGGTGTCGCAGGAAAGGCGCACGACGAGGCCCACCAGGCCGTCGCCGTCGAGCGCACCATGGAGGCCTTCGGCCGGGTCGACCACCTGGTCAACAACGCCGGTACCAACCCGGTGTTCGGGGCGATCGCCGAGCTCGACCTGAACGTGGCGCGCAAGGTCTTCGAGACCAACGTGGTCTCGGCGCTCGGCTTCGCGCAGCAGACCTGGAAGGCATGGCAGGGCGAGAACGGCGGTGCGATCGTCAACATCGCCTCGGTCGCCGGTGTCTCGGCCTCGCCGTTCATCGGCGCCTACGGCATCAGCAAGGCGGCGATGATCAACCTGACCCTGCAGCTGGCGCACGAGTTCGCGCCCAAGGTGCGGGTCAACGCCATCGCGCCCGCCGTCGTCAAGACGAAGTTCGCGCAGGCCCTGTACGAGGGCCGTGAGGCGGAGGCCGCCGCGGCCTACCCCCTCGGAAGGCTCGGCGTCCCCTCGGACATCGGCGGCGCCGCCGCGTTCCTCACCTCGGACCAGTCCGACTGGATCACCGGCCAGACGCTGGTGGTCGACGGCGGCATCTTCCTGAACGCGGGCGTCGGCTGACCCCGTGACGGCGGACCGGCCGGCCCACTCCGGCCGGCCGGTCCGCCGCCCCCGGAGCGCCGCTCCAAGATCAACAGGGGCATGACAACGTAGTCATAAACATGCTGATCAAGTGCCCCGCCGGGAAAGGGTTCACCCGGCGGGGCACTGCGGTATGGTCTGCCGACCCTTGGTACGGCAGATCGAGGAGCGTGCGCGTGTTCAACCGGAATCGGTGCCTGCGTGAGGTGGCAGTCATCGCGTCGATATCGCTGGTGGCCGGATGCGGTGTCCTGTCGTCGGACTCCTCGGACGACGAGGGACCGATCGTCGTGGGCACGACCAGCGCGCCCAGCACGCTCGACCCGGCCGCCTCCTGGGACGGCTCCTGGGAGCTGTTCCGCAACATCTACCAGACGCTGCTCAGTTACCCCTCCGGCGCGACCGAGCCGCAGCCGGACGCCGCGCAGAGCTGCCGCTTCACGGACGACACGAACCTCACCTACCGGTGTGTGCTGCGCGAGGACATGAAGTTCTCCGACGGCGACACCCTGGACGCCCGGGCCGTGAAGTACTCGATCGACCGGATCAGGAAGATCAACCTCAAGGGCGGCCCCGCCGGTCTGCTCGGCAGTCTCGACCGCGTCCAGGTCAGGGGCGACCGCGAACTCCTCTTCCACCTCAACAAGCCCGACGCCACCTTCCCGTTCGTCCTCGCCACGCCCGCCATGTCGATCGTCGACCCCGACGACTACCCGGCCGACGCGATCCGCAAGGACGGCGAGGTCTTCGGCTCCGGGCCTTACAGCCTGCGGTCCTACAAGGACGGCGAGAAGGCCGAACTGGTCAAGAACGACCACTACAAGGGCTACGCCGACCGGAAGAACGACGCCGTCACCATCCGCTACTTCACGACCTCGGCCGACATGGTCGACGCCCTGCGCAAGAAGGACATCGACGTCACCTTCCGCGGTCTCGCCTCCAAGGACATCGTCTCCCTCCAGGACCGGGCCGAGGAGGACGTCCAGCTCATCGAGGGCGCCGGCACCGAGATCAGCTACCTGGTGTTCAACCCGAAGGACCCGTGGGCCGAGAAGCCCGCGGTCCGCAAGGCGGTCGCTCAGATCATCGACCGGGCGGCGATCGCCCACAAGGTCTACAAGGACACCGTCAACCCGCTCTACTCCATGGTCCCGCAGGGCCTCACGGGCCACACGACGGGCTTCTTCGACGACTACGGGGACCCCAGTTCCTCCAAGGCCCGCAAGATCCTCCTCGACGCGGGCATCACCGAACGCGTCCCGCTCACGCTCTGGTACACGACCGACCGCTACGGCTCCGAGACCGCGCCCGAGTTCAAGGAGATCGCGCGCCAGCTCAACGAGTCCGGCCTCTTCGACGTCACCGTCAAGGGCCGCCCCTGGAAGACGTACGAGGCGGGCTACCGCAAGGGCGAGTACCCCGTGTTCGGGCGCGGCTGGTTCCCCGACTTCCCGGACGCCGAGAACTTCATCGCGCCGTTCGTGGGCCGGGAGAACGCCCTCGGCACGCCCTACGACGCCCCCCGGATCACCGGCGTGCTGCTGCCCCGCTCGCGACGCGAGAGCGACCGCGGCGCCGTGGTCAAGGAGTTCGAGAAGGCCCAGCAGATCCTCGTCGACGACGTCCGGCTGCTGCCGCTGTGGCAGGGCAAGCAGTTCATCGCGGCCAGCGAGGAGATCGCGGGCAGCGAACAGGCCCTGGACCCCTCGACGATCATGATGATGTGGCAGCTGCACCGCAAGACCAGCTGGTGATCCCCCGCCCGCCCGCGGACGGGGCCGGGCCCTGGCGGCCCCCGGTCCGATTGTCAGTGGGCGGCGGTAGGTTCTGTGGTGCCGGCGCGGCCGCACCCTGTGCGCCCGCACGGCGGCCGCGCGCTGTGCGGTCGTGAAGCAACCGCACACCGGAGGAAGTTGACGTGACCGATACCGCCATGCTGCCCGAGTCCTGGCGCGGCGTCCTCGGCGAGGAACTGCAGCAGCCCTACTTCAAGGAGCTTGTCGAGTTCGTGGAGGAGGAGCGCGCGCGGGGTCCCGTCTACCCGCCGCGCGAGGAGGTCTTCGCCGCCCTGGACGCGACGCCGTTCGAGCGGGTGAAGGTGCTGGTCCTCGGCCAGGACCCCTATCACGGCGAGGGCCAGGGACACGGTCTGTGCTTCTCCGTCCGCCCCGGAGTGCGCACCCCGCCGTCGCTGCGCAACATCTACAAGGAGATGAAGGAGGAGCTGGGCACCCCGATCCCCGACAACGGCTGTCTGATGCCGTGGGCCGAGCAGGGTGTCCTGCTGCTCAACGCGGTGCTGACCGTCCGCTCCGGAGAGGCCAACTCGCACAAGGGGAAGGGCTGGGAGAAGTTCACCGACGCGGTGATCCGCGCGGTGGCCGGCCGCCCCGACCCGGCGGTCTTCGTCCTGTGGGGGAACTACGCACAGAAGAAGCTCCCGCTGATCGACGAGGAGCGGCACGTCGTGGTGAAGGGGGCGCACCCCTCGCCGCTGTCGGCGAAGCGGTTCTTCGGTTCGCGCCCGTTCACGCAGATCAACGAGGCGGTGGCCGCGCAGGGCCACGAGCCGATCGACTGGCGCATTCCGGACCTCGGCTGAGACCGTCCGGCGCGGCCGGGCGGGGGAGGGACCGGCGGTGGGCCGCCCCGCCGCCCTCCGGCCGGACCGCCGTGCCGACCGGTGCGGGGGAGGGAGCCGTGTCTCCGGTGTGATTCGGCCGGTCAGGCTCTAGGGTCTGTCCGGCGGGCCGGGTCGCGGGTGCGCCACGACGACCGCGACGACGACTGATCGAAGCGGACGTGCGGGCCGGGTCCCGCGCCGCGGCGGTCGCGCCGGGCAGGCCCCGGCTTCGTGCACGACGGTGACGAGTGTGGAGGACGCGGTGGCGGAGCAGCGGGAGCAGGCGGCGCCGGACGCCATGATGACCCGGATCGGGCAGGCCGTCATGCTGCACCACGGGGGAGACCGTGAGGAGGCCCGGCTCCGCTTCCACGACCTGTGGGCGGAGATCGGGGAGGCCGGTGACCCCCTGCACCGCTGCACCCTCGCCCACTACATGGCCGACACCCAGGACGACCCCGCCGACGAGCTCGCCTGGGACCTGAGAGCCCTGTCGGCGGCCGAGGAACTCACCGACGACCGCCTGGCCGAGCAGCACCGGTCGCTCGCGGTCCGCGCGTTCTATCCGTCGCTGCATCTGAACCTGGCGGCCGACTACGTGAGACTCGGCCGCTCGGAGGCCGCCCGCGGTCATCTGCGCCGGGCCCGCGGCGCCGTCGGCGCACTCGGCGACGACGCCTACGGCGACGGGGTCCGTGCGGCCCTCACCCGTCTGGAACGGCGCCTCGACGGCGAGGGCGACGGCGACGCGGGCCCCGCTCCCGGACCCCGGGGGCCCGGCGGCTGGATGCCGGGACCGCCGAGACAGCGGCCCTGACCGTCACCTTCCCCTGCCGCGAGGGCAGGGGGAGGGTTCAGCCTCCGTACGTCCCCTTGCAGATCACGGACTCCGGGCTGCCCGGGTTCCAGCCCCCGTAGGTGCGGCCGAGGGCGCAGACGTCCGCGTTGCGCGGCACCTTGCGCGGCGGCGCCACCGGGACGCCGGGCGGTACGGCGTGGCGGGGTGCGGGGCGCGGGTCGGTGTGCGGGCGGTGCGGTGGAGCGGCCGGTGCCGCAGGGGCGTGTGAGGCCGTCCGGGACGGGGCGGCCTCGCCCTTCGTGGGCTTTCGGGGCGGCCCGACGCGCTGCAGGGCCTCGCCCGCCGGGCCCTGCACGGCGGGGGGAGCGGTTCTGCCGTCCGCGTGCGGCGCAGGCGGACGGTGCTGCCCGGCGGCGGGGTCGGAAGGGGACGGCCGGTGGACGGTCATACAGCCGGAGAGGGCCGTGACAGCCACGGTGACCAGGAGCGCTGCGGTGGTCGTCGTTCGATACACCCGGGCAACTCTGCTGCGCCGGGCAGCCCTTGGGGAGCGGACAGGCGCAGGATGCCCCGCATGAGTGAGCGCTCCACCCGTCCTGCCCAGCTGTTTTCGGACAGGTTGCGCAGGCGGCGCCGAGGAAGCCGGCCCGCACCCGGGCCGGGGCCCGTCGCGGGTGGCGTCGGCCGGGTACGCGCGCGCCCGCTCCGGCACCGGGACGGTCCCCGCGGGCGGGGCCCCCGGCCGGCGTCCGCCCCGGCCGGCCGTATGCTTCCGGCGAGGTCGGCAAGCCCGTACGCATTCCCTGAGGAGACCCCCGTGAAGGTCGGCTGCATCGGACTCGGTGACATCGCGCAGAAGGCGTATCTGCCGGTGCTCGCCGTCCAGCCGGGAATCGAGCTGCACCTCCAGACCCGGACGCCCGCGACGCTCGCCAGGGTCGCCGGCAGCCTCCATGTCCCGGCGGAGCGCTGCCACACCGACCTCTCCGGGCTCATCGCCCAGGGGCTCGACGCCGCCTTCGTGCACGCGCCCACGGCCGTGCACCCGGAGATCGTCGGCCGGCTCCTGGAGGCGGGAGTGCCCACCTACGTCGACAAGCCGATCGCCTACGAGCTCGCCGAATCGCAGCGGCTCGTACGGCTCGCCGAGGAGCGCGGCGTCAGCCTGGCCGTCGGCTTCAACCGGCGCCTCGCGCCCGGGTACGCCCAGTGTGCCGAGCACCCGCGCGAGCTGATCATCATGCAGAAGAACCGGGTCGGGCTGCCCGAGCAGGCCCGCACGATGATCCTCGACGACTTCATCCACGTCGTGGACACCCTGCGGTTCCTGGTGCCGGGAGTGATCGACGACGTGACCGTGCGGGCACGGACGCGGGACGGGCTGCTGCACCACGTCGTCCTGCAACTCGCAGGCGACGGCTTCACCGCGCTGGGTGTGATGAACCGGCTGAGCGGCTCGACGGAGGAGATCCTCGAGGTCTCGGGGCAGGACACCAAGCGGCAGGTGTTCCACCTCGCCGAGGTCGTCGACCACAAGGGGCAGCCCACCGTGCGGCGGCGCGGCGACTGGGTGCCGGTGGCGCGGCAGCGCGGCATCGAGCAGTGCGTCACCGGCTTCCTGGACGCCGTGCGGGAGGGCAGGGTGCTCAGCGCCCGGGACGCGCTGGAGACTCATGAGCTGTGCGAACGGGTGGTACGTGCGGTAGAGGAGAGCTCCGCCGCGGCCTGAACGCCTGCGCGCCCTCGGCCGCGCACAGCGCGGCCAGCGTCAGCAGCGCCACGCCCAGCGGCCAGTCGCCGAAGCGGACGTACGGGGTGACGCCCCGGGCCAGCGGCACCTCGTACACGGCCGATCCCCTCGTCCCCGTCCCGAGCCAGGAGCCCACGCGGGTGCCGTCCGGGCCGTAGACCGCCGAGACGCCGGTCAGGGTGGCGTGCACCATCGGACGGCCGGTCTCGGCGGCCCGCAGCGCGGCCAGCGAGGCGTGCTGCTCGGGCGCCCAGCTCCGCTGGAAGCTCGACGTCGACGACTGGGCGAGCAGCACCTCGGCGCCGTCCTGGGCGAGATGACGGCTCATGTCGGGGAAGGCGGACTCGAAGCACACCATGGGGCCGACGCGCAGTCCGTGCCCCACGTCCATCGTCACCTGCCGCGTCCCCTGCCTGCGGTCCTCGCCGGCGGCCTTGCCGACGGAGGTCGCCCAGCCGAGGAGGGACCGCGCGGGTATGTACTCGCCGAAGGGGACGAGCCGCATCTTGTCGTAGCGGTCGCCCGTCGGCCCGTGCGGACCGACGAGGACCGAACTCTTGTAGATGCCGGGGCTGTCGGAGCGGCGCGCGTCCACGTTGACGAGGATGTCGGCGCCCGTCCGGCGCGACAGCGCGGCGAGCCGGTCCGCGAGGTCGGGCCGCCCGGCGAGGTCGTAGCCGACGCTGCTCTCGCCCCACACGATCAGATCGGGGTCGCGCCCCGCCAGCTTCCGGGTCAGCGCCTCCTCCCGGTCGAACCGCCGCTCGGCGCTGCCCATGCCGTCCGCGACCGTCCCCGGCTGGACGACCGCGACGGCGACGCTGCCGTCGAGATCGGGGCGCGGCGACCACACCCACGCCGCCGACGTGGCGGCGGCGGTGGCGACCAGCCCGGCCACGGCGGGCATCCGCGACCGGCGCACGGCCACGAGCACGGTGACGGCGACGTTGACGGCCACGACGAGGAAGCTGAGCAGCCACACGCCGCCGACGGACGCGAGCCGCAGGGCGGGTTCCACCTGCCACTGACTCGACCCGAGCAGTCCCCACGGGCCGCCCAGGCCCTGCCACGACCGGACCAGCTCGACCATCAGCCAGCCCGACGGCAGCACCATGAGCGCCGCCCCGACCCGGCCGTGAGAGGGCACCCCCGCGAGGAACCGGTGCACGAGCGCGCCCCAGGGCGCCCACAGCGCCCCGAGCAGCGCGGCGATGACGACGGTGAACACATGCAGGCTCGGCAGCAGCCAGTGGTGCACGGCCAGCATGAAACCGAGCCCGCCGAGCCAGCCGTCGTACGCGGCCCGCCGGCCGATCGGGGCCGAGCGGGCCAGCAGCATCCAGGGCACCAGGGCGACGTACGCGAACCACCACAGGGAGGGTGCGGGGAAGGCGACGGCGGGTATCGCTCCCGCCGCCAGGGCCGCGGCACCGCGCCACCAGCGGGAGCCGAGCCGGTCCTGCCACCGGCCGGAGGAGGGCCGCCCGGAGGAGGGCCGCCCGGGAGAGCGTCGGCCGGACCGACGGCCGACGACCGGCTCCCGGATGTCTGGCAACCTCATGCGGTGGCCTCCCTCGTCGTGCGTGGTCTCCAGTGTGCGCGCCCGAGTGGATCTCCGACAGGGGGCGTCCGCCGGCGGGGCGGTCAGGCATCCGGCCTGGTGAGAGGGCCAGTACCCGGCGGGCTGTGATCCAGTCCGGACATGGCCGGGCCGGATCGGTTCGCCTCGTGGCCGTCTGCGATCGTGAGGTGATCAGTCACGACGCGATCCGTTGCGCGGCGGCCTCTACGGCGCGACCGCCACGGCGCGGTCCCCGACGACGCCAGGAGGCACGCATGTCACGTCCGGTCACGGTGGTCACGGGCGGCAGCCGGGGGATCGGTG
This sequence comes from Streptomyces sp. NPDC008313, assembly GCF_042956125.1. Lineage (NCBI taxonomy): Bacteria > Bacillati > Actinomycetota > Actinomycetes > Kitasatosporales > Streptomycetaceae > Streptomyces > Streptomyces sp. NPDC008313. Next base: position 41,404 of record NZ_JBIBFR010000011.1, read on the forward strand.
CCGCCACCAGCCGGCGTCTCGCGGCCGACGGGCACGACGTGGCGATCGGGTACGTCAGCGACGACGAGGCCGCGGAGTCGACGGCCCTCGCGGTGCGCTCGGCCGGGGCGCGCTGCGTCACCGTCCGCATGGACACCTCGCGGTCGAGGCCGACGTGGAACGGCTCTTCGACACCGCGGAGGCGCAACTCGGCCCCGTGACGGGCCTGGTGAACAACGCGGCGGTGACCGGCCCGCTCGGCCGGCTCACGGACACCGACACCACCGTGCTGCGCCGGGTCGTGGACGTCAATCTGCTGGGCACGCTGCTCTGCTCCCGCCGGGCCGCCCGGTCCATGACGGCCACGGGGGGCGGCGTCATCGTCAACGTCTCCTCGGCGGCCGCCACCCTGGGCAGCCCCGGCGAGTACGTGCACTACGCGGCGACCAAGGCGGCGATCGACGCGCTGACCGTGGGACTGGGCAAGGAGCTCGGCCCCGACGGCATCCGCGTCAACGCGGTCGCGCCGGGAGTGATCGACACCGAGATGCACGCCACCATGGGCGACCCGGGACGCGCCGCACGCGCGGCCGCCACCGTCCCGCTGCGCCGCCCCGGCCGGGCGGACGAGATTGCCGCCGCCATCGCCTGGCTGCTGTCCCCGGACGCCTCGTACGCCACGGGGGCCGTACTGCGGGTGTCGGGCGGGCGCTGAGCGCGGCGGGCGGGAGCCGGCGGGGGCACGGGGAGGCCGGCCGCCGGGGAGAAGGGCGCTCACCCCGGCGGTCTCACGCCGCCTCGATGACCTCGTCGCGTATCGCCTCCGCCCATCGCACGACCAGCAGCTCGTACTCCCTGCGCTCCTGCGGGGACAGGGAACCGCCCGCGCGCGTCCACAGCGCGCGGATCTGCTCGTTCAACGCGGCGGCAGACCGCACGGAACCAAGGGGCGTGACATCGCGGGACATGGGCGCAAGCCTAGGGGCAGGGACTGACACTCCGCTACCGGTCGGCTACGCACACCGTATGTGCTTGCTCACGGCGGACCGGCGGGGCGGCCGCGTCACCCGGAAGGCGGCGCGGGAGCGGTGTTGACCGGAACCCGGAGCGGCGCATACGTTGCGGCAGTCGGAGAAAGCGCTTGCTGTCATCGGGTCTCCGAAACGGCGAGTGCCGGTCCGCGTCCGACGTCCCGTTCGATGGAGCGCTGATCACGTCCATGCCCACCTCCCGCACCCCGGCCGGTTCCGTGACGGCTTCCGCGTCCCTCGCCGCTCCCGGTCCCACGCCGTCCCCCGGCCGGGGCCCGGCGCCGCTGGACGGCCGGCGTATCAGGGCCGCCGTCGTCGGTACCGGCGCCATCGCGCGCCTCTGCCAGCTGCCGGCCCTCGCCGAACTCGCCGCGGAGGGCGAGGTCGAGATCGTCGCCGCCGTCGACATCGACTCCGCCGCGGTGGAGGCGTTCTGCGCGAGCGGCGGCATCCCGCACGCCTACACCGACCTGGACCTGATGCTCGCTCAGCGGCGGCCGGACCTCGTCGCCGTCTGCACCCCGCCGACCCTGCACCGCGAGCAGACCGTCGCCGCGCTGCGGGCCGGGGCCTGGGTGTGGTGCGAGAAGCCACCGGTGCCGACGCCGGCCGACTTCGACGCCATCGAGGCGGAGGAGGGGACGCACGGCGGTCCCTACGCCTCCATCGTCTTCCAGCACCGCTTCGGTTCGGGGGCACGGCACGTACGGCGGCTGCTCGCCTCAGGGAGCATGGGCCGTCCGCTCGTCGCCCACTGCCAGACCACCTGGTACCGCGACGCCGCCTACTACGCGGTGCCGTGGCGGGGGCGCTGGCGGACCGAGGGCGGCGGCCCCGCCATGGGACACGGGATCCACCAGATGGATCTGCTGCTCGACCTCCTGGGGCCGTGGAGCGAGGTCCGCGCCATGGCCGGGCGCCTGGTCCACGACGTGGAGACGGAGGACGTCTCGACCGCCCTGGTCCGCTTCGGGAACGGCGCGATGGCCACCGTCGTCAACAGCGTGCTCAGCCCGGACGAGGTGAGCCGCATCCGCATCGACTGCGAACGCGCCACCGTCGAACTGACCCACCTCTACGGACACGGCAACGCCGACTGGCGCATCACCCCCGCTCCGGGCACCGCCGAGGCGGACGTGGCGGCCTGGCGGGACTTCGGCACCGACGTGCCCAGCTCCCACCTCGCCCAGCTGCGGGAGCTGGTCGCCAGCATGCGCGCGGGCGAGCGGCCGCGTGCCAGCGGCGCCGACGGCCGCAACAGCCTGGAACTGATCACCGCCCTCTACAAGTCGGCGTTCACGGACACCACGGTACGGGCGGGGGACATCGGCCCCGGTGATCCCTACTACACCGCGCTGCACGGCGGAGCGCCGGGCTGGGCGCCGGCGGCCGTCTCCGCCGGGGACCGGGGCCCGTGCGGGACCCCGGCCGGGGAGAAGGCGGCCCCGTGAGCGCGACCCCGCCGGACGGCCTGCGCGTCGTCCATGTCCTCGGCGACCGGATCACGGTCACGGAACCGGTCACCGGCGTGGAGCTGTTGAGCTACGTCTACCGTCCGGAGGCGGCCTGGGAGGCCCCGAAACCGTATCTGCACCCGCTCCGGACGCTGGCCGGCGACGTCGTCACGGACTACCGCCCCAACGACCACCGCTGGCACAAGGGACTGCAGATGACGGCCTCGCACCTCTCCGGCCAGAACCTGTGGGGCGGCAACACCTACGTGCACGGGCAGGGGTATCTCGAACTCCCGGAGCGGGTCGGGTCCATGGCGCACGTCGCGTTCGACGAGGTCGCCTCGGGCGGCGGGCGGGCGGTCATCGCCGAGCGGCTCACCTGGCATCCGCACGGCGGCGAGCTGTGGGCCGAGGAGGAGCGCCGCATCGAGGTGCACGACGTCGACCTCGGGTCGCGGTCGTGGGCGCTGACCTGGACCACGGCCGTCACCAACCGCCGGGACACGCCGCTGAGGTTCGGCAGCCCGGGCACGGCGGGGCGGGAGGGCGCCGGGTACACCGGCCTGTTCTGGCGCGGGCCGAGGGGCTTCCGGGGCGGCCGGGTCACCGGGCCCGGCCCGGAGCCGGCCGGCCCGGCGGCGCCTTCCGGCTCGCAGGGAGCGGACCGCGCGGGCGCGGGGGCGGAGACGGGTCCGGCGGACGGCGGGCTGATGGGGCGGCAGGCGCCGTGGCTCGCGTACTCGGGGGAGCACGACGGGGCGGACGGGCACGCGACGGTCGTCTTCGCGCACGCGCCGGAGAACGACCACGCGGGGCGGGCCGGGGGTCATCCGGCGCACTGGTTCGTCCGGGTGGAGCCGTTCGCGGCGGTCGCCCCGTCGTGGGCGTTCCACGAGGAGCTGGAGCTGGGAGTGGGGGACACGCTGACCCGGCGTTACCGGGTCGTCGTGGCCGACGGGGTGTGGGGGCGGGAGGAGGTCGAGGGGTATCTGCGGGGGCGGCCGTGGTGAGGGGCGGGTTCGGTCGTGCGGGTGGCGCGGGCCACCGGCCCAGCCCGCTGTGCCTGCCTCGTCGGTCGCGCAGGAGCGGGCCTGCGGCGGGTGGGGCGCCTGCGGCGGTTTCCGCCCCCTCCGCCCCTTCCCGTCCCGATTCCGGGGCGCCGCCCCGGGCCCGCTCCTCCGGCGCCGGAGGGCCTTCAGCGGGCTCGCCGCGTCAGTGGCCGCGCAGGTGATGGCGCTTGCGCCAGGCCACGACCGTGGCCGCCAGGGCCGGTACCGCGATGAAACCCATCGCGATGAGGAACGCCGGTGACGTCGGCGCCGAGGCGCGGGACCCGGCGACCACGTACGCCGCCGTGTTCGGGATCGAGCCCAGGGCCGTCGCGAGCAGGAACGACAGCCAGCCCATGCGGGAGACGGCCGCACAGTAGTTCGCCGCCCAGAACGGGACGCCCGGGAAGAGTCTGACGGCCATCATCGAGCGGAAGCCGTGCCGGCTGAGCTGACCGTCCGCCGCCTTGAGCCAGCGGGCCCGCAGCAGGGGGCGCAGGGCGTCCTGTCCGAGGATCCGGCCCAGTCCGAAGGCGACCCCTGCCCCGAGCACCGTGCCCGCGAGCGCGGCTCCGATCCCCAGCTGGGAGCCGAAGAGGGCGCCCGCCGCGAGGTTGAGCAGCGGCCGGGGTACGAACGCGACGGTGCACAGTCCGTACGCCACCGCGAACACCAGCGCCGCCGCGGCACCGCCGAGCTGGGGCGGCCAGCCGTCGGACAGCAGCCGCTGCGGCTGGAACAGCAGCACGCACGACGCCGCACCGCCCAGCAGCGCCACGAGCAGCGAGAGCCGTGACCAGGGGGAGAGCAGTGCTCTCGTGCACCGGGCGGCAAAACCCGCGGCTCTCGGCGGGTCGAGGGCGAGGGGCGCCGAGACACCGGGCGCCGCGACGCCGGGCGCCGTGACGGAAGCGGTGGCCGGGGGAGAGGCCGTGGCGGTGCCCCCAGAGCGGGTGGTGGCATCGAGCATCCGGTGACACTAACCGACAAATGTGTGTGATCGCCGTAGGGTCCGTCTCACCTGCGTCACAGCGTCCCGGCATCCGGGCGTCACAGCGTCCCGGCGTCACGGGGGCACGGAGGAGCCGGGGCATCGGCGGGGAGGCGGGTGCGCGGAGCCCGGCCGCCGCGGCGACAACTCCCCCAGTCCCAAAACCATTCGACGTGGCGTCACGCGTCGGCGATGATCTGTCTCATGTTCCGGCACGCCTTCCTCCTCGCAGCATCCGCGGTCGCGGATGCCCCGAAGGCTGCCGTCCCCGTCATCCTCGCCGCCGTCGACGGCGCACGAAGCTGACCCTCCCCGGATCGTCCGGCGGACCCCGCAGGGGGAGGGTCGGCAGGTTCTCGGGGTCCCCGTCCCGCCCGCCGGGACCATCACGCGTTTCCCGCAGAAGAGGCTTCGAGGCAGAGCCATGCCCAAGACGGCTTACGTCCGCACCAAACCGCATCTCAACATCGGCACGATGGGTCACGTCGACCACGGCAAGACGACCCTGACCGCCGCCATCACCAAGGTCCTCGCCGACCGCGGTTCCTCCGCCTTCGTCCCGTTCGACCGGATCGACCGGGCCCCGGAGGAGGCCGCGCGCGGCATCACCATCAACATCGCGCACGTCGAGTACGAGACCGACACCCGGCACTACGCGCACGTCGACATGCCGGGCCACGCCGACTACGTCAAGAACATGGTGACGGGCGCCGCCCAGCTCGACGGGGCGATCCTCGTCGTGTCCGCGCTCGACGGGATCATGCCGCAGACCGCCGAGCACGTGCTGCTGGCCCGGCAGGTGGGCGTCGACCACATCGTCGTCGCCCTCAACAAGGCGGACGCCGTCGACGACGGCGAGGACACGGTGCTGGCCGACCTCGTGGAGCTGGAGGTCCGCGAGCTGCTCACCGCGCACGGCTACGGCGGCGACTCGGTACCCGTCGTCCGGGTGTCGGGGCTCCGGGCGCTCGACGGGGACCCGCGCTGGACCGCGTCGATCGACGCGCTGCTCGACGCCGTGGACACGTACGTGCCGATGCCCGAGCGCTACCTCGACGCGCCGTTCCTGCTGCCCGTCGAGAACGTGCTCATGATCACCGGGCGCGGCACCGTCGTGACCGGCGCCGTCGAGCGGGGCACGGTCCGCGTCGGCGACCGGGTCGAGGTGCTCGGCGCGTCCGTGGAGACCGTCGTCACCGGCCTGGAGACCTTCGGCAAGCCCATGGAGGAGGCCCAGGCCGGCGACAACGTGGCGCTGCTGCTGCGCGGGGTGCCGCGCGACGCGGTGCGACGCGGGCATGTCGTCACCGCGCCCGGTAGCGTCGCGCCCGCGCGCCGCTTCACGGCGCGCGTGTACGTGCTGTCGGCGCGCGAGGGAGGCCGTACGACCCCGGTGGCGACCGGCTACCGGCCGCAGTTCTACATCCGCACCGCGGACGTGGTCGGGGACGTCGACCTCGGTGGGACGGCGCTCGCGCGGCCCGGCGACACCGTCACGATGACGGTGGAGCTGGGCCGCGAGGTGCCGCTGGAGCCCGGCCTGGGCTTCGCCATCCGCGAGGGCGGCAGGACGGTCGGCGCCGGAACGGTGACCTCCGTCGGCTGACCGGCGCGTGTGCCCGTCCCTCCGGGGGACGGGCGGGCACACGCTTCCCCGCGCGCCGTGACGGATTGCCGCTCACGGCACAATGGATCCGTGGACGAGCCGATACCCGTGACGCGGGACGTGGATCACGGGCGTGCCAAGCTGCTGCCCGACGTCGACCGGGACCGGGCATGGCTGCTCACGGTCGACGGGGCGCCCCAGTCGTACGTCGACCTGGACGTGCCCACGCACCTGGAGTTCGAGTACGCGCGCCGGCTCGGGCACGTGCTGGACCTGGTCGCCCGGCCCGCGGCCGCGCTCGACGTACTGCACCTCGGCGGCGGCGCGCTCACCCTGCCCCGGTATCTCGCCGCGACCCGGCCCGGCTCGCGGCAGGACGTGATGGAGGCGGACCGGGGCCTGCTGGCCCTGGTCGAGGAGTGTCTTCCGGTGCCCGGAGACGCGGGGATCACCCTGCACGGAGCGGACGCCCGCGGCTGGCTGGAGGACGCGGAGCCCGGCCGCGCCGACGTGGTGATCGCGGACGTCTTCGGCGGCTCCCGGATCCCCGCCCACCTCACGTCCGTGACGTACGCGCGGCTGGCCGAGAGGGTGCTGCGCCCCGACGGGGTCTACCTCGCCAACCTCGCCGACGCGGCGCCGTTCGCCTTCCTCAGGTCCCAGCTGGCCACGTTCGCCACCGTGTTCGAGGAGTTGGCGCTGATCGCGGAACCGGGGGTGCTGCGCGGGCGCCGGTTCGGCAACGCGGTGCTGCTGGCCTCCCACCGGCCGCTCGACACGGCCGCGCTGGCCCGCCGTACCGCCTCGGACGCCTTCCCCGCGCGCGTGGAACACGGCGCGGCGCTACGGGACTTCATCGGCACCGCCGAGCCCGTGCACGACACAGACGCGGTCCCGTCCCCGGTTCCGCCGAGCGGAGCCTTCGGCATCGGATGAGCGGGGCGGGACCGTGACGGGCACGGTCCCGCCCCCGCGCGGTCCCGTGACGGGCACGCGGCGCGGTCGGGCGGGGCCGTGACCGCGCGGGCCGGGAGCGGCAGGGGTCCGTGGCCCGGCGCCCGTCCGTGCGGGCGCCGGTGGGTCCCGGTCAGCCGGTCGGTTCCCCGTGCAGCCGTACCGTGTCGACGATCTTCATGATCGTCTCCTCCGACACCTCTTCGTCGACGCCCTTCGCCCCGTAGAAGCTCCAGGAGACGAAGTCACCCTTGGAGTTCTTGAAGGCGAACGTCGTGGCCTTGCCGTTGGAGTCGCACTTGTTCTTCTTCTCGACCCCGGTCGTGTAGCTCGTCGCGATGCTGCCCTTGAGGCCGGACTTCGTCGTGTAGTCCTTGGGTTTGCCGATCTTGATCTTCTTCTCCTCGGCCTTCGACTGGCCCGTGTAGCCCGCGAAGGCCCACGTCGCCGAGTCGCTGCGGGCGGCCTGGGCGAGACTCTTGGCGCCGTTCTGGCCCTTGGTGCCGGCCGCCGCAAGCCGGGTGTAGTCCTTGTTGCCGTCCTTGTCGTCGTCGGACGAGCACCACTTGTCCTTGTAGTAGGCGGGTGCCGACATGCCGATGATCGCGGAGCCGTCGTCCTTCTGCTCGTCCTCGAAGCCGATGAACGTGTCGGGCGACTCGACCGTCCAGTCGGACGGGGCGTCCCAGGCCGTACCCCACTTGGGGTTGATGACGACGTTCCAGCCCGGGACGGTCGCCTTCTCCTCCTCGCCGCCGCGCGGGTTGTCGGCCGAGGCGGACGAGGTCGGGTCCTTGGGCGCGGCACTCGACGTCTTGGCGCTCTTGCCGCCGCCGTCGGCCTCGTCGTCCTTGTCCCCTCCGAGTACGAGGAAACCGGTGACGCCGGCGGCCACGACCACGGCCGTCGCCGCGATGACGGCGGTGAGCTTCGTCCTGTTGCCGCCACCGCCGCTCGGGGGGGCGGGAGCCCCGATCGGCTCCGTGGGAGCCCCCCACTGCGGCTGCGACTGGCCGTAAGGGTTCTGCTGCTGATATCCGGGCTGCTGATACGGATTCGGCTGCTGGTACCCCGGCTGCTGGTACGGGTTCTGATCCTGCGGGTTCTGCTCGCCCCCGGGCGGCTGCTGTCCTGGCCACATGGGCAGCAACACTAATGCCGCCTGTGACACGTTCAGGTCACTGCCTCTTGTCAGCCGTGTACCGGATCAGGATCCGGTGGGGTCGTCGTAGAGGCGTACGGTGGCGACGATCTTCCGGACCGTCGCGTCGGACACCTCGTCGGACACGCCTTTCGCGCCGAAGAACGCCCACGACACGATGTCGCCCGAGGGGTCCTCGAAGGCGAACACCGTGGCCTTGCCGTCGCTGTCACACTTTTGCTTTTTCTCCACACCGGACGACGACGCCGTGGCCAGACTGCCCTTGATGCCGGACTTGGTCGTGTACGAGGTCACCGGGCCGGATGTGACCAGCTTCCTGTCGGGCTGGGCGAAGGCGCCGTAGACCCAGGTCGCCGCGTTCTCGCGGGCGGCCTCCTCGGTGTTCCTGGCGCCCTTGACGCGCCGGGTGCCCGCCGCGCCCAGCGGTGAGTACTCCTTGGTGCCGTCCCTGTCGTCGTCCGAGCCGCACCACTTCTCCTGGATGAAGGCGGGCGCCCGGAAGCCGATGAGGGGCTTGTCGTCGGGGTCCGTGACGAAGGTGGCCCAGCTGGTGGACTTCAGGTTCCAGCCGGAGGGCACGTCGAAGGCGATGCCGCGTTCGGGGTTCACCACGCTCTTCCAGCCCGCGACGGTCGGCTTCGGACCGTCGTCGCGTGCCCGGTCGTCGCCGGACGGGCTCGACGTCCGCGTGGGCGAGGCGGTCGGGCCGGGGTCCGCGCCGTCGTCCCCGTCCCCGCCCAGCAGTGCGAAGCCGGTCACGCCCGACGCGATCACGACGGCCGCCGCGGCGGCGATCGCGACGATCCTCGTGCGGCTGCCCCCGCCGCTCGGGGGAGGGGGCGTCGTCGCGCCGGCGGTCACCGTCGGGGCGTCCCAGGGCGCCGGCTGCTGATACGGGTTCGGTTGCCGATACCCCGGCTGCCGGTACGGGTTGGGCTGTCCGCCGTCCGGTGGGTTCTCTCCTGGCCGCATGGACGGCAACGATACGACGATCATCGGCAGGGCCTGTTCACCAGGTGCTACTCACGGGTAACCTCGCGCCATGAGCGCAGAACAGATGTCGATCGGCGAGATGCTCGCCGCCACGGTGCCGATGGCACGCACCCTTCACCTGGAGTTCCTGGAGACCACCCCGGAGAAGGCCGTGGTGTCCCTGCCGGACCAGGGCGACTTCCACAACCATGTCGGCGGACCGCACGCCGGAGCCATGTTCACGCTCGGCGAGTCGGCGAGCGGCGCGATCGTGCTGGCCGCGTTCGGCGAGCAGCTGTCGCGCGCCGTGCCCCTCGCCGTCAGCGCCGAGATCGCCTACCGGAAGCTGGCGATGGGTCCGGTCACGGCCACGGCCACGCTGGGCCGTCCCGCCGCCGGCGTCGTCGCCGAACTCGACGCCGGCGAGCGTCCGGAATTCCCCGTCTCCATCGCCATCCGGCGCGAGGACGGCGCGGTGACCGGCGAGATGACCGTCGTCTGGACCCTCCGTCCCCACGGCTGAGCCGACGCCGTCCGCGCGGGTGAGCGGGTAGGCTTTCGGGGTGCGCTCCGGGGGGAGCGCACGCCGCGCGCACGCCGGGGCCGTTCTCCTGTGCGTGTGCGACGCATGTGACGCGTGTTCCGCGCGTGCACGGCCCCGGCACAGCTCACGCACAGGGACAACGGGAGGAACCGGCGTTGCACGTCCAGGAGTGGCTCGAGACGGTGCCGGCGGTCAGCATCTACGCCCTGGTGGCCCTGGTCATCATGCTGGAGAGCCTCGGCATCCCGCTGCCCGGGGAGATCATCCTCGTGTCCGCCGCGCTGCTCTCCTCGCAGCACACGGGCATCAACCCGGTCGTCCTCGGCGTCTGCGCCAGTCTGGGAGCCATCGTCGGCGACTCCATCGGCTATGCCATCGGCCGCAAGGGCGGACGTCCGCTGCTGGCCTGGCTGGGCGCGAAGTTCCCCCGGCACTTCGGTCAGAGCCATGTCGCGACGGCCGAGCGCTCCTTCCAGAAGTGGGGCATGTGGGCCGTCTTCTTCGGCCGCTTCGTCGCCCTGCTGCGCATCTTCGCGGGCCCGCTCGCGGGCGTGCTGCGGATGCCGTACTGGAAGTTCCTGATCGCCAACGTGCTCGGCGGGATCATCTGGGCGGGCGGCACCACCGCCGTCATCTACTACGTGGGCGTGGTCGCCGAGGACTGGCTCAAGCGCTTCTCGTGGCTCGGCCTGGTCGTCGCGGTGCTCATCGGCCTGTCCTCGATGCTGGTCCTCAAGCGCAAGGCGAGGAAGACGGCGGCCGAGGCGGCCGCCGCGTTGGAGCCGGCCGAGCCGAAGCCGGTCGCGGCCGCCGAGTAGGGGTGTCCGGCACATGCCCGCGGCGTCGCGCCCATGTGTCGGACATTCTCCGGCCCGCCGGACGCCGGGTCAGCTCTCCTCGTGCGCCGCGCGGTGGGCCCTGGCCAGCTCCGCGTACATCGTGCCGTTCAACGAGATGCCCTCGCGCTCCTCGTCGGTCAGCGGGCGCTTGACCTTGGCGGGCACGCCCGCGACGAGCGAGCCCGGCGGCACCCGCATCCCCTGCGGGACCAGCGCCTGCGCCGCCACCAGTGAACCGGCCCCGATCACCGCGCCGTTCAGCACGGTGGCGCCCATCCCGATCAGGCAGTCGTCCTCGACGGTGGCGCCGTGCACCACCGCGGTGTGTCCGACCGAGACCCGCTCGCCGACCGTCACCGGGAAGCCGGGATCGACGTGCAGCGTGCAGTTGTCCTGGATGTTGCTGTCCGTGCCGATGACGATCGGCCCGCAGTCGGCGCGCAGCACCGCTCCGTACCAGACACTCGCGCCCGCGTGCAGCGTCACCTCGCCGAGCACCACGGACGTCGGGGCCGCGAACGCGTCCGGGTCCACCTCCGGGGCCTTGCCGCCCACGCCCGTGATCAGCGCCTCGTGCGTCATCGCCGTCTCCTCGTCCCTCGTCACCGGCCGTCGCTACGGGCACGGTAGGCGATGACCGCCGGCCCTTCGTGGCCGGGTGGGGCGAAGATCACAGGAGGCGGGCGCCGTCGGCGCACGTCACGCTGAGTACCGTGAGCGGGTGCCCAGGAGCAGCAACACGTTCACATCATGGCGACGACGTCTCGCGCAGCGCGCCGTGCACGCGGGATGGGCGTGGGTGCAGCGCACGGGCGCGGTCTGCGCCGACCGGCCGGGGCGGCTGCGCTTCGGCGCGATCGGCGCGGGCACCCGGCTCGCCTTCCCGCTCGGCACGGTCTTCGGCGAGCCGTGGATCCACCTCGGTTCCCACTGCATCGTCGCCGAACAGGTGACGCTGACGGCCGGTCTGATGCCGGACCTCGACCTCGGCCCCGACCCGATCCTGCGCGTCGGCGACGGCGTCGTGCTCGGCCGCGGCAGCCACGTCATCGCCGACACCACGGTCACCATCGGCAGCGACTGCTACTTCGGGCCGTACGTGTACGTCACGTCCACGAACCACTCGTACGACGATCCGCACCAGCCCATCGGCAAGCAGTGGCCGCGGATGGAGCCGGTCGAGATCGGGCCGGGCTGCTGGATCGGGACCGGTGCGGTGATCCTGCCGGGGGCGCGGATCGGGCGGAACGTCGTCGTCGCGGCCGGCGCGGTCGTCCGGGGCACCGTGCCGGACCACGCCGTCGTGGCGGGCGCCCCCGCGCGCGTCGTACGCCGGTGGGACCCGCGGGAGGGCTGGCAGCCGCCGATGCGCACCCCGGCGCCGGTCCCCGTCCCCGAGGGTGTCACGCCGGACCAGTTGCTGGCCCTGGCCGGACTCGACGACGAGAGCGTCGCGGGCCTGGCGGGGCTGGACACCCTCGACGGGGACGGTGCCCGCGACGACGTGCGCGCGGAGTCCTGAGCGGGGCGGGCTCAGCCCGTCGCCAGCAGCACCGTGCCGACCAGGGCGAGGCCCGCGCCCGCGGCCTGCACGCCGCGCAGGCGTTCGCTGAGGAAGCCGCGCGCCGCGAGGACGGTCACGACCGGGTAGAGGGAGGCGAGCACGGCCGCCATCGTGACCGGGCCCGTCTGGGCGGCGACGGAGTACGTGCCGTTGGCCGCGACGTCGGCGAGGCCGACGAAGGCGAGCGCGGGCAGGGCCCGGCGCACGACCGCCATGCCGCCGTCCTCGGGCAGTGCCCTCGCCCCGCGCCGTACGGAGAGGCCGAGCGCGGCGGCGCCCGCGGCGACGTTCGTCACGCGCTGCACGAAGAGTGCCAGGAACAGCCCCGTGAGGTTCGTCGACGCCTCCGCGATCAGGGACATCACCGCGCCGAAACCGAACGCGGCGACCAGCGTGAGCAGGATCGCCTGCCGCTGCACCGGCGCCCCCTTCAGCTGCGGACCGCCCGCGAGCACCACGCCGGCGACGGCGACCGCGATGCCCGCGAACTGCGGCAGGCCCGGGCGCTCGCCCAGCACCAGGCCCACACCGACGGGGACGGCGACGCCCAGTGAGCCGAGCGGCGAGACGACGCCCATGGGACCGAGCGCGAGGGCCTTGTAGAAGGCGAGCATCGCCACCGGGCCGACCAGGCCCGCGGCGACGGCGAACCACAGCTGGGGTCCGGCCTCGCTCCAGCCGCCCGTGGCGAGCACGATCGCGCCGAGGACGGCGGCGGCCACCGTCTGCGAGGCGACCACCACGGTGAGGGCCGGGACGCGGCGGGTCAGCAGCCCGCCGCCGAAGTCCGCCAGCCCCCACAGGAGGCTGGTGGCCAGGGCGAGGAGTGCTGTCATGGGAGGCCTCGCAGTACAGTGCGGTGAACGATCGGGTGCACCACACCGTAGTTCATTGCACTGAACTCTGTCATCCAGAATATTGGACGGAATGTGTCGGACCTCGACCTGCTGACCCAGTCCCTGGCGCGCAACGTCAAACGCTGGCGCACCGAGCGCGGTTTCACCCTGGAAGCGCTCGCCGCCCGTGCGGCCGTCAGCCGCGGCATGCTCATCCAGATCGAGCAGGCCAGGACCAACCCCAGCCTCGGGACGGTCGTCAAGATCGGCGACGCGCTCGGCGTCAGCATCACGACCCTGCTCGACTACGAGCAGGGCCCGAAGGTCCGCATCGTCCCGGCCGAGCAGGCCGTACGGCTGTGGCACACCGACGGGGGCAGCTACAACCGGCTCCTCGCGGGCACCGAGGCCCCGGGCCCCCTGGAGATGTGGGACTGGCGGCTCATGCCCGGAGAGGGCAGCCCCTCCGATCCGCACCCCGGCGGCACCGTCGAACTCATCCACGTCACGACCGGCGAACTGACCCTCACCGTCGACGGCGTGGAGCACCGCGTCCCGGCCGGCGCCAGCGCCTCCTTCGAGGCCAACACCCCGCACACGTACGGCAACGACGGCGACGTGCCCGTCGAGCTGATCATGACGGTCTCCGTCCCGCCGGTGCACTGAGACGCCCGGCCGGCACCGGCCACCCGGCTGTTAGCGTGCCGCCATGCGCGCACCCATCGGAGACTTCGACCACGCCACGCCCGCTCCCGACTGCCTCGGCGAACTGACCGCCCCCGTCGCCGACGCCGTGCGCCGCTGGGGCGGCGGCGTGCCCGCCGACCAGATCCTCTATGTCGACACGGACCCCGGCCGGGCCGACACCGCGGCCTTCGTCGAGCACTACGGCAAGGAACTCCTCGACACGTCCGCCAACTGCGTCGTCGTCGCGGGCAAGCGCGGCGGCGAGGCCACGCTCGCCGCGTGCGTCCTCCTCTCCGGCACCCGCCTCGACGTCAACGGTGTGGTGCGCCGCCACCTCGGCGCGCGCAAGGCCTCGTTCGCCCCGATGGACACGGCGACCGGCGAGACCGGCATGGAGTACGGCGGCATCACGCCCGTCGGACTGCCCGGCGACTGGCCGGTGCTGGTGGACCAGGCCGTCGTCGACCTGCCGTACGTCCTGGTCGGCAGCGGCCGCCGCCGGGGCAAACTCCTCGTACCGGGCAAGGCGTTCGCCGAACTGCCGAACGCGGTGGTGCTGGAGGGCCTGGGCGTGGCCTGACGGCCGCCCCGCCGGTGCCGCTCAGCCCAGCCGCGGGATCTCGATGGCCGGGCAGCGGTCCATCACCATGTCGAGCCCGGCCGCCCTGGTCCGCTCGTACGCCGGCTCGTCGACGACCCCCAGCTGGAACCAGACCGCCGCGGCTCCGACGCGGACGGCCTCGTCGGCCACGGGGCCCGCGAGGCCGCTGTTGACGAAGACGTCCACGACATCGACGGCGAAGGGGATGTCGGACAGCGACGCGTACCCCTTCTCCCCGTGCACCGTCTCCGCCTTCGGGTGCACGGGGACGATCCGCTTGCCGAAGCTCCGCAGGACCCCCGCGACACCGTAGGCGGCACGCCGCTCGTTGGACGACAGGCCCACGACCGCCCAGGTGTCGCCCAGTTCCGTGAGAATCCTGCGGATCGTCCGGGGGGCGCCGTACATGGGCACTCTCCTTCGTGCGCGGGCCCGTGACGGGCCGACTCGTCCTCACGCGGCAACAGCCCGGGACGCCCGGGGATTCCCGACCTCCCCGCACCCCGGCCCGCGCGCGCCTACGCTCGCATCGTGCTGCGAATCACGGATGCCCGAACCGGCGAGTCCACGGACGTCGCTCCTGCCCGCCGGAGCCTGACCCGCGTCAAGGCGCACGTCTCCGGGGCCGGCCCGTCGGCCCTGCGGGTGCTCCTGGTCGCCGACGTGCTCGCCCGTGCCCTGGAGATGGGCGGAACGCCCGTCGTCACGGTCGGCGACCCGCCCCCGCGGCTGCGTGCCGACGCCGACGTGCTCGGCATCCGCCCGGCCGAGTCCGACACCCTCGGCCCGGGCCCCGCCGTCCACGTCCTCACCCCCGGGGACACCGCGCCGGACGGCCCGTGCCTGGAGGTCGCGCCGGTGCGGGGCACCGCCGCCGCCTCCGGCGCCCTGCGGATGGCCCTGCTCTCGGTGCCCCGCACGCTGCCCGTGGACCTGGACGGCACCGGCCTCGAAGCGGCCGGGGATACCCTCGCCCGCTGGCGCGCCGCGGTCGCCCGCTGGGCCACCCGGCCCTCCAGGCCCGTGCCCGCCACCGTGCGCCAGGAGCTGCGGTCCGCGTGGGAGGACGACCTCGACGTGCCCGCCGTGCTCGACGTCCTGCGCCGCGTGGAGAGTGCCCAGGACCTGCCGGACGGCGCCCGCTTCGAGACGTACGCCTACGCCGACCGGCTCCTCGGCCTCGAACTCACCCGTGACATCGGGGCGCCCGCGTGATCGCCCGCGCCGGCGCGGGCCCCCGGCGCCGCCTCGTCGTCCTGCGGCACGCCAAGTCGGCCCGGCCCGAGGGCGTCGCCGACCACGCGAGACCGCTCGCACCGCGCGGGTGCCGCGACGCCCCGGCCGCGGGGCGCGCGCTCGCCGAGAACGACTGCCTGCCCGATCTCGCCCTGTGCTCCACCGCGGTACGCGCCCGCCGGACCTGGGAACTCGCGGCGGACCAGTGGGGCACCCCGCCGCCCGTGCGGTACGACCCGCGCCTGTACGCCGTCGGCGTCCCCGCCCTGCTGGGCGCGGTGCGCGAAACACCGCCGCACGTCGGGACCCTGCTCCTGGTCGGCCACAACCCGGGGCTGGAGAACCTGGTCCTGGAGCTGGCCGGGGACGGCGTGGGACACACGCTGGACGACGTCCGCGCCAAGTTCCCGACCTCCGCGATCGCCGTCCTGTCCTGGCACGGGCACTCCTGGGAGGCGCTCGCCCCCGGCGGCACGCTGCTCACCGCGGTGATCGTGCCCAGGGGCCGGAAGTAGCCTGCGGGGCGCATACCCTGGCGGGATGCAGGACGAGTACCGCACAGTGGCCCGCGCGGGCGTGCACGAGACCGAGGTCAACCGCTCCCGCTTCCTGTGCGCGCTCGCCCCGGCGGCCACCGAGCGGGAGGCGCAGGACTTCGTCGCCCGGATCCGCAAGGAGCACGCCGACGCCTCGCACAACTGCTTCGCGTACGTCATCGGCGCCGACGCCGCCGTGCAGAAGGCGAGCGACGACGGCGAACCCGGCGGCACCGCGGGCGTCCCCATGCTGCAGATGCTGCTGCGCCGGGACATGCGGTACGTCGTCGCCGTCGTCACCCGCTACTACGGCGGAGTCAAGCTGGGCGCGGGCGGGCTGATCCGCGCGTACGGCGGGGCGGTCGGGGAGGCGCTGGACGCGCTGGACGTCCTCACCCGCAGACGTTTCCGCCTCGCCACCGTCACCGTCGACCACCAGCGCGCGGGCAAGGTGCACAACGATCTGCGGTCCACCGGCCGCGAGGTGCGCGACGTCCGCTACGGGGAGCGGGTCACGATCGAGATCGGGCTCCCGGACGCCGACGTGGACAGCTTCACGGCATGGCTCGCCGACGCGACGGCCGGCACGGCGCGCCTCGAACTCGGGGCAGAGGCGTACGGGGACGCGTGAGCGCCCCCGCGTGAGCCGTGTGCGGGACTCAGTGCTCCACGCGCGCATGGAGCACGAGCGGCCTGTGACGTCGGCCACGCGCGCGTGGCGGGCGGACCGCTCTCTTTCCGGGCGGGCGGAGCCCGTTGGGTGAGGGGGCACGGGAACAGCCGCCCGTGATGTCCGACCCGCCCGATAGTCTCAGGGATCATGAGGCTTCTGCACACGTCCGACTGGCACCTCGGCCGGGCGTTCCACCGGGTGAACATGCTCGGCGCCCAGGCCGACTTCATAGACCACCTGGTCACCACCGTGCGTGAGCGCGGCGTGGACGCGGTGGTCGTGTCGGGCGACGTGTACGACCGTGCGGTGCCGCCCCTGGCCGCGGTGGAGCTCTTCGACGACGCCCTGCACCGGCTGGCCGCCCTCGGCGTGCCCACGGTGATGATCTCCGGGAACCACGACTCGGCACGGCGCCTCGGCGTCGGCGCCGGGCTGATCGGACGGGCGGGAGTCCATCTGCGGACCGAGCCCTCCGCCTGCGGCACCCCCGTCGTCCTGGCCGACGCCCACGGCGACGTCGCGCTCTACGGGCTGCCGTACCTGGAACCGGCCCTGGTGATGGACGAGTTCGGCGTCGAGCGGGCCGGGCACGAGGCCGTCCTCGCCGCCGCCATGGACCGGGTCCGCGCGGACCTGGCCGCCCGCCCGGCCGGCACCCGCTCCGTCGTCCTCGCCCACGCCTTCGTCACCGGTGGCGAGGCCAGCGACAGCGAGCGGGACATCACCGTCGGAGGCGTCGCGGCCGTCCCCGCGGGAGTCTTCGACGGCGTCGACTACGTGGCGCTCGGGCATCTGCACGGCAGCCAGACGATCACCGAGCGCGTGCGCTACTCCGGGTCGCCGCTGCCGTACTCCTTCTCGGAGTCCGCGCACCGCAAGAGCATGTGGCTCGTCGACCTCGGAGCACACGGAGCACACGGAGCACACGGAGCGGACGGAGCACACGGAGCGTTCTGCGCGGAGCGCGTCGACTGCCCCGTGCCCCGGGCCCTCGCCCGCGTCCGCGGACGCCTCGACGACCTGCTCGCCGACCCCGCCCTCGAACGGCACGAGGACGCCTGGGTCGAGGCCACCCTCACCGACCCCGTCCGCCCCGCCGAACCCATGGCGAGGCTCACCGGGCGCTTCCCCCACACGCTCAGCCTCGTCTTCGACCCGGAGCGGCCCCCCGACGACCCGGACGTCTCCTACGCCCGCCGCCTGGAGGGCCGCGCCGACCGGGAGATCGCCGACGACTTCGTGGCCCACGTCCGCGGCGCCGGACCCGACGCGGAGGAACGGGCCCTGCTCCAGGACGCCTTCGACGCCGTCCGCGCCGACGCGACGGTCAGGGAGGTCGCCCCGTGAGACTGCACACCCTGGACATCACCGCCTTCGGCCCCTTCGGAGGCGCCCAGCGGATCGATTTCGACGACCTCTCGGCAGCCGGCCTCTTCCTCCTGCACGGGCCGACCGGCGCCGGAAAGACCTCCGTCCTGGACGCCGTCTGCTACGCCCTGTACGGCGCGGTGCCCGGCGCACGCCCGAGCGGCACCCAGGGCCTGACCCTGCGCAGCGACCACGCGGCACCCACGACCCGCACCGAGGTGCGCCTCGACCTCACCGTGGCCGGACGCCGGCTGGAGATCACCCGGCAGCCTCCCTGGGAGCGCCCCAAGAAGCGCGGCACGGGCACCACCACCGAGAAGGCCCAGAGCGCGCTGCGCGAGTACCACGCGCCCACCGCGGCCTGGAAGGACCTCAGCCGCTCCCACCAGGAGATCGGCGAGGAGATCACCCAGCTCATCGGCATGAGCCGCGAGCAGTTCTGCCAGGTGGTCCTGCTGCCCCAAGGCGACTTCGCACGCTTCCTGCGGGCCGACGCCGAGGCCCGGGGCAAGCTCCTGGGCCGCCTCTTCGACACCCGCCGCTTCGCCGAGGTAGAGAAGCGCCTCGCCGAGCGGCGCCGGGCGGCCGAGGCCGAGGTCCGTGCGGGCGACACCGAACTGCTCGCCGACGCGCACCGCATGCACCAGGCGGCGGGCGACTCCATGGAGCTCCCCGGCCTCGGCGCCGGCGACCCCGGACTCGCCGAGGCGGTCCTGGTGTCCGCGGCCCTCGCCCGCGCCACCGCCCGTGAACGGCTCACGATCGCCCACTGCGCCCGTACGGCGGCGGAGTCGGCGCGGGCCACCGCCGACCGCGCCCTCGACGACGTACGGGAAGCCGCGCGGCTGCAGCGCCGGTTCGCCGAGGCGCGGGAACGGGCCGCCCGCCTGGAGGAGCAGTCCGCCGCACGGCGCGAGGCGACCCGCCGGATGGAGCGCGGCCGCAAGGCCGAGACGGTGGCACCCGCGCTCGGCCTGCGCGAGACGGCCGAGGCCGAGCACCGGCGGGCGAGCGCCCGGGAGGCACGCGCTCTCGCCGCGCTGCCGCAGACCTCCGCGGGCTCGGGCGCCGCCGCGCTCGCGGCCGCCGCGCGCCGTACGTCCGAGGAACTGGGCGGCCTGGAGTCGGCGCGCCGCGCGGAGCAGCGGCTGGACGAACTGGCCGGGGAGCGCGACGCCCTGGACCGCCAGGAGCGCTCCGACGACGACGCCCTCCAGGACGCCGAGGGCTGGATCGCCGACTGGACGGCCGTCCGCGCCGGCCTCCAGGCCCACGTCGACCGGGCGCAGGAGGCCGCGACGCGCGCCGAGCACCTCGCCGGCCTGCGCGAACCAGCCCGGGCCCGGCTCGCCGCCGCCCATCTGCGCGACCGGCTCGCCGGGGAGACGGACGCGGCCCGGGCGCGCGCGCTGGCCTCTCGCGAGCGCGCCGCCGCCGCCAAGGCCCACTGGCTCGACCTGAAGGAACAGCGCCTCCAGGGCATCGCCGCCGAACTCGCCGCCCGGCTGGCCGACGGCGAACCCTGCGCGGTCTGCGGCGCCACCGAACACCCCGCACCCGCGCGGCGGATCGCCGGCCACGTCGACCGGGAGACCGAGGAGCGCGCCCTCGCCGCCCACCAGGAGGCCGACGAGGCGCGGGCCGAGGACGAGCGCGGGCTCGCCGCCGTACGGGAGTCCCTGGCCGCCGCCACCGCCGAGTCCGGCGACGCCCCCACCGCCGGACTCGCCCGGGAGACCGAGGACCTGGAGCGGCAGCACACCGAGGCCCGCGCCACCGCGTCGGGACTCCACGCCGCACGGGAGACGCTGGCCCAGGCCGAACGCGAGCACGAGCGGCGCGTCGCCGCCCGGCAGGCCGCGGCCGTACGGGCCGCGTCGCGGGTCGCCCGACGGGACGCCCTGGACCGGGAGAGGACGGCACTGCGTACGGAGGTCGCGCAGGCCCGGGGCGCCGTCGGCAGCGTCGCCGCACGCACCGCGGAACTGGAGGGGCTCATCGCGCTGCTCACGGAGGCCGCCGACGCCGTGCGCGCCGCCGAGGACACCGCGCGGCGCCTCAAGGACGCCGACGCGCGCCTGGCCGACGCGGCCTTCCGCGCCGGGTTCGACACGCCCCCGGAGGCGGCCGCGGCCCTCCTCGACGCCGCCGCCCACCGCGACCTGCAACGGCGCCTCGACTCCTGGCAGTCGGAGGAGGGGGCGGTCCGCGCGGTCCTCGCCGAGCCCGACACGGCCGCCGCCGCCCGGAAGCCCGCCGCCGACGTGCCCGCCGCCGAACAGGCCGCCGAGTCGTCCGCCCGGCGGCTGCAGCGGGCCGCCTCCGCCCTGGACGCGGCCCGGCGCCGCTGCGCCGACCTCGACCGGCTGTCGGCGCACGCCACCCGGCGGGCCCGCCTGCTGGCACCGCTGCGCGAGGAGTACGGCCGGGTGGCCCGGCTGGCCTCGCTCACCGCGGGCACCTCGGCCGAGAACGAGCGCCGCATGCGCCTGGAGTCCTATGTCCTCGCCGCCCGGCTGGAGCAGGTCGCCGCCGCCGCGACCGCCCGGCTGCAGCGGATGTCGTCCGGCCGCTACACCCTCGTCCACTCCGACGACCGCGCGGGCCGCGGCCGCAGCGGGCTCGGCCTGCACGTCGTCGACGCCTGGACCGGACGCGAGCGCGACACCTCGACCCTGTCCGGGGGCGAGACCTTCTTCGCCTCCCTGGCGCTCGCCCTCGGCCTCGCCGACGTCGTCACCGACGAGTCCGGCGGAGTGCGGCTCGACACGCTCTTCATCGACGAGGGGTTCGGAAGCCTCGACGACCAGACCCTGGACGAGGTCCTCGACGTGCTCGACTCGCTGCGGGAACGGGACCGCAGCGTGGGCATCGTCAGCCACGTCGCCGACCTGCGACGGCGGGTGCACGCCCAGTTGGAGGTCGTGAAGGGGAGGACGGGATCGGTCGTGCGGCAGCGGGGCGCGCCTGCTCAGTGACCGAGCGGGCGCCTGGGCAGCGGTGACGAGTAGACGACACTCGTCGTCACCGAGCCGAGCGCGCCGATCCTGCCCGACACCTCCTCCAGGTGGCTCATCGAGCGGGCCGCGACCTTGATCACGAAGCAGTCGTCGCCCGTGACGTGGTGGGCCTCCAGGATCTCGGGCGTGGTGGCGACGAGGTCGTGGAACGGCTTGTAGTTGCCCGTCGGGTATCTCAGCCGGACGAACGCGAGGATCGGCAGTCCGAGGCGCTCCGGGTCGACGACGGCCGCGTACCCCCGTATGACCCCCGCCTCCTCCAGCCGGCGGACCCGTTCGGTCACCGCGCTCGGCGACATGGCGACGGCACGGGCCAGCTCCGCGAAACTGGCCCGCCCCTCGCGCTGCAGGACGTCGAGGATGCGCCAGTCGGTGGCGTCCGGGGAATGAGCGGTCATGCGCCAGAGAGTGCAGGAGAATCCCCGGCCGATCAAGGGCTGTGCCGTGGATCGCACCTTCAGGAAGACGATCACCGGCCGTAGATTTCCGTCCATGGAAGTCCCGCCGGGCGGGCGCGGGGAACGCGCCGGGCCGGCCGGGACCGGGAGGGGAGAACCACATCATGAGCACGCCCACGCCCACGAGCACCAAGGGAGCGACGGCCACACCCGCTGTCGGCGTCACGGCCACGGCCACGGCCACCGGGGCGCCGAACCCCGTACTGCGGGTCGCGCCCGCGCCGCCCGCCGCGGCGGCGGCGTACTTCGGCGGGAGTCTCGCCTTCCACGCCGACGTCTCCTACGTCGCCACCGCGCTCGCGGCCGGCGGCGACCCCGGCTTCGTCGTCCTCGACTCGCGGTCCACGCAGTCCTGGGACCAGGGGCACGTACCGGGCGCCGTCCACCTGCCCACCGCGCTGATTCCCGGCCGGGCGGAGCAGCTCCTCGACCGGTCCGTCCCCGTCGTCACCTACTGCTGGGGCCCCGGCTGCAACGGCGCGACCCGGGCCGCCCTCGCCCTCGCCGAACTAGGCTTCCAGGTCAAGGAGATGCTGGGCGGCTTCGAGTACTGGGTGCGCGAGGGCTTCGCGTTCGAGACCCGGGAGGGCCGGGTGCGGCGCCCCGCCGACCCGTTGACGGCTCCCGAGGACGCGGACGACTGCGGCTGCTGACCGCGGACGGCACGGCGCGTGCGGGTAACTTCTGCGCATGGTCAGATACGAGGATCCCGGTGCGGTCGAGTGGGTGGAGTCGGGCGGCGGCCCGCTCATAGTCGTCCCGGAGGTGGTGCTGCCGTTCTGGTCGGGAGCGGACGGCGACGAGATGTCGTCCGACTACGACCGCGCCTGTGACGTGGACGGGGCCGTCGGACTCGTGCCCGTCGGCGACACCAGGGCCCTGGTCCTCGGGGACGAGCCCGCCGCCACCGCCTACCTGCCCGAACACGGCGTCTTCGTACGGTGGTCGGCCGCCGACTCCGAGGCCGGGCTGCTGGCCTGCGTCCCGGCGGCGCTCCACTCGGCCGACTGGGGACCGCAGGCGCACTGGGACGTCCCCGGCGACGTGCTCCTGTTCGACGCGGCCCACACCGGTCCGGACGCCGAACGGGCGGAGGACCATGTCCGGGTCGCGCTGGCCCCCGGCCGGTACGCGGTCCGCGCGGCGTCCGCGCGGCCGGCTCCCGGGACGTCCCTGCACCTCGTGCGGCTGCGTCCGGCGGCGCGCTGATCCCGTCACCGCGCAGGCGACGGGAGCGCGCGGGCGCGCACGGCGGCCGGGAAGCCCCGGCCGCCGGAGGCGGCGCCCGCCTGTCCGAGGTCAGAGCCGGGCGAGCTCGTCGACCAGGTCGTCCAGGCCCAGGGAGCCCTGCGACAGCGCCGCCATGTGCCACGCCTTCGCGTCGAAGGCGTCGCCGTGGCGCTGCCGCGCCTTCTCACGGCCCAGCAGCCAGGCGCGCTCGCCCAGCTTGTAGCCGATGGCCTGTCCGGGGATCGTGAGGTAGCGGGTGAGCTCGCTCTCCACGAAGTCCGCCGGGCGGCTGCTGTGCGCGCCGAAGAACTCCTGCGCCAGTTCCGGGGTCCAGCGCTCGCCCGGGTGGAAGGGGGAGTCCGCCGGGATCTCCAGCTCCAGGTGCATGCCGATGTCGACGATGACCCGGGCCGCGCGCATCATCTGGGCGTCCAGGTAGCCGAGCCGCTGCTCCGCGTCCGTGAGGAAGCCCAGCTCGTCCATCAGCCGCTCCGCGTACAGCGCCCAGCCCTCGCAGTTGGCGCTCACGCCACCGACCGTCGCCTGGTAGCGGGAGAGGTTCTCGGCGACGTGCGCCCACTGCGCGAGCTGCAGATGGTGACCGGGGACGCCCTCGTGGTACCAGGTCGAGACCAGGTCGTACACCGGGAAGCGGGTCTCGCCCATCGTGGGCAGCCAGGTTTGGCCGGGCCGCGAGAAGTCCTCCGACGGCGCCGTGTAGTACGGGGCCGCCGCGCCTCCCGGCGGCGCGATGCACGACTCCACCTTCCGTACCCGGTCGGCCAGTTCGAAGTGGGTGCCGTCCAGCTCCTCGATCGCCTGGTCCATCAGGCCCTGCAGCCACGCCCGGACCTCGTCGACGCCCTCGATGTGCCTGCCGTGCTCGTCCAGGTGCGCGAGCGCCACCCAGGGCGTCTCGGCGCCGGGCAGGATCTTCTCCGCCTCGGCCCTCATCTCGGCGAGCAGCCGGTGGTACTCGGCCCAGCCGTACGCGTACGCCTCGTCCAGGTCCAGATCCGTGCCGTTGAAGTAGCGCGACCAGCGGGCGTACCGCTCGCGGCCCACCGTGTCCGGCGCGCCCTCGACGGCCGGCGCGTACACGTCGCGCATCCAGTCCCGCAGCTCCGCGACCGCCCGGGTCGCCGCCCGCGCCGCCTCGTCCAGCTCCGGGCGCAGCGCTTCGGGGCCCGCCGACGCGAAGTCCTCGAACCAGCCGCGGCCCGATCCGTCCGTGTCCGCCCACTCGCCGAGCTGCTCGACGAAGGTCGCGGTCGGCCGCGGACCCGCGTACAGCTTGCGTTCGAGACCGAGGTCGAGACAGGCGCGGTAGCCCTCCAGCGCGGCCGGCACCGCGCGCAGCCGCTCGGCGATCGCGGCCCAGTCCTCGTCCGTCTCCATGGGCGTCACGGTGAAGACTTCGCGCACCGAGTGCGCGGGCGTGTGCATGTTGCCCACGGCGCGCAGACCCTCGTCGGCCTCGTGGACGCCGAGTTCGGCGGTGAGCCGCTCACGCAGCAGCCGTCCGCAGCGCCGCTCGGCGTCGCTGTCCGCACCGGGCCGGCGCTCCGCCTCGTCGAGCCGCGCGAGGGTCGCCCGCATCAGCTCCGCGAGGGCCTCCTGGCCCGCGGGCGAGGTGTCCGGGAGCCTGCCGGCGCTCTCCTTCACGCCGAGGTACGTGCCGGTGACCGGGTCGAGGGCGATGAGGGCGTCGACATAGGCGTCGGCGACCTCGCGGGGCAGCTGGCTGTTGGTGTCTGACATGCGGACATCCTCATACGGGGGCGCCGCCGGCGTCAGCCCGATTCCGCTGAGGGCGTGGCGGCGGGCGCCCCGTGGCGGGCCGGGCCGAGCGGATCCGGCCGGGGCGGGAGCAGGGGGCCGCAGTCCCACTGCTGGAAGATGAGCCGGGTCTCGACCCGGGCCACCTCCCGGTGGGCCGTGAACCCGTCGAGCACCAGCCGCTGCAGATCGGTCATGTCCGCGACCGCGACATGGACCAGGTAGTCGTCGGGGCCGGTGAGGTGGAAGACCGTACGCGACTCCTGCAGGGCCCTGATCCGCTCCACGAAGGGGCCCACGAGCTCCCGCCGGTGCGGTCTGACCTGCACGGACAGCAGGGCCTCCAGCCCCCGGCCGAGCTTCGCGGGATCCAGGCGCAACTGATGGCCGAGAATGATCCCCGACCGGCGCAGCCGGGTCACCCTGTCCAGGCACGTCGACGGAGCGACGCCCACCTGCGCGGCCAGGTCCCGGTACGTCGTCCGTGCGTCGTTCTGCAACAGCGTCAGCAGATGAAGATCCACCGGATCTAGTACGACGGATTCGGCCATGCGGCGAACGTAGCACGGGATCTCGCAGCGAAGCCCCGGTGGCTGTTCAGTATCTCTGCCACGGACACCGAGCCGGCCCCGCGGCGACGCGGGCGCGGGCATGGACATGAGAGGCGGCAGGGGCATGAACATGGATTCCGGCATACGCACCGGAGGCCGTCCCCGGGCACTGGCCACCGAGGCCGTGCACGCGGGGCGCGACGATCTGGCCGCGCAGGGACTGCACGCGGCGCCGATCGACCTGTCCACCACCTACCCCTCCTACGACAGCCGCGCGGAGGCCGCCAGGATCGACGCGTTCGCGGCCGACGGCGCCGAACCGGAGGGTCCGCCCGTCTACGCCCGGCTCGGCAATCCGACCGTGGCCCGGTTCGAGACGGCCCTCGCCCGCCTCGAGGGCACCGACAGCGCCGTGGCGTTCGCGAGCGGCATGGCCGCCCTGAGCGCGGTGCTGCTGGTGCGCAACGCGATGGGCCTGCGCCATGTCGTCGCCGTGCGCCCCCTCTACGGCTGCAGCGACCACCTGCTCAACGCCGGACTCCTGGGCTCCGAGGTCACCTGGGTCGACCCGGCGGGCATCGCGGACGCCCTGCGCCCCGACACCGGCCTCGTGATGGTCGAGTCGCCCGCCAACCCGACGCTCGCCGAACTCGACCTGCGCGCCGTCGCCCACGCCTGCGGGTCCGTACCGCTGCTCGCGGACAACACCTTCGCGACGCCGGTGCTGCAGCGCCCCGCCGAGCAGGGCGCGCGCCTCGTCCTGCACAGTGCCACCAAGTACCTGGGCGGGCACGGTGACGTGATGGGCGGAGTGGTCGCCTGCGACGAGGAGTTCGCCCGGCAGCTGCGGCAGGTGCGCTTCGCCACCGGAGGTGTGCTGCACCCGCTCGCGGGCTATCTGCTGCTGCGCGGGCTGTCCACGCTGCCCGTACGGGTCCGGGCCGCGTCGGCGACCGCAGCGGAACTGGCCGGCCGGCTCGCCGCCGACCCGCGCGTGGCCCGCGTCCACTATCCCCGCATCGGCGGCGCCATGATCGCCTTCGAGGTGCACGGCGACCCGCACGAGGTCATCGCCGGGGTCCGGCTGGTCACCCCGGCCGTCAGCCTCGGCAGCGTCGACACGCTGATCCAGCACCCGGCGTCCATCAGCCACCGCATCGTGGCCGCCGACGACCGCCGCGGCGCGGGCGTCAGCGACCGGCTGCTGCGGCTCTCCGTGGGCCTGGAGGACGTCGAGGACCTGTGGGCCGACCTGGACGCGGCGCTCGGCTCCGGCCGGCCGGACGGCGAGGAGGCGCACCCGGCGCTGAGCGGCGCGACGGCGGCGGAGGGCGCCGGGGCCTGAGGCCCCCGCCGGGCCGGGGCGCCGGAGATCCGGGAGCCCCGGCCGCCCCAGGGGTGTCTGGCACATGCCCGCGGCGTCGCGGTCATGCGCCAGACACCGTCTAGCTCCGGCGCTCGCTCCCGTGGGGCAGCCGGGAGGCCGCCGTGGCGGCGTCCAGCCGGGCCGTGATCACCAGGGTGCCCTCCTCGATCTGGTAGTCGAGCGGGAGGCCGAGCCCGCGCATGGCGGCGACCATCCCCGTGTTGGACGCCCGGGTGACGGCGTACACGCTCTCGCAGCCCGCCTCGACCGCCATCGTCACGAGCCGGCCGAGCAGCTCGCCGCCGATGCCGCGCCGCTGCCAGTCGTCCTCGACGAGCAGGGCGACCTCCGTCTCGTCGCCGTCCCAGAGGAGATGGCCGAGCCCGACCAGCCGTCCCGACGCCGTCTGCACCGCGAGCGTCCGCCCGAACCGAGGGCTCAGCAGGTGGTCGAGATAGCGGTCGGCGTCGCCGACCGGGCCGTGGTAGCGCTTGGTCAGGGTGTCCGGTGAGCAGCGCTCGTGCATGGCCTTGGCGGCCTCGATGTCGCGGGCGTCGGCGCGGCGCACGGTGATGGCGTTGCCCCGCGGCAGGGTCAGGACGTCGCGGCCGTGCGGGATCCGCGGGCCGAGCCGCGCGTCCAGCTCCACCAGCGCCCGCGCCCGGGCGAACTCGGTCGGGGTGAACGGGGGATGGGGCCGCTCCACGGTGACGGTGCCGCCCTCGGGCGTCCGCAGCCGCATCACCGTGTCCTCCAGGACGCCCTCCACGGGGGTGGCCGCGGTGGGACGGCCGGAGCCCGGGGACTTCGCGGGCGAGGAGCGGATGGTGCACCGGCCGAGCAACTGGCGCAGCGCCAACGGTAGTTCGGCCGCGTCGAGGGCCGTGCGGGTGGCGAGGCCCAGCACCCGGGTCGGGGCGTCCACCAGGTCGTGGGCGTCGGCGCGCTCGATCCACGTCTCCGCGCCACCCGCGCGGGAGACGGTCCCGGAGATGCCGGAGGCGGCCAGCCCGGCGGGGGCGCGCAGCAGGAACTCGTCCACGGTGCCGTGGGCCAGCGGATGCGTCTGCAGGTTCAGGATGTCGATCCGCTGCCCGGCCAGCACGGTGCACAGCGCGGCCAGTGAACCCGGCTCGTCCCGCACCGTCGTCCGCATCCGCCACAACACGGTCTCCCCGGCGTCACCCGCTCCGGAATCGCGTGCCCCGGTTTCGCGTGCCCCGGTTTCGCGTGCCCCGGACGGCGCCGGGGCGTCCGTATCGCCGATCGGCGGCGCGTGGCCGTGGCGCCGTGCCCACCAGGTGTGGAACCCGGCCGTGGCGGCCAGGACGACGGCCGAGATCACCAGCAGCGCGGGTCCGTCCGGGCCGTGCCCGATCAGGTTGGCGACGGCGTCCGCGACCGCGACCGCCGTGAACAGCGCCGCTAGCTCGACCACGTCCCGGCGCCAGTGGTGCACCGGCCGGCCGTTCCTCGTACGTGTCACATCGGACAGTTCTGGAGTCATACGGCCACTGTGGAGGAAGGGTGTTGCGCGGTTGCGAACGCTTTGTGACTGATCGGTAAAGTGTCATTCCGGTCTTTTTGTTGCTCTTTTCACCCTTCTCCGGCGGCGAGCGACCGACGCGGGGGCGGGACCGGTGCACCAGCGACGGCCACCGACGGCTGCCGGACCGTGCCGCGCACCGGGGGATGACTCCGGTGCGCGGCCCAGCGGTTCGAGGGTACGGGAGTGCGACGGCCGGCCGGGTCCCTTCGCCGCACGGCGGTCGCGCGGGCGCGGCCGCCACCGGATCACTGTCCGACGCGGCCCGGCTGCAGCACCTTCGTGAACAGCACGCTCCCGTCCTGCTCCCGCAGCCGGACGGTCAGTTCACCGCTGTCGCCGTCGATGTCGACCTCGCCGAAGAACTGGTAGCCGTCCGCGGGGGAGACGTTGGAGGTGGCGGGCGCCTTCACGAAGACCCGCTCCGGGCCGAACGTGCCGTCGAGCGCGGTCGCCGGGAAGGCGCCCGCGTTCAGCGGGCCGGACACGAACTCCCAGAACGGTTCGAAGTCGGTGAACGCGGCACGCGACGGCTGGTAGTGCTGTGCCGAGGTGTGGTGCACGTCGGCGGTCAGCCACACGGTGCCGGTGATCCGCCGGTGCTTGACGAAGCGCAGGAGTTCGGCGAGTTGCAGTTCCCGCCCGAGCGGGGCGCCGGGGTCGCCCTGCGCCACGCCGTCGACGTTCGGCCGGCCCTCGGTCCGGTCCGGGACGACCAGGCCCAGGGGCATGCCGGCGGCGATCACCTTCCACACCGCGCGCGACCGTGACAGCTCCCGCTCGAGCCACTCCAGTTGCCCGGCGCCGAGGATGCCCTGCGGGTCGGCGGTCTGCGTGCCGGGGGAGTTGGCGTCGCGGTACGTGCGCATGTCGAGCACGAACACGTCGAGCAGCGGACCGTGCCGTATCACCCGGTGCACCCGGCCGTCCCGCGCGCCGGGACGCAGCGTCGACACGGGGAAGTACTCGCTGAACGCGCGGCGGGAGCGGGCGGCGAGGACGTCGAGGCTCTTCTCGGTGTAACGGGAGTCCGTGGACGCGATCACCTCTCCCGGGTACCAGTTGTTGCGCACGTCGTGGTCGTCCCACTGGACGACGGACGGCACCTGGGCGTTGAAGCGTCTCAGGTTCTCGTCGAGCAGGTTGTAGCGGTAGTTGCCGCGGAACTCGGCGAGCGTCTCGGCGACCTTGGACTTCTCCTCGGTGGTGATGTTCCGCCAGGTGGAGCCGTCGGGCCGGGCCACGGTCGCCGAGAGGGGGCCGTCGGCGTAGACGTTGTCGCCGCTGCACAGGAAGAAGTCGGGGTCGAGCGCGCCCATCGCCTCGTAGATGCGGTAGCCGCCCAGGTCCGGGTTGATGCCCCAGCCCTGCCCCGCGATGTCACCGGACCACAGGAACCGCACACCGGAGCGGCGGCTCGCCGCAGTCGTACGGAACGTGCCGGTCACCGGCTCGCCGGTCCGCCGCGGGTCGTCGGGGTCGGCGAGCAGCACGCGGTAGTGGATCTGCTCTCCGGAGGGCAGACCGCGCAGCCGCGTGGTCCCGGTGAAGTCGGTGTCCGCGCCGATCAGCGGACCGTGCCATCGGTGCGTGCGGCGGAACGACTCGGTCGCGGACGTCTCCACGATCATCCGGGCCGGACGGTCGGACCGCACCCACACCAGCCCCGAGTGGGCCGTGACGTCCCCGGTCTGGACGCCCCAGCCCGCCCTGGGACGTCCCGACAGGGCGAACGCCGGCGCCGCGACGGCGGCGGCGGAAGGCAGGGCCAGGGCGGCGGACGCGGCGAGCGAACCGCGCAGCACGCCGCGGCGTCCGGGCAGGGGGCTGGGCGTGGTCGAACGGTGCGACATGAACGCGCCTCCAGGGGCAGATTCGGCCGGTGTGCGCCGCGACGCACGCGCGCGTCACGGCGCACACGGAAGCCCCCAGTGAACAGCCGGCCCCCGCGGCTGAGGAACCGCCGTGCGCCCCCGGCGTGTCACGGGGCGCGAGAACCGGCCACGGCGTCACGCGCGGCGAGCCGGTGTGCTGGACGGGCGGGCCGGGCGGGTCGGCGGGCGAGGTGCCGAGGGCGGCGGAGCGGGGCACCGCCTGTCCCGCCCCGGGCTCAGTCGCTCCGGCTCCCGTCCAGGATGACGCGGGCCACCAGCGCCGGATCGTCGTTCATGGGCACGTGACCGCATCCGGGCAGACGCACCAGACGGGCGCGGGGAATGATCTGCTTGGCCCGGACGCCCTGGCGGCGCAGCAGGATCCGGTCCCGCGTCCCCCAGGCGACGGTGACCGGCAGGCCGGGGACGTCGTCCGTGAACCGCACGTCCACACCGGCGCGCAGTGTCTCGGCGAACCCCGTGGCCCCCGCCAGGGCCGCGGTCTCGGCCACCACGGCCTCCGGTGAACGCCTGCCCGGGCGCGCGTAGATGGTGCTCGTCAGGACCGCGCGGCCGGCGGGCGTGAGCGAGAGCCGTTCGACGAGCGGAGGGGGCATGCGCCGCGCGGCGTGCCGCATCGCCGAGAGGAGACCGAACGCGTACCGGCGTTCGGCCTGCGACCAGAACCCGGCGGGCGAGAGGGCCGTGACCGAGCGTACGAGCTTCTCGCGGCCCAGTTCGAGGGCGAGCAGGCCGCCCAGCGAGTTGCCGGCCACGTGCGGCCGCTCGACGCCCAGCGTCTCGCAGAGCGCGTGGAGCGCGGGCACCACGGTCGCCAGGTCGTGCCGGAGTCCCCCGGGCAGGGCCGGGGACGCGCCGAAGCCGGGGAGGTCGACCGCGATCACGTCGTGCTCGGCCGCCAGGATGCCGACGACCGGGTCCCAGGCCTGCCGGTGATGGCCGATGCCGTGCAGCAGGAGCAGGGGTTCGCCGGTGCCCACGCGCGCGTAGGACATGGTCACGGTCCGCGGGCCGTGAGGGGAGGGGACGCTGAAGGAGACCGTGGCGGCCATGAGCTGCTCCTCGTCTGGGTCTGGGGGTCGTACGGGGAACGGGCGGTGAGGTGGGGAGGTCGTACGGGACGGGCGGCGACTGGTGGCGGGCGCCGGGTACGGGTGGCGAGCCGGTGGCGGGCATCGGGGTAGACAGCTTGTCAGCAATGGCTACCGACCGGTAGCCCCCGTACGCCACCCACCGCAGCACCCACCGGAGCACCCCCACGCGCCATGTGCCGGCACCGTCCATCGGCGTCCGCGCCGGTGGCCGACGGCGGCGGTTCGCCCGCCGCCCCGCGCCGACCTGGACACACCGCGCAAGGTCGGATGGGATGGGACCGTGACGACCGAAACCGCGACCGATGTCTTCGAAGAGCACCGACCCGTCCTGATGGGCGTCGCCTACCGCATGCTCGGGAGGGTCGCCGACGCCGAGGACGTGGTCCAGGACGCCTGGCTGCGCTGGTCGGGCGCCGACCGGAGCGAGGTGCGCGAGCCGCGCGGTTACCTGGTGCGCGTCACCACCCGCCTCGCCATCGACCGGCTCCGTGCCGCCCAGACCCGCAAGGAGTCGTACGTGGGCCCCTGGCTGCCCGAGCCGTACGTCACCGACTTCGGGGACGCCGTCGCGGACACCGCCGAGCGGGCCGTCCTCGCCGACTCCGTCTCGCTCGCGGTCATGGTCGTCCTGGAGTCGCTGTCGCCGTTGGAGCGCGCGGTGTTCGTCCTCAGGGAGGCCTTCGGGTACCCGTTCGCGGAGATCGCCACCGTCCTCGACCGCGGCGAGTCCGCCGTCCGCCAGCTCGCCGCACGGGCGCGCAGGCACGTCGACGAGCGGCGGCCGCGCTACGAGGTCGACCCCGCCGAACGGCGCGACCTGACGGAGCGTTTCCTCGCCGCGGCCGGCGGCGGCGACTTCGAGGGACTCATGTCCCTGCTGGCCCCCGGTGTCCGCCTGGTCGGCGACAGCGGAGGACTGTCCAAGGCGCCGCTGCGGGTGCTGGAGACCCCCGACAAGGTGGGCCGCTTCCTCGCCGCCGTCGCCGAGAACGGTGTCCCGGATCCCGCGTTCCGCCTCCTGGAGGTCAACGGCGGCCTCGCGGTGCTCGTGCTGTCCGGGGGCAAGCCGGACAGCCTCGTCCAGCTGGACGTCGCGGACGGGCGGATCCAGTGCGTCTACATCGTCCGCAACCCCCAGAAGCTCGGCTCCCTGCCGACCGCGTGACCGCGTAACCCCCGCTCACGGCCCGCCCACCCGCTGCGCGACGCCCCTGTCCGGTGCCACCGGGCAGGGGCGTCGCGCGTGCCGTGACCGTCGCCCGCCGTGTGGGCCGCTCCCGCGCGAACGCCGTGTCAACGCCCGGCGGTCCGCCCGCCCGCGCGTTCCCCGAGGATCGAGGATTGGTCTTGACCAAGGCTGGGGGCGGTCATATGGTCGCAGGGAGTAGTGCAGGAACCTTTAATAAACAAGGGCGTTAAAACGCCGCCGGGCCACGGCGATCGCGGAGGACAGGGTGGGGACCACGCAGCTGGAGACGGTGCCGGAGCCCAAGTACTGGCATCTGAGGACCGTGCTCAGTGAGGCACTGGACTCCGAGTTCTCGGTGGGGGAGATCCTGCCCAACGAGCGGGAGCTCGCCGCCCGGTTCGGAGTCGCGCGAGCGACCCTGCGCCAGGCCCTGGAACAGCTCGAACTGGAAGGCAGACTGCAGCGCCGTCGCGGGGTGGGAACCACCGTCGCCCCGCCCCGGATGGGCGTGGCCGTCGGCTCCGAGCGGCAGGTGTGGCCCGGCGCGTCCGGAGACGACTGGCAGGCCACCGACTGCGCCCTGACCGTCCCCTCCCCGGCCGTCGCCCTGATGCTGGAGGCCGGCGAGGGGGAGCAGGTGCACACGGTGCGGCGATCCCGGGTGTCCCACGGCCAGCCCGTCGCCGCCGACCTGCTCCACATCCCGGCGTCCTCGGTGCCCGAGCTGTCGGCCATCGACTCCCCGACGGGGTCCTCCCGCGCGCGTGCCGTGCTGCGGGAACTCCAGCGTCTCGACCTGGACGGCCAGGACCGTGCCGTGGAGCTCGGCTCCGCCCGCGCGGACGACGCCAGGGAGCTCGACCGCCTGCCCGGCGCCCCCGTCCTCGTCGTCACCACCCGGTTCTTCGCCCAGGGCCGTACGGCGGCGGTGTCCGTCGCCACGTACCGCGCCGACACCTGCCGTCTGACGTTCGGGGCCGAGGGCGCGGTCGAGATCCACGACGCGCCCCGGCGCCAGGCCTCCTGACGCCGTACGGGTGCCGCTGGTCCGGGTCCGGAGCCGGTCCGTCTCAGCGGCGCGCCGTGACCGTGCCCTCCACCGCGAACAGCTGCTCCTCGACGTGGTCGAGGGCCAGCCGGAGCGCGCCGGTCGCCACCGCCGCCTCGCCGAGCATCGACAGCACGACCCGGGGCGGCCGCAGGCAGTAGCGCGCCAGCTCGCCGCGCAGCGGCTCCAGGATGCCGTCCAGGCCGGCCGCCCAGCCGCCGATGACGACCAGTTCGGGATCGAGGGCCAGGACGAGCGCCGCCACGTCGTGCACCAGGCGCTGGATGAAACGGTCGACGGCGGCGCGGGCCCGCTGGTCGCCCCCGCGCGCGAGCGCGAAGACCTCGGCGACGGCCTGCTCGTCCAGCGGATGCAGCGGCTCGTCCGTGGTCGACAGCAGCCTCTCCGGGGTCGCCCCCCGGCCGAGCAGATGCAGGGCGCCGATCTCCCCGGCCGCGCCCCCGTAGCCCCGGTGCAGCCGTCCGCCGATCAGCGAACCGGCCCCCGGGCTCAGCCCGGCCAGCACGAACACCACGTCGTCGGACTCGACGGCCGAGCCCTTCCAGTGCTCGGCGACCGCCGCCGCGTTGGCGTCGTTCTCCACCAGCACCGGGCACTTGAAGGAACGGCTCAGCCGCTCGCCCAGCCTGAGGCCCGTCCACTCCGGCAGCGCGGTACCCAGCCGCACGGTGCCGTCCGCCTCCACGATCCCGGGGCTGCCGACACCGACGGCCCGCAGGGAACCGCGTGAGACGCCGGCCCGGCGCAGCAGCTCGGCGACCGCCGTGCGCAGCCGCTCCAGCCGCTCGTCCGCCGACGCGGTCTCGTCGACCTCCTTGGCCATGGCGCCGAGCACCCGGCCGTCCAGGTCCGACAGGAGCGCGGCGACGCGGTGCGGGCCGATCTCCAGGCCCAGCAGGTGCCCGGCCTCGGCCCGGAACCTGAACCGCCGCGCCGGGCGGCCCTGGCGCCGGGCGGCCCCTTCCTCGGCGGCCTTCTCGACCACGAGGCCCGCTTCGATGAGCCCCTCGACGACGCCCTCGACGGTGGGCCGGGACAGCCCGGTCACCCGCGTGATCTCGGTGAGCGTCGCGCAGTCCGTCGCGCGCAGCGCGTGCAGCACGACCGCGGAATTGATCCTTCGCAGCAGAGAGGGGTCCCCGCCGGTCAACAGCCCCAACGTCCGTCCTCCCAGCTCGTGCGCGTGTTGGCCGGATCGTACTCGGCGCGGCGCGCACCGGCGAGTGCCGGGCACCCCGGCCGGTGGCGGCCCCCGTCAGCCCGGCGAGACGAACCCCGACTCGTAGGCGGCGATGACCGCCTGCGTGCGGTCCCTGGCCCCCAGCTTCGCCAGCACGGAGCTGACATGGGACTTGACCGTCTCGGTCCCCACGACCAGCCTCGCGGCGATCTCGGCGTTCGACAGCCCGCGGGCCATCAGCCGCAGCACCTCCGCCTCCCGCTCGGTCAGTGCCGCCCGCTCCATCGCCGCGCGCGCCGCCGCGTTCCCCGCCGCGCCGTCCCCGTGGTCGGCCGCCAACCGCCGTACGGCCGCGGGGAAGAGCAGCGACTCGCCGCCCGCCACGACCCGCACCGCGTGCACGATCTCGGCGGGCCGCGCGCGCTTCAGCAGGAACCCGTCGGCGCCCGCGCGCAGTGCCTCGTAGACGTACTCGTCGTTCTCGAACGTCGTCACCACGATGATCCTGGGCGGTTCGTCCACGGTCCGCAGCACCGCGCGCGTGGCCTCGATCCCGTCCATCAGCGGCATCCGCACGTCCATGGCCACGACGTCGGGCCGCAGCCGCCGGACCAGCGGGATGACCGACGCCCCGTCGGCCGCCTCCCCGACGACCTCGATGTCCGGCTGCGCCTCCAGGACGGCGCGCAGACCGGCGCGTACGAGGGGTTCGTCGTCGACGAGCAGAACGGTGACCGGCATCCGGTCAGCGTAGATCAGCGCCGTGGCGTCCCGACGGTCAGCTCAGCGGCAGCTCGACGCGCACCTGCCAGTCACCCGCGTCCGGGCCGGTCCGCGCCCGGCCGCCGAGCAGCACCGCCCGTTCCCGTATGCCCCGCAGTCCGCTGCCCCGGCCGGGGCCGGGTGCTCCGGCGGCCAGCGGATTGCGGACCTCCAGGCCCAATGCGCCCTCCTCGACGGCGATGCGGACGCGGACCGGGACGCTGCCCGCGTGCCTCAGGACGTTGGTCAGTGACTCCTGCAGCATCCGGTAGCCCTCGCGGGAGACCGGACCCGGCACCGTCTCCAGGGGGCCCGTCACTTCGGCGTCGACCTTCGCGCCGGAGGCCCGCGCGGAGTCCAGCAGCCGGTCCGCCTCGGCCAGCGTGGGTCTGCCGGCCGCCGGCCGCCGTTCCTCCCGCAGGACGCCCAGCACCCGCTCCAGGTCCTCCAGCGCGGCCCGCCCGGTCTCCTCGATGGCGCCGAGCGCCCGCTCGGTGAACTCCGGGTCACCGGCCGCGCGGGCCGCGCCCGCCTGCACCACCGCGACCGTCAGCGCGTGACCGATGGAGTCGTGCAGCTCGCGCGCGATGCGGTTGCGCTCCAGCAGCTGCTCGGTGCGCTCTTCCAGGGCAGCGAGGCGCTCGGCCGGGGACGGGCCGAGCAGCCGGCCCGCGACCGCCGTGATCAGCTCGCCCAGGGCGACGACCAGCGCGGCCATCACGACCAGGGGCACGGGGACGAGCAGGGCGTAGGCCCAGTGGGGTTCGGAGACGTCGACCACCGGGTTGCCGACGGACATGTCCCCGTGCGCGGACGCGGCGAGATCGACGGCGAGCATCGGCAGCCAGACCGTGACGACTCCCGTGGCCATCCCGAACAGCAGGCGCGCCTGAAGCCACAGCACGGTGCGCAGCCGGTCCCGCCAGGTGGCCGACGGCTCGACCGAGATGTCCGCCTGAGCGCCGCCGCGGTCCTCGCGCGCCAGCAGCAGGCGCGCCTGGATCCCCTCGCCCCGCCGCACAGCCGGGACCAGCCCGAGCAGGGCGGCCACCAGCGGGGGCACCCACGGCCGCGTCATGTCGATGAACAGCCACACGCTGATGGCCATGATCGGCATCCACAGATGCAGCAGGCGCGAGTACGTCGTCCCGCGGACCAGCGGGCGCAGGAGGCGGATCATCCGCCCATCCTGACAGCGCGCACCGGCAGGTGACCTCCCCCGGGCGGGGGAGACGGTCTCCACCGGTGGGGGAGGAGCCCTTCGTACCGGGCGGCGAGAGTGGGGGCATGACCAGCATCGACGTCCAAGACCTCACCAAGGAGTACGGCAGCGTCCGCGCCGTGGACGGCCTCACCTTCCGGGTCCTGCCCGGCCGGGTCACCGGCTTCCTCGGCCCCAACGGCGCCGGCAAGTCCACCACCATGCGGCTCGTCCTCGGCCTCGACCGGCCGACGTCCGGCACGGCGACGGTCGGCGGCCGCGCCTACGCGTCCCTGAGCGAACCCCTGCGCCATGTCGGCGCCCTGCTCGACGCGGGGGCGGCCCACGGATCGCGCACGGCCCGCGACCATCTGCGGGCACTCGCCGTGAGCAACCGCGTCCCCGAACGCCGGGTGGACGAACTGCTGGAGGAGACGGGACTCGCGTCCGTCGCGGGGCGCCGGGTGAAGACCTACTCCCTGGGGATGCGGCAGCGGCTCGGCATCGCGGCCGCCCTCCTCGGCGACCCGCCCGTGGTGATGCTCGACGAGCCGTCCAACGGCCTCGATCCCGAAGGCATCATCTGGATACGCCGGTTGCTGCGCCGGCTCGCGGGTGAGGGGCGCACGGTCCTCGTCTCCAGCCACCTGATGAACGAGACCGCGTCCTTCGCCGACCACCTCGTCGTCCTCGGCCGGGGGCGGCTGCTCACCGACACACGGATGGGGGAGTTCCTCCACGCACGCGTGCGGCCGCAGGTGCGGGTCCGCACCACGGACGGCGCCGCACTGGGTTCCCTGCTCGCGCGGCACCGTCTCGAGGCGGCGCGGGACGAGGACGGAGGCTGGACCGTGCGGGACGCGCGCGTGGACGACATCGGGCGCCTCGCCTTCGACGCGGGGCTGCCCGTCCTCGAACTCTCGGCGCGAGAGGCCACCTTGGAGCAGGCCTACCTCGAACTGACGGCCGGCGAGGCCGAGTTCGCCGCCGCGCAGTCCCCCGCGCCGACCCAGGAGGCCTGACGATGCCGTTCGTTCCCGTACTGCGCTCGGAGTGGATCAAGATCCGCGCCCTGCGGCCGCTCGTGGGCGCCCTGGCCGCGATGGTGCTCGCCACCGCGGTCTTCTCCGCACTGGCCGGACTCGACGCCGCCGACGATCCGGAGTACGACCCGCTCTTCTCGGCGTTCCTCGGTGTCAACTTCGGGCAGATCGCGGCCATCGCCTTCGGCGCGACGGCGTTCTCGTCCGAGTTCCAGGGCGGCGCCCTGCGGGTCTCGCTCGCCGCGGTGCCCGACCGGTCGCGGTGGTTCGCCGCGAAGGCGCTGGCCGTCGGCGGACCGGCCCTGCTCGTGGGCCTGCTCACGGGCATCGTCAGCCTGCTCGTGGGCAAGGCGGTGCTGGACGTCGAGGACAGTGGGCCCACGTGGTCCGCGGGTCTGCGCGGGGCAGTCGGCTGCGGCGTGTATCTGGCGCTGATGGCCCTGCTGGCCGCGGGCCTGACGGCGGTACTGCGCAGTGGCGTCGCCACGATGAGCATCCTGATCCCGTTCCTGCTGATCGTCTCCTTCGTCGTCGGCGATGTGTCGGGCGGCGTCGCCGACTTCCTTCCCGACCGGGCGGGGCAGGCGGTCCTCCACGAGACGCCCGACGGCTCCCTCGGGCCGTGGTCCGGGCTCGCGATGACCGGCGCGTGGGCCGCGGCGGCGCTGCTCGCGGGGGCCCGGAGCGTACGGCGCCGGGACGCGTGACCCGGGCCGAACCCGGCCCCGGGGCGGGCGTCCTGACGCCACGCCGATTGTCAGTGGCAGGGGCTTTACTGAACGGCATGACCCTCGCGCAGCACCTCGCCACGATCGACCTGCTGTGCTCCTGGGAGTTCCCGGTGGAGCACGGCAGGTCGGGCACCGGCACCGGTGGACCCGGCTACCACATCGCCGAGTTAGCGACCAGCGACGACTTCTGGGAGGACGACGGCACCCGGCGACAGGAGACGGAGGACCGCTTCGACGCCGACCGGGACGGCCTGTCGGAGCTGCTCAGCGGCCGCTGGGGGAGCCCGCAGCGGTTCAGCCTGGCGAGCCTGTTCGCGCGGTCGGCGGACGGGGAGGACATACCGGAACCCTGGTCCTCGCTGAGCTCGCACGTGCCCGACGTCCACCTCTGGCAGGAGGGCACCCACGGGCGGTGGGTGGCCCTCGGCGTCTCCCAGTGGGACGGCGAACTGCCGTTCCAGCTCCTCGCGGTCGTCACGGACATAGACGTGCCGTGACGGGGGACCGGGAGACCTCAGGACCCGGGCCCCTCGGCCGCCGCGCGCAGCCGGCCGAACTCCTCGGCCATGGTGGCCGCCGTCCAGTGCGCGTTCAGCCCGCTGGGGTTGGGCAGCACCCAGATCCGGGTGGAGCCGATCGTCCGCTCCTGCGGCCCGATGACGGCCTTGCGGTCGTCGAAGGCCGCGCGGTAGGCCGTCACGCCGACGACGGCCAGCCACCGGGGCCGCAGCGCGGTCACCTTGGCACTCAGCAGACGGCCGCCCTCTTGGTACTCATCCGGGGTCAGCTCATCTGCCCGCGCACTCGCCCGCGCCACCACGTTCGTGATGCCGAGCCCGTACGACGGCAACTCGCCCTGCTCCGACGGTTTCAGCAGCCGGGGTGTGAAGCCGGAGAGGTGCAGCACCGGCCAGAAGCGGTTGCCGGGGCGCGCGAAATGGTGGCCCGTGGCGGCCGTCATCAGGCCCGGGTTGATGCCGCAGAACAGGACGCGGAGGCCGTCCGCGACGATGTCCGGCACGAGCCGGTCGCGGGCGGCCTCCAGGTCGGCGGCGGTGAGCCGGGTCAGAGGATGGCTCCCGGCGTGTAGCCCGCGGCCTGCGGGTAGCGCTCGACGATCTCCTCGACCCGGCCGACGACCGTCGCGACCTGGTCGCCCGCCGCGCCGGTGAAGGACAACTTGTCGGCCATCAGTTCGTCGAGCGCCGCGCGGTCCAGCGGGATGCGCTCGTCCGCCGCGAGCCTGTCGAGGAGTTCGTTGCGCTCGGCGCCCTGCTCGCGCATGGCGAGCGCGCAGGCGACGGCGTTCTCCTTGATGGCCTCGTGCGCGACCTCACGGCCCACGCCCGCGCGGACCGCGCCCATCAGGACCTTGGTGGTCGCGAGGAACGGCAGGTAGCGGTCCAGCTCACGCGCGACGACGGCCGGGAAGGCGCCGAACTCGTCGAGGACGGTGAGGAAGGTCTCCAGCAGCCCGTCGAGCGCGAAGAAAGCGTCGGGGAGCGCGACCCGGCGCACCACCGAGCACGACACGTCGCCCTCGTTCCACTGGTCGCCGGCCAGCTCGCCGGTCATCGAGGCGTACCCGCGCAGGATGACCATCAGGCCGTTGACCCGCTCGCAGGAACGCGTGTTCATCTTGTGCGGCATCGCGGACGAGCCGACCTGGCCCGGCTTGAAGCCCTCGGTGACCAGCTCGTGGCCCGCCATCAGACGGATCGTCTTCGCGAGCGAGGACGGCGCGGCGGCCAGCTGCACCAGGGCGGTCACGACCTCGTAGTCCAGCGACCGCGGGTAGACCTGGCCGACCGACGTGAACGCCTGCGAGAAGCCGAGGTGGAGGGCGATCCGCCGCTCCAGGTCGGCCAGCTTGCCGGAGTCCCCGCCGAGGAGGTCCAGCATGTCCTGGGCGGTGCCCACCGGGCCCTTGATGCCGCGCAGCGGGTAGCGCGTGAGGAGTTCCTCGACCCGGCCGTGGGCGACGAGCAGCTCGTCGGTGGCGGTCGCGAAACGCTTGCCGAGCGTGGTCGCCTGCGCCGCGACGTTGTGCGAGCGGCCGGCCATCACCAGCTCGCCGTACTCGCCCGCGAGCCTGCCGAGCCGGGCCAGCACGGCCACGGTCCGGTCGCGCACCAGCTCCAGCGAGAGCCGGACCTGCAGCTGCTCCACGTTCTCGGTGAGGTCGCGGGAGGTCATGCCCTTGTGGACGTGCTCATGGCCGGCGAGGTCGTTGAACTCCTCGATCCGCGCCTTCACGTCGTGCCGCGTGACCTTCTCGCGCTCGGCGATGGAGGCCAGGTCGACCTGGTCGAGCACGCGCTCGTAGTCGGCGATCGCCGCGTCCGGCACCTCGATGCCGAGGTCCTTCTGGGCCCGCAGCACAGCGAGCCAGAGGCGGCGTTCGAGCCTCACCTTCTCCTCGGGGGACCAGAGGGTGGCGAGCTCGGCGGAGGCGTAGCGTCCGGCGAGAACGTTCGGGATACGGGGCTTTGCAGGCGCGGCAGTCACGTGGACCGATTCTACTGGCGATTCGTGCAGGCCAGCGCCGCGGGTTGTTCGTGGGAACCTACGAGTGGTGCCTCACGTCCCCGGCCGGTTCCCCTGCGGGAGGCTCTGTCCCAGCGGCTCCTCGTACGGCAGCAGCTCGGGGCGCTTGGCGGGGAGGCCGTCGCCGGAGGAGCGGCCGGTCAGGCGGCGGCCTATCCAGGGGAGGAGGTGCCGCCGGGCGAAGCGGGCGTCCGCGATCCGGCGGGCGGTCCAGCCGGGCGGCGCCGTGGGCGGCATCGGGGTGTGCCACCCGGCGTCCTCGGGCGCGTACCCGAGGACCTGCCAGACGGCCTCGGCGACCCTGCGATGGCCCTCGCCCGTCAGATGCAGCCGGTCCACGTCCCACATGCGGGGATCGGCCAGGGAACGCGCCCCGTACAGGTCGACGACCAGCGAGCCGTGGCGCCCGGCGAGATCGTCGACGTAGCTGAACAGCTCCTCCATACGGGGCCGGAACCGCTCCAGCACCGGACCGCTGCGGCCCGGGCTGCGCATCAGCACCAGCTGCTCGCAGGCAGGGGCGAGCCGCTCCACCGCCTCCTCCAGCAGCGCCCGCACCCTGCCCATGTCGCACTTGGGCCGCAGCGTGTCGTTCAGCCCGCCGACGAGCGTGATGACGTCGGGACGCATGGCCACGGCGACGTCCACCTGTTCCGCGACGATCTGCGCGATGAGTTTGCCGCGGACCGCGAGGTTGGCGTACCGGAAGCCGGGGTTGTGCGCGGCCATCCGTGCCGCGAGGAGGTCGGCCCAGCCCCGGTAGGAGCCGTCGGGCAGCAGGTCGGACATGCCCTCGGTGAAGGAGTCGCCGAGGGCGACGAGGCTGGTGTGCGCGGGGTTCGTCTGCATGGCGGGAGAAATGGTATCCCGGTCCCATACCCACCGGTCGGTCGCCCGGCCGGTCGCATGGGCGTACCCACCGGCCGGTCGCACGGGCCCACCGCCCGGCAGGCCCGGCGGTGGGCCACGGCGGACCCCCGCAGGCCGCCCCCGGACACCGCCGTCGACCGCCCCGGACACCCCCGGACCGCCGCCGGCGCCGGAGTGACCGCCTGTCCGACGCC
Source organism: Streptomyces sp. NPDC008313 (assembly GCF_042956125.1). Taxonomy (NCBI): domain Bacteria; kingdom Bacillati; phylum Actinomycetota; class Actinomycetes; order Kitasatosporales; family Streptomycetaceae; genus Streptomyces; species Streptomyces sp. NPDC008313. The sequence goes on from NZ_JBIBFR010000011.1 coordinate 83,211, forward strand.
CACCACCCGACGCCTCAGACCACCTGCCCGAACAGCTCCCGCAGCACGTCCTCCATGGTCACCAGGCCCCCGAGGCGGCCGTCCGGACTCAGGACCGCGGCGAGGTGCGTGCGGCTGCGGCGCATCGCCGTCAGCACGTCGTCCAGCGGGGTGTTCTCCCGGACCCGGGCGATCGCCCGCATCTCCTGGACGCGGAAGGGAAGATCGCGCGGCAGCGCGTCCAGCGCGTCCTTGACGTGCAGATAGCCGACGATCCGGCGGCCGTCGTCGACGACGGGGAAGCGCGAGAAGCCGGACTTCGCGGAGAGCTCCTCCAGCTGCTCGGGAGTGACCCCCACGCGCGCGTGGACCACGCTCTCCAGCGGAAGGGCCACGTCACGCACCGGGCGACGGCCCAGCTCCAGCGCGTCGCGCAGCCGCTCCTGGGCGCGGTCGTCGATGAGACCGGCGTCCGAGGAGTCCTGCACGAGACGCGCCAGCTCGTCGTCGGAGAAGGTCGCCGTGACCTCGTTCTTCGCCTCCACCCGGAGCAGCTTCAGCAGCCCGTTCGCGAACGCGTTCACCGTGAAGATGACCGGCCGCAGCGCGCGGGAGAGCGTGACCAGCGGCGGGCCGAGCAGCAGCGCGCTGCGGACCGGCTCCGCGAGGGCGATGTTCTTCGGGACCATCTCGCCGAGCAGCATGTGCAGATACGTGGCCAGGGTGAGCGCGATCACGAACGAGACCGCGTGACCCGCGCCCTCGGGCACACCCACCGCCTCGAAGACCGGCTCCAGCAGATGCGCGATCGCCGGTTCGGCGACGATGCCCAGGACCAGCGTGCACAGGGTGATGCCCAGCTGGGCCGCGGCGAGCAGTGCGGAGACGTGCTGCAGGCCCCACATGACGCTGCGCGCCCGGCGGTCGCCCTCCTCCGCGTACGGCTCGATCTGGCTGCGGCGCACCGAGATCAGGGCGAACTCGGCGCCCACGAAGAAGGCGTTCACGACGAGCGTCGCCAGGCCGATCAGCAGTTGTACAGCGGTCATCGGTCGTTCTCCTCCCGCTGGTGCGCGCGGGGCGCGTGCATCAGCACCCGCGCCGCCCGGTGCCCGGAGGCGTCGACCACGTCGAGACGCCAGCCGGAGACGCCGACGGTGTCCCCGACGGCGGGGATGCGGCCCAGCTCGGTCGCGACGAGCCCGGCCAGGGTCTCGTAGGGCCCGTCCGGCGCCCGCAGGCCGACCCGGGCGAGCTGGTCGGTACGGGCGGCGCCGTCGGCCGAGAACAGTGTGCGGCCGTCGTCGTCCGTGCCGGCCGGGGCGAGGTCGGGCGTCTCGTGCGGGTCGTGCTCGTCGCGCACCTCGCCGACGACCTCCTCGACGATGTCCTCCAGGGTGGCGACCCCGGCGGTGCCGCCGTACTCGTCTATGACGACGGCCATCGTGCGTTTGCCGGAGAGCCGGTCGAGGAGCCGGTCGACGGTGAGCGACTCGGGTACGAGCAGCGGCTCGCGCATCAGCTGCGCGACGCGGACCAGCGGCCGGCGCTCGGCGGGCAGGGCGAGTACGTCCTTGATGTGCGCGGTCCCGACGACCGAGTCGAGGTTGCCGCGGTAGACGGGGAACCGGGACAGCCCGGTCGCCCGGGTCGCGTTCGCCACGTCCTCGCAGGTCGCCTGGACGTCGAGGGCCATGACCTGGACGCGCGGTGTCATCACGTTCTCCGCGGTGAGGTCGGCGAGGTTGAGGGTGCGGACGAACAGCTCGGCGGTGTCCGCCTCCAGGGCCCCCTCCTTCGCCGAGTGCCGGGCGAGGGCCACCAGCTCCTTGGGGCCGCGCGCGGAGGCCAGCTCCTCGGTGGGCTCCAGCCCGAAGCGGCGTACGACGTGGTTCGCCGTGCCGTTCAGATGGCTGATGAAGGGGCGGAAGGCGGCGCTGAACCAGCGCTGCGGGGTCGCCACCTTCTTCGCCACGGCGAGGGGGGAGGAGATCGCCCAGTTCTTGGGCACGAGCTCGCCGACGACCATCAGGAAGACCGTCGACAGGGCCGTGCCGATCACGAGCGCGACCGAGCTCGACGCCGACCGGGGCACGCCGACGGCCTCCAGCGGACCCGCGATGAGCTTGGCGATGGACGACTCCGAGAGCATGCCGACCACCAGGTTGGTGACGGTGATGCCGAGCTGCGCGCCGGAGAGCTGGAAGGTCAGGTTGCGTACGGCCCTGAGGGCGCCCGACGCGCCCCGCTCGCCGCGCTCGACGGCACGCTCGAGGTCGCTGCGCTCGACCGTGGTGAGCGAGAACTCGGCCGCCACGAAGGCGCCGCACAGCAGCGAGAGCGCGACCGCCGCCAGCAGGAGCAGCACTTCGGTCATCGGGTCACCTCCGCTCCAGGATCGGCCAGGGGCTGGAGGATCGCGCGATGTCGGCTACTGGGAGGCTCGCCCATGGGCGGACGCTCACACCTTTCCACGTAGGGGGGATCACTGATCCCCCATGGTAAAGGACCAGCAAAGTCGCTCACGTGCCGAGTGGCTTCACCCAGCGGCGCCAGCGCTCCTCGGGCGTGTACCCCGCCGCCCGCCAGGCATGATGCGCCCGTTCGTTGGCCTCGAGAACCATGGCGTCCGCGCGGCGCCCGCCCAGGCGGACGAACCGCTCCTCGGCGGCGCGCAGCAGCGCCGAACCGATCCCGAGCCGCCGCCGCCCGGGGTGCACCGCCAGCCGGTAGAGGTGGCAGCGCCAGCCGTCGAACCCGGCGATGACGGTGCCCGCCAGCTCCTCGCCGCTCACCGCGGCCGCGGTTCCCGCCGGCACGGGTGCCACCCGCACGGCGAGGATCAGTGCCCCGGGATCGCGGGTGATCAGCCGCCCCACGCCGTCGCGGTCGTCACTGATGCTCGTGCCCTCGGCGGCGAGCTTCCAGAAGGTCAGCACGTCGTCGAGGTCGGCGGGCGTCGCGGCCCGTATCCGTAGCTCACTCATGCGGTGATCCCACCACGGGTGTGCGGCGGCGACCCGTGATTCCCCGCGATCCGGGACGGACGCCGGGCGCGGACCGGGCCGAGGCGGTCCGGCTCCGGCCCGGTCCGCGTCCCGGCGTCAGCCCGTGCCGCCGGGGGCGGCTTCGGGACCGCCCACGCCGTGCGCGGCGGGACCGTGCGCCGACCTGGCCGTGTCGAAGCGCTTCATGCGCTCCAGCACGGCCTCGGCCGTCGGCCGGGACATCTCGTCCACGATCCGGCCGTCACCCAGGAAGAGCACCAGGTCGGAGTGGCCGGCGGCGCCCGGGTCGTGGGTGACCATGACGACGGTCTGGCCCAGGCTGTCGACGGCCTCGCGCAGGAAGCCGAGTACCTCCAGGCCGGCGCGCGAGTCGAGGTTGCCCGTCGGCTCGTCCGCGAAGATCAGCTCGGGGCGGGAGGCCAGCGCGCGGGCGCATGCGACGCGCTGCTGCTGACCGCCGGACAACTGCGCGGGCCGGTGCTTCAGCCGGGCGCGCAGACCGAGCGTGTCGATCACCCGGTCCACCCACTCCCGGTCCGGCCTGTGGCCGGCGATGTCCATGGGCAGGGTGATGTTCTCGGCCGCGCTCAGCGTCGGGATGAGGTTGAACGACTGGAACATGAACCCGATCCGGTCCCGGCGCAGCCGCGTCAGCTCGCTGTCCTTCAGCCCGGTGATCTCGGTGTCTCCGAGCCACACCTGCCCGGCCGACACCGTGTCGAGCCCGGCGAGGCAGTGCATCAGCGTGGACTTCCCGGAGCCCGAGGGGCCCATGACCGAGGTGAAGCGGCCCCGCGCGATGTCGACGTCCACCGAGTCGAGGGCGATCACGGCCGTCTCGCCCGAGCCGTACGCCTTGGTCAGCCCCCGGGCGCGAGCGGCGATCCCCTCACCGCCGGGACGGGCCGGGGCGTGCTCCGCAGCAGGTGTGGACAAGGCCGCCTCCTAGATTGTGGCTGTCCCGACTCCTCGTCCCGGCCGAGCGTAGTGGGGCGAGGGGCGCGGCCGGTATCCCCGCGCACCGGGCGGACCCCGCTCTCCCCTTGCCCCCGCTAGCTGTTCGGCGCTAGCTTCGAGGTATGGCGAAGACCCAGCTGAACGTCCGGGTGGACGAGGGCACGGCCCGCGCGGCCCGGGAGCGAGCCCTGGAGCGTGGGATGAGCGTGAACCGCTACATCGAGGAACTCGTCCGGCAGGACACCGGAGAGGTCGGCCACACCTTCGTGGAGGCGGCAGCCGACTTCATGAAGCAGTACGAGACCGTCTTCGCCGAGGAGTTCGGCGCGGAGCAGCACACACGCGAAGGTCGTCGTTGATCCCTTGAGCAGCCTGAGAGTCGACCTCGCCTGGCTCCTGATGGTCGCCGAGCGGAAGACACCGGGGGATCCGCAGGTCTCGGACTGGGGAGCGCTCGTCGCCGCGGTCAGCAGACACGAGGCGGAGATCTTCGGCGTCCCCGTCTACGACAGCCCGCAGGCCCGCGCCGCCGCCCTGCTCCAGCTCCTGCTGCACGTGCCCGCGCTGGAGCGGTCCAACGCGATGTTCGCCTCGGCCGTCGCCTACGCCTACCTGGTGGCCAGCGGCCTGAAGGTCGTCACCTCGCCCGAACAGGTGCGCGACCTCGCCCGCCTGGTGAAGGGCGGCGACGCCGGCGTGGCGGACATCGCCGAGGAACTGCGCCGCTGGAGCCTGTGACACCACCCCGCGGCGCCCCTCTTCCCGCGGTGGCCTACGGCTTCGCCGGACGCCGCGCGGAGCCCAGCACGCAGTACGAGGAGGGCAGCCGGGGTCCCTTCTCCGGCATCAGCATCCGCCGGACGGGCCCCAGTTCGAACCCCGTGTCCCGCAGGGCGCCGACCGGGTCCCGGGAGAGGTGGCAGCCACCGGCGAGCGGCGGCCACACCGTGCGGTCCAGTGCTCGCTGTGTGTACCGCATCGCACGGCCGCCGCCGCTGCCGTGCTCGAAGAACCGGACGCACCCGCCGGGCCGCAGCACCCGCCGCAGCTCACCGAGAGCCCGCCGCACGTCCCGGACGCTGCACAGGACCAGCGAGAGCACGGCCGCGTCGAAGGCCTCGCTCTTGACGGGGAGCGCCTCCGCCGTGCCCGGCACCACGTCGACGGGCACCTCGGCGCGCACGGCCGCCTCGACGGCCAGCCGGCGCAGCAGCCGCTCCGGTTCGACGGCGACGACCTCGCTGACGGCACCCGGATAGCGCGCGAAGTTCAGGCCGTTGCCCGCGCCGATCTCGATGACCCGGCCGGACAGGCCGGCGAGCAGTTCGTCGCGTACGGGGCCCATGCCGGCCTTCGTCTCGGCGGCCACGCTGAGGCGGGCGTAGGAGCGGGCGAACAGGGGGTGGTGCACGGCGTCCCGGGGCACCTTGGCGGAGCCGGACGACCGGAACAGCTGCATGACAAGCCTCCCGGGTGGTGCGGGCCGTACCGTACCCACGATTCTCCCCCGTCCGGGCTCCGCGCACCCGTGCGAGCGAGAAACCGTCCGGCCGGCCCGGCCCTCCCGGTCTACGTCCCCGAGGTGTGGCGTGCCGTGAACGCCACCGCGTCCCACGTCCCGCCCAGCCCCGGCGCCAGCCAGCCCGGCGCCGCGGCACGGAAGCCGGCGGGAGTCCTGGCCCCCGCGCCCGCGGGCAGCGCGCCCAGGAGCGGAGCGCCGGCCACGGTGGGCAGGTCGGCGAGGTTGCAGCGGGACGCCAGGTCGGGGGAGCCGGGCCAGGAGCCGAGGACGACCCCGAGGAAGTCGAGGCCCCGGCCCCGCAGTTCACGGGCGGTCAGCTCGGTGCTGTTGAGCGTGCCGAGCCCGGCCGGAGCGACGACCAGGACCTGTGCGTCGAGCAGGGCGGCCGCGTCCGCCAGGCTGCCGCCCTTCTCGTCGAACCGTACGAGCAGACCGCCCGCTCCCTCGACGAGCACCAGGTCGTGCCCGGTGGCGAGATCGGCCGAGGCCCGCGCCACCTCCTCGGGGGTCACCGGAGGCAGGCCGCTGCGCCGGGCGGCCGTTGCGGGCGCCAAGGGCTCGGGATAGCGGGCGAGTTCCCGCGTGGTCACCGGCCCGGCGAGCCGCGCCACCTCCGCGGCGTCCCCGCGCTCGTCCTCGCGCACCCCCGTCTGCGCGGGTTTGAGCACGGCCACGGACCGCCCGGCCGCGAGGGCGGTCGCGGCGACGGCGGCGGTCGTGACCGTCTTGCCGATCTCCGTGCCCGTCCCCGTGATCACCAGTACCGGCATGTCATCCCTCCCGTGCCGCCGCGCACACCGCGCGCGCGATCCTGGCCACGTCGTCGTCGCCGGTGACGTACGGCGGCATCGTGTAGACGAGGTCGCGGAACGGCCTCAGCCACACGCCCTCGCGCACGGCGGCCCGTGTCGCCGCCGCCATGTCCACCTCGTGGTCGAGCTGGACGACGCCGATGGCGCCCAGAACCCGGACGTCCTCGACCCCCTCGATCGCGGTGGCGGGCGAGAGCCCCTCCCGCAGCCCCGCCTCGACCCGCTTGACCTCGCTCTGCCAGTCCTGGCCGAGCAGCAGATCGATGGACGCGCAGGCCACGGCCGCCGCCAGCGGATTGGCCATGAAGGTCGGCCCGTGCGCGAGGACCGGCACGTCCCCGCGCGAGATGCCGTCGGCCACCCGTTCGGTGCACAGCGTCGCGGCCATCGTCATGTAGCCGCCGGTCAGCGCCTTCCCGACGCACATCACGTCCGGAGTCACGCCCGCGTGCTCCGCGGCGAACAGCGTGCCCGTCCGCCCGAAGCCCGTCGCGATCTCGTCGAGGACGAGCAGGACGCCGTGCGCGTCGCACGCCTCACGCAGCACCCGCAGATACGCGGGGGAGTGGAACCGCATGCCGCCCGCGCCCTGCACCACCGGCTCCACGATCACCGCGGCCAGCTCGTCGGCGTGCCGCCCGATCAGCTCGCGCAGACGGTCCGCGTACGGCTCCTCGTAGCCACACGGCGGGGCCTGTGCGAACACCTGGCGCGGCAGGACACCGGTCCACAGGTCGTGCATCCCGCCGTCGGGGTCGCACACGGACATCGGCTGCCAGGTGTCGCCGTGGTAGCCGCCGCGCCAGGTCAGCAGCCGTCGCTTGTCCGGCCTGCCGAGCGAGCGCCAGTACTGCAGGCACATCTTGACGGCGACCTCGACCGAGACCGATCCGGAGTCGGCGAGGAAGACGTGCTCCAGACCCTCGGGTGACATGTCGACAAGGCGCTTCGCCAGTCCTACGGCGGGCTCGTGCGTGAGCCCGCCGAACATCACATGGCTCATGCGTTCCACCTGGGCGCGGGCCGCCTCGTTCAGCGCGGGGTGGTTGTAGCCGTGGATCGCGGACCACCAGGACGACATGCCGTCGATCAGTTCGACGGTCCGCTCCCCGGGCCCTCCGGCGCCGGACGGCCCGTCCGCCGTCCGCACCCGCAGCCGGACCCCGTTCGCCGACTCCACGACGAGCGGCTCCTGCCGGCCGGGCATGGGCCCGTACGGGTGCCAGACGTGGCGGCGGTCGAGATCGAGCAGAACGTCCAGCGGCATCGGCTCAGGCATTGGGCGCGAGGTCCGTGCCGGCGCCCCGGCGCCGTACCGCGACGAGATCCGTGCGCGCCTCGGACGCCTTCTCCTCCGCCGCGCTCACCGGCGCGGACCCGCAGACACCGCCGCTCTCGTGCGACCCGCACCCGGCGCCACCGTCGTGCGACCCGCACCCGGCGCTCCCGTGGGACCCGCACCCGGCGCTCTCGTGCGACCCGCAGCCCCCGCCAGCGGCGACCCGGTGCTCCGGCAGCGTCACCTCGCCCGCGCCCTCCACCTCGAAGCCGGCGTCGGCGATCATCTCCAGGTCCGCCTGGCCCGCCTGGCCCTCGCTGGTGAGGTAGTCGCCGAGGAAGATCGAGTTGGCCAGGTGCAGGGCGAGGGGCTGCATCGTGCGCAGATGGACCTCACGGCCGCCAGCGATCCGGACCTCGACGTCCGGGCAGACGAACCGGACCATCGCCAGGATGCGCAGACAGCGCTGCGGGGTGAGGTTCCACTCCTTGGCGAGCGGGGTGCCCTCGAAGGGGATCAGGAAGTTGACCGGCACGGAGTCGGGGTCGAGTCCGCGCAGCGAGTAGACGACGTCGACGAGGTCCTCGTCGCTCTCGCCCATGCCGGCGATCAGCCCCGAGCACGCGGACAGCCCGGCCGCGTGCGCCTTCTGCACGGTTTCCACCCGATCGGCGTACGTGTGCGTGGTCGTGATGTCCCCGTACGTCCCCTCGGACGTGTTCAGGTTGTGGTTGTACGCGTCCGCACCCGCCTCGCGCAGCCGTTCGGCCTGGCCGTCGGAGAGCAGTCCGAGACAGGCGCACACCTCGACGCCCTCGTTGCCGTCCTTGATCGCCTTGATGGTGTCCGACACCCGGTCCACGTCACGGTCCGTGGGCCCGCGCCCGCTCGCCACCAGACAGACCCGCTTCGCCCCTCCGGCCAGCCCCGCCGCCGCGGCCCGCGAGGCCTCGTCGGGCTTCAGCCAGGTGTACTTGAGGATGTCGGCCTTGGAGCCGAGCCGCTGCGAGCAGTAGGAGCAGTCCTCCGGACACAGGCCCGACTTGAGGTTGACGAGGTAGTTGAGTTTCACCCGTCGGCCGAACCAGTGACGGCGCACCTTTCCGGCCGCGGCCACCACATCGAGCAGATCGTCGTCAGAGGTGGCGAGAACGGCGAGTGCCTCGTCACGGGTCGGCAGTTCGCGCCGAAGCCCCTTGTCCACCAGCGTGTTCAGCAGGTCCATGAGGCCCGATCCTTGCCTATGAGACCGCTGTCGGCCAAGGAGAGTTTGCACAACGGAGACGCTTCGACGTGTGGGTATTGCCACACCCTGGGCGGTCGGCCCGGCGGCTAGGGTCTGTGGACTGCCTACAAAATGACCACGCCGAGGGCTCGGAGGGCTCGTATGGCCGGATCGCCGTTCGCATGGATCGACGAACAGGCGCGGCACCGTCGAGCGGCCGGGCTCGTGCGGACGCTGCGGCCGCGCCCCGCTCACTCGCCGCTGCTCGATCTGGCGAGCAACGACTACCTCGGTCTCGCACACCACCCCGAGATCACCGGAGCGGCGGCCGACGCGGCCCGCCGCTGGGGCGGTGGCGCCACCGGCTCCCGGCTCGTCACCGGTACCACCGAACTGCACGCCGAACTGGAACGCGAACTCGCCGGTTTCTGCGGCTTCGAGTCCGCCCTCGTCTTCTCCTCGGGCTACGCCGCCAACCTCGCCGCCGTCACCGCGCTGGCGCCGCACGGCTCGCTGATCGTCTCGGACGCGGGCAACCACGCCTCCCTGATCGACGGGTGCCGCCTCGCCCGGGGCGCCACACAGGTCGTCGCGCACGCCGACCCGGACGCCGTGCGCAAGGCGCTCGGCACGCACGACGGGCCCGCCGTCGCCGTGTCCGACACGGTCTTCTCGGTGGACGGGGACGCGGCGCCGCTGCGCGAACTCGCAGCGGCCTGCCGGGAGTACGGCGCCGGGCTGATCGTCGACGACGCGCACGGGCTCGGTGTGCTCGGCGACGGGGGGCGGGGCGCACCGGCCGCGGCCGGACTCGCCGGCGACGCCGACGTCGTCGTGACGGTGACGCTCTCCAAGTCGTTCGGCAGTCAGGGCGGGGCGGTCCTGGGGCCGGCCCCGGTGATCGAGCACCTGGTCAACGCGGCGCGCACCTTCATCTTCGACACGGGTCTCGCACCCGCCGCCGCGGGGGCCGCCCTCGCCGCGCTGCGGCTGCTGCGCCGCGAACCGCACCGGGCCGGACGGGCCCGCGCGGTGGCGACGGAACTGCACACCCGCCTCAGGGCCGAGGGTCTGGAGGCGGTGAGGCCGGACGCCGCCGTGGTCTCCGTACGGGCACCGTCCCCGGAGCGGGCCGTGCGGTGGGCGGCGGACTGCCGCGAGGCGGGCCTCGCGGTCGGCTGTTTCCGGCCCCCGTCCGTGCCCGACGGCATCTCACGGCTGCGCCTGACGGCCCGCGCGGACCTCACCGACGAGCAGATCGAGCGGGCCGTCCGGGTGATCGCCGGGACGCGATAGCGCGCACGGCCGGCGGGTGCCACCGCGGCGCGGCAGCGCCCACCGGCCGTGCCCGTCGCGTTGCGGCGGGTCAGGGGGTGAGGGCGGCGACGAATCCCTCCCACGCGTCGGGGCTGAAGAGCAGGGCGGGCCCTGCCGGATTCTTGGAGTCGCGGACGGCGAGCAGTCCGGTTCCGGGGCCGGACAGCGGGCGGGCCGTCTCGACGCAGTTGTTCATTCCGGTGCTGCGACTGCTGCGCAGCCAGCGCGCGCAGTGCACGGTCGTACTGACGGGTACGTGTCGAGGCCATGCGGACAAGGGGGGTGCCTCCTTACGCGCCGGCGACTGTACCGGCGATGTAATCCAACGATTCCTCGGGCGAAAGGGCGTGGATCTGAAGGGAGTTGAAGGCCTCGCTGTAGGCCTGAAGGTCTTCTTTCCGCTCCAAGTAGAGGCTACTCGTCAAGTGGTCGAGAACAACCACATCGAGATCAGTAGTGTTCGGAAATGAAAAGATAACGAAAGGACCGGTGATCCCGATGTGCTCCCCGGCGGCGAACGGCAGGATCTGCAACCGCACTTGGGGCAGTTCCGCCGCCTCCCGCAGCCGACGAAGCTGACGCTCCATCACCCCGGGCCCGCCGACCTCCCTGCGCAGTACCGCCTCGTCCAGCACGGCGCTCAGCGCGAGCGGCGGACTGGCGCGCAGCACGTCCTGCCGGGCGAGCCGCACCTCCACGAGCGTGTCGAGGCGGGCGTCCTCCAGCCCGCCCACGGCGGCCCGCGTCACCGCGCGGGCGTACTCCGGCGTCTGCAGCAGACCGGGCACCACCGAGGTCTCCAGTGTGCGCATCGCGCTGGCCTGCGACTCCAGGCTGATGAAGTCCCGGTACGCCGGGGGCAGTACACCGCGGTAGGCGTGCCACCAGTTGTGCCGGGCGCCGTCCTCGGAGCCCGCCAGCACCACCAGCAGTTCGCGCAGGTCGTGGTCCTCGACCCGGTACGCGTCCAGCAGCCGGCGCACGTCGTCCGGCTTCACCCCGCTGGCCCCGGTCTCGATGCGGCTCACCTTCGACTGGTGCCAGCCGACGAGGCGCGCGGCCTCTCCGCTGGTGAGGCCCGAACCGGTGCGCAGGGCACGGAGTTCGGCACCGAGCTTGCGGCGGCGCACCGCGGGACCGTATTGCATGGTGCCCCTCCTTACTCCTCCTGGGTCGTCCGCATACGGTCTGCCGTCGCAGAGTTCACCGCTTCGAGCGACAGATATATGCACTTCTCGGTGGATCGCCACCGGGACCACCGCGGTGATGGCAGTCTGTCGCGAAGCACCAGTCCGGGACCGTACTCGAACCAACCGGTTCCTGTCGGACCCCGGTCCCGTGGGAAAGGGACGACCTCGTCATGGCAGACCACCTGGAAGCATCCGTCACTCTGCCGAGCGCTCCCGCCTCGGTCTCCGCGGCCCGCACCTATGTGACGGACGTGCTCGCCGAATGGGGCCTGCCGTCCGACGCCGAAGCCGCCGACACCGTACGCCTGATCGTGTCCGAGCTCGCGACCAACGCCGTCCAGCACACGCTCGGGCAGTCGCCCACCTTCACGGTCGACCTCCTGCTCGACCGCGACGACCGGCTGCGCCTGGGTGTCACCGACAGCCATCCCCGCCTGCCGAAGCGGCTGCCGGCCGCCGTCCAGCAGGACAACGGCCGGGGACTCGTGATCATCCGCTGGCTGACCGCCGAGTGCGGCGGCAGACTCACCGTGCGGCCCACCCGCGAGGGGGGCAAGACCATCTGGGTCCAGCTGCCCTGGGCGGCACCGGTCCAGCAGACCGCGCACGCCACGATCGCGGGGCAGCCGATCCCGGTGACGGCCTCCCACCCCCCGCCGGCCGGGCGCCCGGCACCGGACGCGCCCCGGCCCGTCGCCACCGGCCCCCAGGTGACCACGGCGTCACCCCAGGAGTCCTAGGACCCACGAGGACCTGCCCGAGGGCGGCGGCGACGGGCCGCCGCCCTCGTGGGCGGACCGGTGGGCGGACCGGGCCCGGATCAGCGGACGCGGCCGTACCAGACGGTCCTCGTCCAGATCTTCTGCAGCTTCACGACGTCCCCGGTCTTGGGGGAGTGCCAGATCCGGCCCTTCCCGGCGTAGATGCCGACGTGGTACACGTTCCGGCCCGAGTGGAAGAACACGAGGTCGCCCCGCTTGCGGGAGGAGGCCGAGATGTGGCGCGTCTTGTTGTACTGCTGCGCGGCCGTGCGGGGCAGCTTCTTGCCCGCTCGCTTGTACGAGTAGAGCGTGAGGCCGGAGCAGTCGAACCGGCGCGGACCGGTGGCGCCCCACTGGTACGGGGAGCCCTTCTTGGACGCGGCGACATTGAGCGCCTTGGCCGCCAGGGTGGCCGCCTCGGCGTCGGGCGCGGCACCGGGGACCACGAGGCTGCCGCCCACCGCGGCGAGGGTCAGGACCGAGGCGGTACCCGCCCGGGTCAACAGGGACGGGACACGATTGAGCGCAGTCATGCGCAACCCTTCGTCAGCCGCCTGTGAAGGATGACCTGTCGGATTCGGGCTGGCGAAGTTGCCCGGCCGCGTGCTGCGGCTTCACCCCAAGGACCGCCCGGATCTCTCCGGCGGACCGTCGTGCTGGGTCCTCCACTCCTGCCGATCCACTCCTGTCGACCGGACATCCGGGCGGCGGCAGGACTCGGCGTCCGCCCGGATCGCCCCGCCGCTGTGGCGGGGGCTTGTCGTCGGAGGGATCTTGACGCACATACGTGCCCGATGCCGAGCTGAATCGGCGGTTTGTGTCGTTACTCACCACTCACCCGTTCGGGTGGACGGCCCTTCGTCGAACAGGTGTTGAGGCGGTCGACACCCTCCGTACCAGCGGCGAAACCCCCTCCTACGCCGTTCGGCCCAGCGCGTCGCGCAACTTCTGGCGCGCGGCCGGGGAGTGACCGGTACGCCGTCAGGGGGTCCACCGTCTGGTGCGTTTGAGGCGGGGTCCGGGCGGCCCCGTCCACACCTGCGGAAGTGCCGCGTGGCGGTTCGTCAACTCCTCCCGGCGGGCGGCAGGGTGACGCGAGCCGCCCGCCGTTCGCCGTCGAGGACCCGCAGCGCCCTGGCCAGTGTCGGCGCGTGCACCTCGCTCTCGCCCCGCTGGTGCATCAGCGTCAGCGCGTCACGCAGCGCGGCCGCCTTCACCACCAGGGCCTGGGCGGCGCGCAGGCCCCCGTACGTGTCCTCGCGGCGAGCCGGGTTGATCCGGCCCAGCAGGTCGACGACGTCGAGGTAACGGTCGATCAGCTCGGCCTCCGCACGGGTGAGCGCGGGCAGCGGCGGGAGTTCGGGAGGGAGCACCGGCGCCTCACCTCCCGCCCGGCGCGGCCGTCGCCCCGCGGCTCGGGATCACGCGGTCCACCAGGCCGTACGCCACGGCCGCCGGCGCGTCCAGGATCAGGTCCCGCTCGATGTCGGCGGTGATCCGCCGTGCGCCGCGGCCGGTGTGCCGTACGAGGATCTCCTCCAGCGTCTGCCGGTTGCGCGTCAGTTCGTCCGCCCGCACGGCCAGGTCGCTCGCCTGCCCCCGCACCGGCTCGGCGAGGGAGGGCTGGCGCAGCAGTACCCGCGCGCCGGGCAGCGCGGACCGCTTGCCGGGGGTGCCGGCGGCCAGCAGCACGGCGGCGGCCGCGACGGCCTGGCCCAGACAGACGGTCTCCACGTCACAGGTGACGAACCGCATCGTGTCGTAGACCGCGGTCATGGCGCCGTGGGAGCCGCCGGGGGAGTTGATGTAGAGCGAGATGTCGCGGTCCGGCGCCAGGTACTCCAGGTGCATGAACTGGGCCACCACGTCGTTGGCCGCGGTGTCGTCGACCGGCGTGCCGAGGAACACGATCCGCTCGTCCAGCAGTTTCGCGTACGGGTCCAGCGTCCGGGCCGCCGAGCCGGTGCGCTCGGTGAACTCGGGCAGGACATGACGTGCGCCGGGACCGTCCATGACTCACCACTCCTTGATCGCTGCCGTGCGCCCCTGCGCCGACGGTGCCGACTGCGCCATCGGCGGGGCCTTCTGTAAAAAATGTACAGGACGTACAGATGGAGACGGTAGTCGTCAGAGACGGGGGCCCGTTTAAGCTGGGGTCATGGCCCACGAGATTCCGGTGACGCAGGCCCGGGCTGAGCTCGCCGATCTGATCAACAAGGTCGTGTACGGCGGCGAGCGTGTCGTCGTGACGCGGCACGGCAAGCCCCTGGTCGCGCTGGTCTCCGCCGAGGACCTCCGGCGGCTGGAGGAGATGGACGCCGAGCGGGAGCAGGTGATCAGCTCGCTCTCCGGTGTCCGCGACGCCTCGGTCACCCCTCGCGAGCGGCAGCGGTACGGCATCGCCGCGGAGCACCGGGGGCCCGAGACCCGGTAGCGGCACCCCGCCGGCCCGCCTCCGGCACGTCCCACCGGCCCCGCGAGCGGTCCACCGGGCCGCGCTCCGCTGGGCGGTGAGATGTGTACCGCTTATCGGATTGGCAAAGAAGCCCGGCCGCCCCTGTTCTCAGGCACCTCTCAACCGAAAAGATCCCCGTACTCATCTCAACCACGTACGGGGAGGCACCACTTGAGCGGTTTGAGACCGACGAGACGGATGGCAGCGCTCGGCTCCGCCGGGGCGCTGGTGACGGCGACACTGATAGCCGGAGCGGTCGCCGCTCCCTCCGCCAGCGCCGACTCGCGCCACGGCCAGGACCGCGAGGCCCGTGGCGCCGCCATCGCCGCGGCCAGGGCCGCGAAGACCGGGATCGACTGGAAGGACTGCCCCGAGGACTGGGGCCTGGCCAAGCCGATCCAGTGCGGCTGGGTCACGGTCCCGCTCGACTACGCGCGTCCGAACGGCAAGCAGATCAAGCTGGCCGTCGACCGCATCGGCAACACGGGCACCAAGCAGGAGCGCCAGGGCGCCCTCGTGTACAACCCGGGCGGCCCCGGTGGATCGGGCCTGCGCTTCCCGGCCCGCGTCACCTCGAAGAGCGCCGTCTGGGCCAACGCCGCGAAGGCGTACGACTTCGTGGGCTTCGACCCGCGCGGCGTCGGGCACTCGGCGCCCATCTCCTGCATCGACCCGCAGGAGTTCGTGAAGGCGCCCAAGATGGACCCGGTGCCGGACTCCGAGGCCGACAAGCGCGCCCAGCGCAAGCTGGCCGCCGAGTACGCGGACGGCTGCGCCGAGCGCAGCGGCGACATGCTTCCGCACATGACCACGCCGAACACCGTGCGCGACCTGGACGTCATCCGGGCCGGGCTCGGCGAGAAGAAGCTGAACTACCTCGGCGTCTCCTACGGCACGTACATCGGCGCCGTCTACGGCACCCTCTTCCCGGGCCACGTGCGGCGCATGGTCGTCGACAGCGTGGTCAACCCGTCCCGCGAGAAGATCTGGTACGAGGCCAACCTCGACCAGGACGTCGCCTTCGAGGGACGCTGGAAGGACTGGGAGGACTGGGTCGCCGCGAACGACGCGACCTTCCACCTCGGTGACACCCGGGCAGAGGTGCAGGAGCACTGGCTGACCCTGCGCGCCACCGCCAAGAAGAACCCGATCGGCGGGGTCGTCGGCCCGGCCGAGCTCATCGGTTTCTTCCAGAGCGCGCCGTACTACGACTCGGCGTGGGTGCCGATCGCGAAGGTCTTCAGCGCGTACGTCGCTGGTGACACCCAGGCGCTCGTCGACGCGGCCGCCCCCGACCCGTCGGACACCGCGGGCAACATCGCCTCGGAGAACGGCAACGCCGTCTACACGGCCGTCGAGTGCACCGACGCCAAGTGGCCCACCAGCTGGCGCAAGTGGGACCGCGACAACACCCGGCTCAACCGGGACTACCCCTTCATGACGTGGGCGAACGCCTGGATGAACCTTCCGTGCGCCACGTGGCCCGCCAAGCAGCAGACCCCGGTGAACGTGAAGGGCGGCAAGGGGCTGCCGACCGTCCTGATCGTCCAGTCCACCAACGACGCGGCCACGCCGTACGAGGGCGCCGTCGAGCTGCACCACCGCTTCAAGGGCTCCCGCATGATCACCGAGAAGGACGCGGGCTCGCACGGTGTGACCGGACTGGTCAACCCCTGCGTGAACAACCGGGTCGACGCCTACCTTCTCACCGGCCGCACCGACTCCTCCGACGTGACGTGCGCGCCGCACGCCACGCCGAAGCCGTGACGCCGTAGCACCACCGCACCACCCGCACGCCGAGGGGGCGGCCGGTCACCCGGCCGCCCCCTCGGCCGTGCCCGCCGGGAGGCGGGCTTGCGCCGCTCAGCGCCGCGGAAGCCGCGGGAACGCGCGGTTCCTGGCCTTCTCCGCCGCCTTCGCCGCCGTCTCCTCGGCCTTGACCTCGGCCGCGTACCGGTCGACGTACTCCTGCTCGGACAGGGACAGGATGGCGTACATGATCTCGTCCGTGACGGCCCGCAGGATCGCCTTCTCGTTCTCCATCCCGGCGTAGCGGGAGAACTCCAGCGGCTCACCGAAGCGGATCACGACCGGATGGATGTTCGGAATGCGCTGGCCCGGCGGCTGCGCCTCGAACGTGCCGATCATCGCGCAGGGGATCACCGGGACGCCGGCCTTGAGCGCCATCACGGCGACCCCCACCTTGCCCTTGTACAGCCGCCCGTCGTGCGAGCGGGTGCCTTCCGGGTAGATGCCGAGCAGCTCGTCCTTGACCAGCACACCGAGCCCCTCGCGGATCGCGGCCTGGCCCGCGTCCTTGCCGGAGCGGTCCACCGGGATCTGCCCGGCGCTGCGGAAGAACGCGGCCGTCAGCCGGCCCTTGATGCCGGGGCCCGTGAAGTACTCGGCCTTCGCGAGGAAGGTGATGCGCCGCTTCAGGATCGCCGGCATCAGGAAGTGGTCCGAGAACGACAGATGATTGCCGGCGACGATGGCGGCGCCCGACGACGGTACGTGTTCGAGGCCCTCGATCCGAGGCCGGAAGACCAGCCTCAGCAACGGACCCAGAAGCACGTATTTGAGCACGTGATAAAACACTCCGGCGCTCCTTCTGATCCCCGGGGAGCGATCAGTCTAGGCGCGGCCGCCGTCGGACGTCACCACTCGGGCGTCACTCTCTGTCGCCTCGTGGCCGGTATCAGGCCCCTTGTGCCAGAACCTTCTCCAGCGTCCCGAGAGCCGACCGGAGTTCGTCGCCGGTGACGGTCAGCGGCGGGGCCAGCCGGATGGTCGACCCGTGCGTGTCCTTGACCAGAATGCCCTCCCGCATCAGCCGCTCGCTGACCTCGCGGCCGGTGCCGATCGCGGGGTCCACGTCGACGCCCGCCCACAGGCCGCGCGAGCGGAAGCCGACGACACCCTTGCCCACCAGGGCCGCGAGACCGCCCCGCAGGACCACGCCCAGCTCGGCGGCCCGGCGCTGGAACTCGCTGGTCTCCAGCAGCTCGACGACCGCCGAACCGACCGCCGCCGCCAGCGGATTGCCGCCGAACGTCGACCCGTGCTCGCCGGGGTGCAGCACCTCCAGGACGTCACGCCGTCCGACGACCGCGGACACCGGCACGATGCCGCCGCCCAGCGCCTTGCCGAGCAGTACCAGGTCGGGGACGACGTCCTCGTGGTCCACGGCCAGGGTGGTTCCCGTACGGCCGAGGCCCGACTGGATCTCGTCAGCGATGAACAGGCATCCCGCGCGGTGCGTCAGCTCGCGGACGCCGGTGAGGTAGCCGTCGTCCGGGATGAGGACGCCGGCCTCGCCCTGGATCGGCTCGATGAGGACGGCGGCCGTGGTCTCGTCGACGGCCTCCTCCAGCGCGGCCAGGTCGTTGTACGGGACGACGCGGAAGCCCGGGGTGAAGGGGCCGAAACCGGAGCGGGCGGTCTCGTCGGTGGAGAAGCTCACGATCGTCGTGGTCCGGCCGTGGAAGTTGTCGGCGGCCACCACGATCGTCGCCCGGTCCGCCGGGACGCCCTTGACCTCGTACGCCCACTTGCGGGCCACCTTGACGGCGCTCTCCACCGCCTCGGCGCCGGTGTTCATGGGCAGCACCATGTCCTGGCCCGTGAGTTCGGCCAGGCTCTGGGCGAAGCGGGCCAGCCGGTCGTTGTGGAAGGCGCGCGAGGTCAGGGTCAGCCGGTCGAGCTGGCGGTGCGCGGCCTCGGTCAGCGCCGGGTGGCGGTGGCCGAAGTTGAGGGCCGAGTAGCCGGCCAGCATGTCCAGGTAACGGCGGCCCTCGACGTCCTCGACCCAGGCGCCCTCGGCCCGGGCGACGACGACGGGCAGCGGGTGGTAGTTGTGCGCGAGGACGGGCTCCTCGGCACGGATCAGCTCGGCGGAGGTGCGCGGACGGGCGGGAGCGGTCATGAGCGGATCTCCTGAGTGCAGCACTTGATGCCCCCTCCGGCCTTGTGGAACTCCGAGAGGTCGACGGGGACGGGAACGTAGCCGTGCCGGGCGAGCCGGCCGGCGAGCGCCTCGGCGCGCGGCGAGATGAAGACGTGACGGCCGTCGGAGACCGAGTTGAGCCCGAAGGCCGCCGCGTCCTCGCGGGTCGCGATCACCGCGTCCGGGAAGAGCCGCGCGAGAACCTCGCGGCTGCCGGGCGAGAACGCCTGCGGGTAGTAGACGATGTTCGCCTCGCGCCCGTCGTGGCCGTCGTCCAGGACGAACAGCGCCGTGTCCAGGTGGTAGAAGTACGGGTCGACCAGCCGCAGGCCGATCGTCGGGACCCCGAAGAACTCCTGCACCTCGCGGTGGGCGTCCACGGTCGTGCGGAACCCGGTGCCGGCCAGGACGTAGCGGCCCACCGGGACCAGGTCGCCCTCGCCCTCGCACACCGACTCGGGCCGGTGGACGTCGAAGCCCGCCGTCTTGAACCAGGTCTCGTAGGCGACGGACTCGGCGCGCCGCTGCGGGGCGTGGAAGAACGAACCGAACACGCGGCCGGCGAGGACCAGCGCGGAGTTCGCGGCGAACACCATGTCGGGAAGACCGGCGACCGGCTCCACGGTGTCGACCGTGTGGCCATGGGCGCGGTAGGCGCGGATCAGCGCCTCCCACTGCCCCCTGGCGAGGTCGGGATCGACCTCGGTGTCCTCGCGCATCCACGGGTTGATGGCGTACTGGACGGCGAAGTGTCTGGGTTCGCAGACGAGAAAGCGCCGGGGACGCGGCACACGGCTGTCGGGCACAGAGTGGTACCTCCGCTTCCTGTGGTGTCGGCTGGGGTGTGCCTCCACGGTAGGAAACGGGGGATACGAGCGACAAGTGACGAGTGCTGCGCGTCTGCGCAGCAATCCTGCGTGTTCCGCGTGGTCAGCGCAGGTTCGGTGCGTCGTCGGGGGCCGCATGGGTGGCCCCGGCCTCGGGGGCCTCCGGCAGGAGATGCGACAGCACCATGTAGCTGATCGTCTTCCGGATGAACGGCTCGGTCCTGATCCGCTCCAGCACCTCCTCGAAGTGCTCCACATCGGTGGCCCGCACATGCAGCAGCGCGTCCGCGCCGCCGGTCACCGTCATCGCCGCGGTGATCTCCGGATGGTTGCGGACCACCTCCGCGATCCGCCGGGGCGGGGCCGCACCCTCGCAGTAGACCTCGACGTACGCCTCCGTCCGCCAGCCCAGCGCCAGCGGCTTCACCGTGGCCGTGAACCCGGTGATCACCCCTGTCTCGCGCAGCCGGTCGACCCGGCGCTTGACGGCCGTGGCCGACAGGCCGATCGCCGAGCCGATCTCGGCGAAACTGGTCCGGGCGTTCGCCATCAGGGCTGTGATGATCTTGCGGTCGAGATCGTCGAACATGGCGGGCTTGCTGCTCATGCCGGCACTGTATCCAGCGACGCCCCGCGGCAGCCGGCGACGGCGGGCCGGCCGGAGGCTCACGTCGGTCCGCCGGAGGCTCACGTCGGGCCCGGCCCGTCACGTCGGCGCCCGCGCATGTCCAGGTGGCCGGATTGCTCCTACACTCCACCCTCATGCTGCGCGCGCTCGCCGTCGACGACGAACAACCGTCCCTCGAGGAACTCCTGTACCTCCTGAACGCCGATCCACGGGTCGGCAGCGCCGAGGGCGCGAGCGGCGCCACCGAGGCGCTGCGCCGGATCAACCGCGCGCTGGAGTCGGGCCCCGGCGGCCCGGACGCCATCGACGTCGTGTTCCTCGACATCCACATGCCGGGCCTCGACGGCCTCGACCTGGCCCGCCTGCTCACCGGCTTCGCCAAGCCGCCGCTCGTCGTCTTCGTCACCGCCCACGAGGGCTTCGCCGTCCAGGCCTTCGACCTCAAGGCCGTCGACTACGTACTCAAACCCGTGCGCAGGGAACGGCTCGCCGAGGCCGTCCGCAGGGCCGTCCAGCTCGCCGGCGCCGCCCCGGGAACCGGCGCCCCGGCCACGCCCTCCGCCGCCGCGCCGATCCCGGTGCACGAACCCGACCCGGACCGCATATCGGTCGAACTCGGCGGCGTCACACGCTTCGTGGCCGTCGAGGACATCACCCACGCCGAGGCGCAGGGCGACTACGCCCGGCTGCACACCCGCCACGGCAGCCACCTCGTCCGGATCCCGCTGTCCACGCTCGAGGAGCGATGGCGCGCCCGCGGCTTCGTCCGCATCCACCGCAGCCATCTGGTCGCCCTCGGCCACATCGGGGAACTGCGGCTCGGCGCGGGCACGGTGAGCGTCCTGGTCGGCGCGGTCGAACTCCAGGTCAGCCGTCGGCACGCCCGCGAACTGCGCGATCTGCTGATGCGCCGGACCGCGAACTGACCGAGAGGGAGCACGTGCCACAGGATCCGACCGAACGCCGGGTGGTCGTGACCGGGGTGCCCCGGCGCGCCCGCAGGACCTCCGGCTACTACCGGCCGAGGACCGAGATCGACGAACAGACCACGCTCGGCCACACCTACGTCCGCTCCCTGATGCGCGGCCAGCTCCGCGCGGCCCTCGCCGTGTTCGCCGTCCTCATACTGCTGCTCGGCCCGCTGCCCCTGGTCTTCGCCGCGGCACCCGGCCGCGCCGGCCTGGAGTGGGCCGTGCTCGGGTTCTGCGTCTACCCGCCGCTCGTCCTGCTCGCCCGCTGGTACGTGCGCCGCGCGGAACGCAACGAGAGGGACCTCGTCCGCCTCGTCGAGGACCGTTGAGGCCGCCCGCGGACCGCCTCGCGCCGGGGGCGGCCCGATGAACCAGAACTACGCCGTCCCCGCCGTCGCCCTGGTGGTCGTGGCGACCGTCCTGGTCGGCGCGTTCGGCCTGCGCATCTCCCGGACGACCTCCGACTTCTACGTCGCCTCACGCACCGTCGGCCCCCGGCTCAACGCGGCCGCCATCAGCGGTGAGTACCTCTCCGCCGCCTCCTTCCTCGGCATCGCCGGGCTCGTCCTCGTCCAGGGCCCCGACATGCTCTGGTACCCCGTCGGATACACGGCCGGCTACCTCGTCCTGCTCCTGTTCGTCGCCGCCCCGCTGCGCCGCTCCGGCGCCTACACACTGCCCGACTTCGCCGAGGCACGGCTCGGCTCCCCGGCCGTGCGCCGGCTCGCCGGTGCCTTCGTGGTGGGCGTCGGCTGGCTGTACCTGCTGCCGCAGCTGCAGGGCGCCGGGCTGACCCTCGCCGTCCTGACCGGCGCCCCCGACGCGTTCGGCGGCGTGCTCGTCGCCGTCGTGGTGGTCGCGACCGTCGCGGCAGGCGGAATGCGCAGCATCACCTTCGTGCAGGCCTTCCAGTACTGGCTCAAGCTCACCGCCCTGCTGGTCCCCGCCCTCTTCCTCGTGCTGGCCTGGCAGAGCGACGGGGCACCGCGCGACGCCTTCGGCGAACCGGCCGCCTTCCGCGAACAGCGGACGGTGCGCGTCCAGGACAGCCTCGGCCTCAGGCTGGAGCGGCCGCTCACCGTCACCGTCACCGGGACGGTCGACGGCAGGCGGCACACCGGGGAGACGGTGCGCCTGCCGGCGGGCGCGCACCGCATCGAGCGCGGCAGCCGACTGACCTTCGCCGAGGGCGACCCGGTGCCGGCGGCGCACCGCGCGGACAGCGGAGGCATGTCCACCTGGCCGGTCACCGGCGGCGAGGAACGGCCGCTGTACGCCACGTACGGACTGATCCTCGCCACCTTCCTCGGCACCATGGGACTCCCGCACGTGGTCGTACGCTTCTACACCAGCCCGCACGGCGTCGCCGCCCGCCGTACCACCGTCGTCGTCCTCGGCCTGATCGGCGCCTTCTACCTGCTGCCGCCCGTGTACGGCGCCCTCGGCAGGCTGTACGCGCCCGAGCTGACCCTCACCGGGAACGCCGACGCCGCCGTCCTGCTCCTGCCGGACCGGATGATCGGCGGACTCGGCGCCGACCTGCTGGGCGCGCTGGTCGCGGGCGGCGCGTTCGCCGCGTTCCTGTCCACCGCCTCCGGCCTGACCATGGCGATAGCCGGAGTGCTCACCCAGGACGTGCTGCCCACCCGCGGGGTGCGGCACTTCCGCCTCGGAACCCTCCTCGCCATGTCCGTGCCCCTCGCCGCCAGCACGCTGGTCGGCGGGCTGCCCGTGGCCGACGCCGTCGGGCTCGCCTTCGCCGTCTCGGCCTCGTCCTTCTGCCCGCTGCTGGTCCTCGGCATCTGGTGGCGGCGCCTCACCCCGCCCGGCGCCGCCGCGGGAATGCTCGTCGGCGGCGGCTCGGCGCTCGTCGCCGTCGGCGCGACCATGGCCGGATTCCCCCGCACCGGGACGCCGCGCGCCCTGCTGGCCTGGCCCGCCCTGTGGTCGGTGCCGCTGGCCTTCCTCACCATGGTCCTGGTGTCCCTGGCGACCGCCGGACGCGTGCCGGCCGGGACGGCGGCGATCCTGGCCCGCTTCCATCTGCCCGAGGAACTCTCCGGCGCACAGGTCCGCGCGGCGGCCACCGCGAAGGAGGCCGGAGCGTGAGCGGCTTCGTCGCCGGGCTCTGCGTGGCCGTCCTCCCGCTGCTCGCCGCCGGCTTCTGGCTGGGCCGGCGCACCGCACGCCCCGAACGGCTCGGCGGGCTCGGCACCCCCGTCGAACACGCCACCTTCCAGACCCTGCACACGGCCTCGCTCGCCACACCCCCGCTGCGCGCCGGGCTCACCGAGGAGACCGCCCGCAAGTCGGCCAGGCGACTGCGCACGCTGCTGGGGACGGAGGCGCTCTGCCTCACCGACCAGGAAGCGGTCCTCGCCTGGGACGGTGTGGGGGAGCACCACAGGGCCGAGATCACGCAGCGGCTCGCCGGCCCCCTGGAGACCGGCCGTGGCGAGGCCTTCCGGCTGGCCTGCGACGTCCCCGACTGCCCGCTGCGCTGGGCCGTCGTCGCCCCGCTCACCGTCGACGACCGGGTGCACGGCGCGCTCGTCGCCTGCGCGCCCCGCGAGTCGGCCGTCCTCGTCCGCGCCGCCGGGGAGGTCGCGCGCTGGGTCTCGGTCCAGCTGGAACTCGCCGACCTCGACCAGTCCCGTACCCGGCTGATCGAGGCAGAGATCAAGGCCCTGCGCGCCCAGATCTCCCCGCACTTCGTCTTCAACTCGCTCGCGGTGATCGCCTCGTTCGTCCGCACCGACCCGGAGCGTGCCCGCGAGCTGCTGCTGGAGTTCGCCGACTTCACCCGCTACTCGTTCCGCAGGCACGGCGACTTCACCACGCTCGCCGACGAACTGCACGCCATCGACCACTACCTGGCGCTCGTCAGGGCCCGCTTCGGCGACCGGCTCTCGGTCACGCTCCAGATCGCGCCCGAGGTGCTGCCGGTCGCGCTGCCCTTCCTGTGCCTGCAGCCGCTGGTGGAGAACGCGGTCAAGCACGGGCTGGAGGGCAAGACCGACAGGAGCCACATCGGCATCACGGCGCAGGACAGCGGAGCCGAGGCACTGGTCGTCATCGAGGACAACGGCGCCGGCATGGACCCCGGCCGGCTGCGCCGCATCCTGGCGGGGGAGGTCGGACCCTCCGACGGCATCGGGCTGTCCAACGTCGACGACCGGCTGCGCCAGGTGTACGGGGACGACTACGGACTGGTCATCGAGACGGCCGTGGGAGCGGGCATGAGGATCACCGTGCGGCTGCCCAAGTACCGGCCGGGCGTCCACTCGGCCGGACGGCCGTCCCGGCCGTGACCGGGGAGGGTGCCGTCACGTGGGGCGGGTGGCCACCATGCCGAGGGTGATCAGCCCGAGGACGACCCAGCCGAACCACAGCCAGCCGCTGCTGCCGAGCGCCACCGTGTAGGCCGTCACAGCGACGAGGCCACCCACGGTCAGCACCGCCATCGTCTTCGTGGAACCGGGCATCGCAACACCCTCCTCAACCGTCGGTCCACCTCCATGGTGCCCCGGAAAGCCACTCATGGCGCTCGCCGCGAAGCACGAGCGCCGATTTCCGGGCACGCGCGCCCCCTCGCGCGCCCCGAGGAGGCGCGCCGGGCGGTGGAGGTCAGTTCCCGCGGGCGTTGAGCGAGGCCAGGTAGGCGTTGTACGCCTCGAGCTCCTTGTCGCCGTCCCGCTCGGCGGCACGGTCCGTGCGCCGGGCCTGGCGCTGCTCGGAGTTGTACCACTGGAACAGCAGCGCGAGCAGGACGAGCACGGAGGGGATCTCGCTGAAGGCCCAGGCGATGCCGCCCGCCGCGTTCTGGTCGGCGAGCGCGTCGATGCCCAGCGAGGCCGGCGGGTGCTGGTACGTCTTCACCATCGCCGTGGAGCCCATCATCAGCGCGATGCCGAAGAACGCGTGGAACGGCATCCCCGCGAACAGCTCCAGCATCCGCATCAGATAGCCGGGCCGGTGCGGCCCCGGGTCGACTCCCATGATCGGCCAGAAGAAGACCAGCCCGACGGCGAGGAAGTGCACCATCATCGCGGCGTGCCCGGTCCTGGACTCCATCAGGAAGTCGAAGAGCGGCGAGAAGTACAGCCCGTACAGGCTCGCGATGAACAGCGGGATGGTGAACGCCGGATGCGTGACGATCCGCATGTAGCGGCTGTGCAGGAACATCAGCAGCAGCTCGCGCGGGCCCTTGCGGCCCCGCGTGGCGGCGACCGGCAGCGCGCGCAGCGCCAGCGTGATCGGCGCCCCGAGCAGAATCAGGATCGGCGACAGCATGCTGATCACCATGTGCTGGACCATGTGCACGCTGAACATGACCATGCCATAGTCGTTCAGCCGGGTGCACATCATGAGGAGCACGGTCAGCACGCCGAGGACGAAGGCGGCACTCCGGCCGGGCGACCAGGCGTCGCCGCGCCGTCTCAGCCGCACGACGCCCCAGCCGTACAGGCCGAGTCCCGCCAGGCAGGCGACGAGGAAGAACGGGTCCGCGGACCACTCGAGCCCCCGCCCCAGCGTGAACGGCGGCAGATCCATCGTCATGCCGTGCCCGCCGTGATCCATCCGCCCGCTCCTGGTTCGTGCTGGTTGCGCGGTGTCTGTCCGCACCAGAGTAGAACCGCCCCCGGTCGGCATCGCGACCGGGGGCGGTTTCCCTCACGTACGGATCACCGGGGTACCGGCGTCGGGTGCGGGCCACCCGGGCGCTCCGGTCACCCGGTGCGGGTCACAGCACGCACTCGGCCTCGGCGTAGCGCTCCTCGGGGACCGTCTTCAGCGTCGCGACGGCCTCGGCGAGCGGCACCATCTCGATGTCGGTGCCGCGCAGCGCGGTCATCATGCCGAACTCGCCGCGGTGCACGGCCTCCACCGCGTGCCAGCCGAAGCGGGTGGCGAGGACACGGTCGTACGCGGTCGGCGTGCCGCCGCGCTGGACGTGCCCGAGGATCACCGGTCGGGCCTCCTTGCCGAGGCGCTCCTCCAGCTCCAGGGAGAGCTGGCGGGCGATGCCCGCGAACCGCTCGTGCCCGTAGACGTCCTTGCCGCCCTCGTCGAACGCCATCGTGCCCTCACGGGGCTTGGCGCCCTCGGCGGCCACCACGATCGCGAACCGCTTGCCCGCCGCGAAGCGCTCGCCGACCTTCGCGGTCAGCTCGTCGATGTCGAAGGGGCGCTCCGGTACGACGATGGCGTGGGCGCCGGCGGCCATGCCCGAGTGCAGCGCGATCCAGCCCGTGTGGCGGCCCATGACCTCCACGATCAGCACGCGCTGGTGGGACTCGGCGGTCGTCTTCAGCCGGTCGAGGGCCTCGGTGGCGACGCCCACGGCGGTGTCGAAGCCGAAGGTCACGTCCGTCACGGCGATGTCGTTGTCGATCGTCTTCGGCACGCCGACGATCGGCAGGCCGCTGTCCGACAGCAGCCGGGCCGCCTTGAGGGTGCCCTCGCCGCCGATCGGGATGATCGCGTCGAGCCCCAGCTCCTCGACATGGCCCCTGGCCCGCTCCACCCCGTCCCGCAGATGCGCGGGCTGGACCCGGGAGGAACCGAGCATGGTGCCGCCGCGGGCCAGGATGCCGCTCACCGCGTCCAGGTCGAGCTTGAGGTAGTCGCACTCCAGAAGGCCTTTCCAGCCGTCCCGGAAGCCGATGACCTCGTCGCCGTGGTCGACGACGGCACGGTGCACGACGGACCGGATGACGGCGTTCAGGCCGGGGCAGTCGCCGCCGGAGGTGAGGACACCAATGCGCATAGCCCGAAATACCTTCTCCACGTGGGCCGGGGACCGGACCACGCTGTCCGGCTGGATCCCCGCCACCCTACCGGCGGGAGGGGGCCCGTCCGCACGGGGCGTCCGCCTGCTGGACGCCCGCGCACAGGTGAGCGGGCGCCCGGTCAGACGGGCTCGGAAGAACCGTTTCACGGGCCGGTCGGGCCCGTGGCGCGGCGGGTGCTACGCGGGCTGCTGGGCGGCCGCGATGCGCTCGGAGCGCAGCGCCTCGTACCAGCGGTCGTCGATCGGCGGCAGTGCGTTCACGTCGAGGGCCAGCTTCAGCAGGAGGTCCGCGATCAGCGGGTTGCGGGCGAGTACGGGCCCGTGCATGTACGTGCCGAAGACGGTGTCGTTGTACGCGCCCTCGGTGCCGTCGCCCGTGCCGTTGCCCCTGCCGAGCCGCACCTGGGCGAAGGGGCGGGCGGTGGGGCCGAGGTGGGTGACGCCCTGGTGGTTCTCGAAGCCGGTCAGCGGCGGCAGGCCGAGGCGGGCGTCGATGTCGCCGAGCACGTCGCCGACACAGCGCTCGCCCTCACCGCGCGTGGAGACCACGTCGAGCAGGCCGAGGCCGGGCTCGCGCTGCCCGAGGTCGTTGATGAACTCGTGGCCGAGGATCTGGTAGCCGGCGCAGACCGAGAAGACGATCGCGCCGTTGCCCACGGCGCGCTCCAGGCCGCCGTCGCGGCGCAGCCGCTCGGCCGCCAGCCGCTGCGGACGGTCCTCACCGCCGCCGATCAGGTAGATGTCGCCGGAGGTGGGGATCGGCTGGTCGCTGCGCACGTCGAGACGCGCCACGTCCAGACCGCGCTGACGGGCCCGGCGCTCGACCACGAGGGCGTTGCCCTGGTCGCCGTAGGTGCTCAGCAGGTCCGGGTAGATCCACACCAGCCGCAGTTGGTTGTCGCTCATGGTCATCGTCCTTGGGGTGTCAGTTGCCGACGCGGCGGCGCAGGTCCTGGAACGCGGTGTAGTTCGCGATGACCTCGATGCGGCCCGGCGGCGCGAGCTGCACGGCCTGGTCGAGGTTCTCGCAGACCTGGAACGACTGGTTCGCCACCTCCAGGCGCACGGCGAGGTCGAGCTTGCGGTCGCCGAGGACGAAGATCGGGTGCCCGGTCAGCCGGGTGTAGTCGACGTCCCAGAGCCACGAGGTGTCGGTGCCGTCGGCGCCGCGCGCGTTCACGGACAGGATGACCGGGGTGGGCGGCGGGTCGATCAGCGTGAACGTCTCCAGCCAGCCCGCGGGGTTCTTCGCGAGCAGCAGCCGCAGATCGCGCTGCTGGAACTGCACGACGTCGTAGCGTCCGGCGACCGCCTGCACCTGGTACATGCGCTCCAGGGCGACCTGCGGCGGCACCCCGAACACGGCGGCGACGGCGGCCGACGAGGCGGCGTTCGCCTTGTTGGCCCGGCCGGGCAGCTGGAGGTGGATCGGCCACGCGGAGCCGTGCGGGTCCAGGACGTGGTCACCGGAGAGCGCCCAACTGGGTGTGGGACGGCGGAAACCGCACTCGCCGCAGAACCAGTCGTCGCCGGGGCGCTGCATCACACCGCCGCAGGACGGGCAGGACCAGGCGTCGTCCTTCCACATCTGGCCGGCGGCCACCCACACCACGTTCGCGGAGGACGAGGCGGCCCACACGACCAGCGGGTCGTCCGCGTTGGCGACGACGACGGCCTTGGAACCGGCCAGCCCCTCGCGCCAGTGCTCGGCCATCATCCGCGTCTCGGCGGCCCGGTCGAGCTGGTCGCGCGAGAGGTTGAGGAGGGCGATGCACTTCGGGTCGGTGTCGCGGGCGACCCCCGACAGGTACTTCTCGTCGACCTCGATGACGGCGAACCGCGACTCCGAGCCGCCGGCCAGCGCCGAGGTGATACCGGCGGGCATGTTGGCGCCCAGGGCGTTCGAGACGACCGGTCCGGCGGCGCGCAGCGCCTCCGCGATCAGCCGCGTCGTCGTGGTCTTGCCGTTGGTCGCCGACACCAGGATCACGTCCAGGTGCGTGGCGAGCCGGGCGAGCAGGTCGGGGTCGAGCTTGAGCGCCACCCGGCCGCCGATCACCGATCCGCTGCCGCGTCCCGCGGCGCGAGAGACGGCCGCGGCCGCCCTGCCCGCCGTGACGGCCAGCTTGGCCCGCGGCGACAGCGGGTCCGAGTTGCCTGACATCGTTCTCGATCCTCCTTGCGTACGCGCCGCGCCTCTGCCCCCGGCACCGTGTGGGCCTCAGCCTATCGAGATCCACTCACGCGCCCGAATCGCGGCACCACCCCGGCGCCCGCGCGACATGGAGGACCGTACCCTTGCCGCCATGCGACAAGGCTCCATCCCCGGCACGCGGGGGCGCGTCAGGCCCATGACCCTGCTCGGTGATCCCGTGCTGCACGCGCCGTGCGAGGAGGTCACCGAGTTCGGCCCCCAACTGGCCCGGCTCGTCGAGGACATGTTCGCGACGATGTACGCCGCCCAGGGCGTCGGCCTGGCCGCGAACCAGGTGGGGGAGTCCCTGCGCGTCGTCGTCTTCGACTGCCCGGACGACGACGAAGTGCGCCATCTCGGACATCTGGTGAACCCGCGTCTCGTGGCCGCGGACGGCGTGGTGGTGCGCGGCCCGGAGGGCTGTCTGTCGCTGCCGGGCCTGGAGGCGGGCACCGAGCGGTACGACCACGCCGTGGTCGAGGGCTTCACGGTGACCGGTGAGCCGGTGGAGGTGCACGGCACCGGTTTCTTCGCGCGGTGCCTGCAGCACGAGTGCGACCACCTGGACGGGGGCGTGTACACCGACCGCCTCACCGGGTGGCGGCGCCGGCGGGTGATGCGCCGGGCGGCACGTGCCGCGTGGAGCGGCGGGACGCGCTGACGGCGGGCGGGGGCGGCTCGGGAGGCACTTCCCGGGCGCGCTCGCCCGGGTCCGCCACGCGGCGGCGGACCGTCGGCTCAGAACCCGGGCCCGCCGGCCCGGTCACCGGCCGCGGCCAGGCGCCCCCACAGCAGGTCCGCCAGGCTGCGCACCAACTCCGCGCGGGAGCAGGGGCGTTCGCCCAGCCACCAGTCACCGGCCGCGTGCATCATGCCGACGATGCCGTGGCCCCACACCCGCGCCAGCTGCTGGCCGCCGGGGCCGAGGTCGACGCGCTCCTCGATGACCTCCGCGAGCTCCTCGCCCATGCGGCGCAGCAGGGGGGCGGAGTGCTTGCCGACGTCGAAGCCGCTGTCGCCCGGCTGGCCGTTCTCCGCGGGGTGCATCAGGAAGCGGTAGACCTGCGGCCGGGCCTCTATGGCGGCCAGATAGGTGTCCAGCGTCGACTCGACGCGCTGGCGGCGTCCGGCGGGAGCGTCGAGCGCGGCCCGCAGCGCTCCGAGCAGCGCGTCGGTGTGCCGGGTGGCGAGCGCGGCGTAGAGTCCGCCCTTGTCGCCGAAGTGGCGGTAGAGGATGGGCTTGGTGATCCCGGCCTCGGCGGCGATGGCGTTCATGGAGGCACCGGGGCCGTCCCGGAGCACCACCCGGTCGGCGGCCTCCAGGAGCTCCCGCCGACGGCGGTCGGCGGACCTCTGCTGGTCGGTCCGCTGTGTGGTGTCCATGTGCTCTCCCCACCCGTGCTGATTCGGTGACGCCTGCGCAAAGTAACACTCATCGGCGCATGGCTATCGAACGGGCTGCCGAGCGGCACCGGGGAGTTGACTTTTACTACTCGCCAGTAACAGACTTCGGTTACCGCAAGTAACGCGCGAAGGCACCGCTGGAGGGGTCATGGCCGAGTTCACCATGGAGCTCAACGACGAGCAGAAGGAGGTCAGGGACTGGCTCCACGGGTTCGCTGCCGAGGTGATCCGCCCCGCGGCCGCCGAATGGGACGAGCGTGAAGAGACCCCGTGGCCGGTCATCCAGGAGGCCGCCAAGGTCGGGATCTACTCCCTCGACTTCTACGCCCAGCAGTACTTCGACCCCACCGGCCTCGGCATCCCGATGGCGATGGAGGAGCTGTTCTGGGGTGACGCGGGCATCGCCCTGTCGATCGTCGGAACCGGCCTCGCCGCCGTCGGCGTCCTCGCCAACGGCACCGAGGAGCAGATCGGCACCTGGATCCCGCAGATGTACGGCGACGCCAGTGACGTCAAGGTCGCCGCCTTCTGTTCCTCCGAGCCCGACGCGGGCTCCGACGTGGCCTCCATGCGCACCCGTGCCGTCTACGACGAGGCCAAGGACGAGTGGGTGCTGAACGGCACCAAGACCTGGGCGACCAACGGCGGCATCGCCAACGTCCACGTCGTCGTCGCGGTCGTCGACTCCGAGCTGGGCTCCAAGGGCCACGCCTCGTTCATCGTCCCGCCGAACACCCCCGGACTCTCCCAGGGCCAGAAGTTCAAGAAGCACGGCATCCGCGCCTCGCACACCGCCGAGGTCGTCCTGGAGAACGTCCGCGTCCCCGGCTCCTGCCTGCTCGGCGGCAAGGAGAAGCTCGACGAGCGGCTCGCCCGTGCCCGCGAGCGGGCCAGGGCCGGCGGCGGCGAGCGGCTGAAGAACGCCGCGATGGCCACCTTCGAGGCCTCCCGCCCCGCCGTCGGCGCCATGGCCGTCGGCACGGCACGCGCCGCGTACGAGGAGGCACTGGAGTACGCGAAGACGCGTGAGCAGTTCGGCCGCCCGATCATCGACAACCAGGGCGTCGCCTTCCAGCTCGCCGATATGCGCACGTCCGTCGACGCCGCCCGGCTCCTGGTGTGGCGCGCCTCGTGGATGGCGGTGAACGGCAAGCAGTTCACGTCCGCCGAGGGCTCCATGTCGAAGCTGTTCGCCAGCGAGACGGCCAAGAAGGTCACCGCGCAGGCGATCCAGATCCTCGGCGGCAACGGCTACACCCGGGAGTACCCGGTCGAGCGCATGCACCGCGACGCCGCGATCTACACGATCTTCGAGGGCACCAGCGAGATCCAGCGCCTGGTGATCGCCCGGACCCTCGCGGGGATGCCGATCCGCTAGCGCGCGACCGCGGACCGGGGGCACGCCGCTAACGCGGGGTGCCCCCGCTGCTGTGCGCGATGCACGCCACGTCGATACGGTCGGCGAGCTTGGCGAGTTCGATGGTGAGCGTCGCCACCGTGTCCTCGTCGAGCCCGTCCTGGCCGGCCTCCACCAGACGCAGCCACCGGCCGCCCACGGTGCGCAGCAGTTTGCTGACGTCGGCGGCCGTCACCTGCAGCGTGCCGCGGTCGTCGACGATCAGAGGCAGGGTCACTTCGCGGTTCACAGAGGGGATCGTAGCCGCGGGACGCTCACGCTCCGTGCCATACCGTGGTGATGTTGCAGAACTCGCGGATTCCGTGCCCGGACAGTTCCCGCCCGTAACCGGACCGCTTGACTCCGCCGAACGGGAAGGCGGGATGGGACGCCGTCATCCCGTTGACGTACACACCGCCCGCCTCCAGATCGCGGACGAACCGGTCCACGTCGGCCTCCTCGCGCGTCCAGACGTTGGAACTCAGCCCGAACGGCGAGTCGTTGGCGATCGCGACCGCCTCGTCGAGACCGGCCGCCCGGTACAGCGTGGCGACGGGACCGAACGCCTCCTCGTGGTGGATGCGCATGCCGGGCGTCACGTCCGCGAGGACGGTCGGCGGGTAGTACCAGCCGGGACCGTCCGGGCGCTCGCCGCCGCAGAGCACCGTCGCGCCGTTCTCGACGGCGTCGTCGACCAGTTCCTCCAGGTCACGGCGGCCCTGCTCGCTGGCGAGCGGACCGACCTCGGTCTCCTCGTCCATCGGATCGCCCACCTTCAGCGCCCTCATGCCCGCCGTGAACCGCTCGGTGAAGGCGTCGAACACGTCCGTGTGCACGATGAACCGCTTCGCGGCGATGCACGACTGCCCGTTGTTCTGCACCCGGGCCGTCACCGCCGTGGCGGCCGCGCGGTCGATGTCCGCCGACGGCATGACCACGAACGGGTCGCTGCCGCCCAGTTCCAGCACCGTCTTCTTGATCTCGTCCCCGGCGACGGAGGCGACGGACCGCCCCGCCGGTTCGCTGCCGGTGAGCGTGGCCGCCGCGACCCGCGGATCACGCAGCACGTCCTCCACCGCGCCCGACCCGATGAGCAGCGTCTGGAAGCAACCCTCGGGGTAACCCGCCCCGCGGAACAGCTCCTCGAGGAACAGCGCCGTCCGCGGCACGTTCGAGGCGTGCTTGAGCAGCCCCACGTTGCCCGCCATCAGCGCGGGCGCGGCGAACCTGATCACCTGCCACAGCGGGAAGTTCCACGGCATCACCGCGAGCACCGGGCCCAGCGGCCGGTAGCGGACCAGGACGCGGGAGGCCCCGGAGTCCTTCGCCGCCTCGCCGGAGGACTCCTCGTCGGCGAGCAGTTCCTCGGCGTGGTCGGCGTACCAGCGCATCGCCTTCACGCACTTCGCGGCCTCGGCGCGGGCCTGCGTGACCGGCTTGCCCATCTCCGTCGTCATGACCTCGGCGATGTCCCGCAGGCCCTCGTCCAAGAGGTCCGCGGCCCGGTGCAGCAGCCGGGCCCGCTCGGCGAAGGACGTGGTGCGATGGGCGTCGAACGCCGCCCGCGCCCTCGCGAGCCGGCGCTCGATCTCCCCGGCGTCCAGGGCGTCGTACGTCCTGAGTGTCTCCCCGGTCGCCGGGTTCACCGTCGCGATGGGCATGGCCGACCTCCTGAAACTCGCTGTTCCCCGACCCTCGCGTGCGGCGCGGCACACCGCAACGCGGAGGATCACCTGTCAGCCCGAGTGCTCCAGGAGCCGGTCGAGAAACGCCGCCTGCGCCCGCACGATCAGCGTCCGGGCCCGCTCCGGGGTCATCCACTCCACCCGGTCCAGCTCGGGGAACTCCCGCAGCCGCCCCGATCGCGGCGGCCACTGCATCGAGAAGGTCCCCGGTACCACGGCCGCCGGGTCGAGGTCGGCCTCCACCGCCCAGACCGTGACCGTCTTGCCGCCCGCCTGCCGCACCTCGCCGAGGGCCAGTGCCCGCCCGTCCGGCGGCCGAAGCCCCAGCTCCTCCCGGAACTCCCGGCGCGCGGCGTCCCAGGCCGGCTCGTCCGCCTCGTACTCGCCCTTGGGCACGGTCCACGCCCCCGCCTCGCGCCGCGCGAAGAACGGGCCGCCCATATGGCCCAGCAGCACCTCGACCCCCGGGCCCTTGCGGCGGAACAGCAGCAGGCCCGCGCTGCGCCCGCCGCTCACGGCGCCACCGTCGGATGCGCGTCGAGCAGGGTGCGGACCGAGTCGGCCTCGGCCGGGGTCTTGTCCTCGCGGTAGCGCACGAGCCGGGCGAAACGCAGGGTGACACCGGCCGGATACCGCGTGGACCGCTGCAGACCGTCGTACGCGATCTCGACGACCAGCTCCGGGCGTACGGTCACCACGTGGCCGTCGTCCGAGACGGCCAGCTCGCCGAGCCGCCCGGTCTGCCAGGTCAGGAGCGCGTCCGTCATGCCCTTGAACGTCTTGCCCAGCATCGCGAACGACCCGTCCTCGGTCCGCGCGCCCAGATGCAGGTTGGACAGCTTGCCCGTGCGCCGTCCGTGGCCCCACTCGGCGGCCAGCACCACCAGGTCCAGGGTGTGCACCGGCTTCACCTTCAGCCAGGCGGCGCCCCGCCGGCCCGCGCTGTAGGGGGCGTCCAGCGCCTTCAGCACCACGCCCTCGTGGCCGCGTCCGAGGGTGTCGTCGAGGAAGCGCGCGGCCGCCGCCCGCGCCGTGGGGTCGGCCGGATCGGCCACCAGCGTGCGGCGCACCCGCATCGGTTCGGGCACCAGGCGCGCCAGCTCGGCGTGCCGTTCGGTGAAGGGCAGGTCGAGCAGGTCCCGGCCGCCGACGGACAGGGCATCGAAGAAGACGGGGGAGACGGGCACCGCCGCGGCCGCCGTGGCCACGTCGAGCCGCGAGCCCACGCGACCGGCGGTCTCCTGGAAGGAGCGGGGTCGGCCGTCCCCGCCGAGCGCGATGACCTCGCCGTCCAGGATGAACCGCTCGCCGGGCAACTCCAGCGCCGCGGAGGTGAGTTCGGGCAGCCGTTCGGTGATGTCGTCGAGCGTGCGGGTGTAGACGCGCACCCGGTCGCCGTCGCGGTGGACCTGGACGCGGATTCCGTCGAGCTTCTCCTCGACCGCGCAGGCGCCGAGCTTGTCGACGGCTTCCGGCACGGAGGAGGCGGCGTGCGCGAGCATCGGCAGCACCGGGCGGCCGACGGTGAGCCGGAACGCGCCCAGGGCGTCCGGCCCGTCCGTGAGCAGGGCCTGCGCCACCGACTGCAGTGACCCGGCGAGCATCACCGCCCGCCGTACGTCCGCCGGGGGCGCGCCGGTCGCCGCGGCCAGCCCCTCGACGGCGACCGCGTCCAGCGCGCCCTGCCGCACCTCACCGGTGAGCAGGCCGAGCAGGAACCGCTGCTCGTCCTCGGTGGCGGCGCCCATCAGGTCGGCGGTCAGACGGGCCCGCTCGGCCTGCGAGCCGGTGCCGGAGACCCGGCCCAGCTCGGTGAGCCGGGCGTCCACGTCGGCCACGGTCAGCGTCGCGGCGGCGGCCGGCGGTACCCGCCGGCCCAGCACCTTCCAGCCGATGCCGAGCCGTCCCTGCGGGAGTCTGCCGGCCAGATACGGGATGACGACGGGCACGTCCGCCGGCTCGGCGTCCCGGAACAGCCCGGCGAGCAGGGTGATCTTCCGGGACCGCGCCGACGTGGCGGCGACCTCCTGGGACACATGGGCGAGCCTGCTCAGCAGCATGCAGCCCATGGTGCAACGGCCGGACCCGGATCACACCCCAAGGCGGACGGCGCATGCCCTCGGCGCCCCGCGCGGCGTGCGCGGCGCCATGGCTACAGGGCCGCGTCGATGTCGGCGAACAGCAGGTCGCCGTTGACCGTCGCCGCCGCGCGGTATCCGGCTCCGGCCGCGTTCACGACCTGCTCGGCGGGGCCCGTCGCGTTCCCCGCGGCCCACACGCCGGGCACGCTGGTCAGGCCCGTCGCGTCGACCACCGGGAAGGTGCCGAACGGTGTGTCGTGGACCTCGGCTCCGAGCCGGTCGAGCAGGCCGGTCCGCGGGGTCGTACGGGTGGCGACGAAGACAACGGAGCGGGGGACGACGGTTCCGCCGGCCAGCCGCACCCCGGTGACGTGGCCGTCCTCGACCACGAGCCCGGCGACCTCACCGGGCACCACGCCGACCCCGGCCGCGGCCAGCCGGCGCAGATCCTCGTCCGTGAGGTCGTCCTCGGCCGTCGTGTGGAGGAACAGGGTCACGTCCTTCGACCACTGGGTGACCAGGAGCGCCTGGTGCACACTCAGAGGGCCGGTCGCCAGGACACCGAACGCCTCGTCCCTGACCTCCCAGCCGTGGCAGTACGGGCAGTGCAGCACGTCGCGGCCCCAGCGCTCGGCCAGCCCCGGCACCGGCGGCAGCGCGTCGGCGAGTCCGGTGGCGACGATCAGCCGGCGGGCGTGCGCCGTACCCCCGTCCGCGAGCGTCACGTCGAACTCCCCGGCGCCGTCCCGGGACACGTCCACCACCCGGTCCCGGACCAGTTCGACTCCGTATCCCTCGACCTCCCGGCGCCCCTCGGCGAGGAAATCGCCGGGCGCCATGCCGTCCCGGGTCAGATAGCCCTGCATGTGCGCGGCGGGCGCGTTGCGCGGCTCGCCCGCGTCCACGAGCAGCGTGCGGCGCCGCGCCCGCCCCAGCACCAGGGCCGCCGAAAGCCCGGCGGCGCCGCCGCCCACGACGACGACCTCGTACCCCTCGCGTGCTTTCCGGGCCCCGGTCGTGCCGGTCGTGCCGGTTGTCTCGGTCATGGTGACCACCTCCGCCCACAAGGTCGCTCCCTTCGGCGGGATTGACAAACGGCTTTGCCGTAACTGCAATGTCGTCATGAGTGACAAGACCGAAAGCGGGCGCGTGGAG
Source organism: Streptomyces sp. NPDC008313 (assembly GCF_042956125.1). Taxonomy (NCBI): domain Bacteria; kingdom Bacillati; phylum Actinomycetota; class Actinomycetes; order Kitasatosporales; family Streptomycetaceae; genus Streptomyces; species Streptomyces sp. NPDC008313. The sequence continues at coordinate 119,797 of NZ_JBIBFR010000011.1, forward strand.
CGAGCGAGGACGCGTGACACCGCGGGGCGTGACACCGCGGGGCACGGCGCGACGGGCGACGCCGCGACGGGCGACGCCGCGGGGGACGGCCCCGAGGCGGACGACGCGCGGATGGACGAGGTGCTCGCCGGCGTGGGCCCCCGGCTGCGCCGCATCCGCAAGGAGCGGAACGCGACCCTCGCCGGGCTGGCCGAGGCCACCGGAATCTCCGTGAGCACCCTGTCCCGGCTGGAGTCCGGCCTGCGCAGGCCTAGCCTGGAGCTGCTGCTGCCCATCGCGCGGGCCCACCAGGTGCCCCTGGACGAGCTCGTCGGCGCTCCCGAGGTGGGCGACCCCCGCGTCCGGTCCAAGCCGGTCGTGCGCTACGGCCGGACCCACTGGCCGCTCACCAGCCGGCCCGGCGGACTGCAGGCGTTCAAGGTGCTGGAACCGGCCCGCTCGATCGAACCGGAACCGCGCACCCACGAGGGCTACGAGTGGCTGTACGTGCTCTCCGGGCGGCTGCGGCTGGTGCTCGGGGACCACGACCTGGTCATCGGCCCCGGAGAGGCGGCCGAGTTCGACACCCGTGTACCGCACTGGTTCGGGTCGACCGGTGAGGGTCCCGTGGAGTTCATCAGCCTGTTCGGGCCGCAGGGGGAGCGGATGCACGTGCGGGCGCGGCCCTCGTCGCGGCGCAAGGCCGGCTGACCCGGCGGGGGGAAGGACCCGCGGCACCTGTTCCCAGATCCCAAGCGACCGCTTAGTATGCGGTGGAGCCCGGTCAGACGAAGCAGTCCCGTGGAGGCCCCGCATGCAGGCATGGCAAGTGCACGAGAACGGCGAGCCGAGCGAGGTGATGAGGCTCGGCGACGCCGAGCCGCCGGTGCCCGGCGACGGCCGGATCCTGCTCAGGGTGCGCGCCGCGAACATCAACTTCCCCGACGCGCTGCTGTGCCGCGGGCAGTACCAGGTCAGGCCGCCGCTGCCGTTCACGCCCGGGGTGGAGATCTGCGGCGAGACCGAGGACGGACGCCGGGTCGTCGCGAACCCCGCGCTGCCCCACGGCGGCTTCGCCGAGTACGCCGTCGCGGACGCAGCCTCCGTACTGCCCGCCCCCGAGGCGCTCGACGACGCCGAGGCCGCCGCCCTGCACATCGGCTACCAGACGGGCTGGTTCGGACTGCACCGCAGAGCCCGGCTGGAGGCCGGCGAGACCCTGCTCGTGCACGCCGCCGCCGGCGGGGTCGGCAGCGCGGCGGTCCAGCTCGGCAAGGCCGCCGGGGCCCGGGTCATCGGCGTCGTCGGCGGCGCCGACAAGGCCGCCGTCGCCCGCGGACTCGGCTGCGACACCGTCGTCGACCGGCTCGCCGAGGACGTCGTCGGCGCGGTCAAGGAGGCCACCGGCGGACGCGGTGCGGACGTGGTCTACGACCCCGTCGGCGGTGCCGCGTACACCCAGTCCGCCAAGACCGTCGCCTTCGAGGGCCGCATCGTCGTCGTCGGCTTCGCCGGCGGATCGATCCCGAGCCCGGCGCTCAACCACGCGCTGGTGAAGAACTACGCGATCCTCGGCCTGCACTGGGGCCTGTACAACACCAAGGACCCCGAGCTGGTCCGGCACTGCCACGAGCGGCTCACCGAACTGGCCGCCCGCGGCGCGATCAAGCCGCTGGTGAGCGAGCGCGTCCCGCTGAGCGGCGCCGCCGCCGCCGTACAGCGCGTCGCCGACGGCGTCACCACGGGACGCGTCACCGTGATCCCCGGCCTCACCGAAGGAGGAGCGGCATGATCGACGCCGCCGAACTGCGCCGCCGCACCCAGGAACTGCTGGCGGCCCACCCGCCCGCGACCACCGGCCGCACGGACTTCCTGAAGGCCCGCTTCGACGCCGGTCTCGCCTGGGTCCACTACCCCGAGGGCCTCGGCGGACTGGGTGCCCCGCGCACCCTGCAGGCGGTCGTCGACGCCGGACTGGAGGCGGCCGGCGCCCCCGACAACGACCCCCGGCGCATCGGGATCGGCCTCGGCATGGCCGCGCCGACCATCCTCGGCTTCGGCACCGAGGAGCAGAAGCGGCGCTTCCTGAGGCCCCTCTGGGTCGGGGAGGAGGTCTGGTGCCAGCTCTTCAGCGAGCCCGGCGCCGGCTCCGACCTGGCCGCGCTCGGCACCCGCGCCGTCCGCGAGGACGGCGGCGACTGGGTGGTCAACGGCCAGAAGGTGTGGACGTCCAGCGCCCACGTCGCCCGCTGGGCCATCCTGATCGCCCGCACCGACCCGGACGCGCCCAAGCACCGCGGCATCACCTACTTCGTCTGCGACATGACCGACCCCGGCGTCGAGGTGCGGCCGCTGCGCCAGATCACCGGCGAGGCCGAGTTCAACGAGGTCTTCCTCACCGACGTCCGCATCCCCGACAGCCACCGGCTCGGCGAGGTCGGCGACGGCTGGCGGGTCGCCCAGACCACCCTGATGAACGAGCGCGTGTCCATCGGCGGCATGCGCATCCCGCGCGAGGGCGGCATGATCGGCCCCGTCTCCGCCACCTGGCGCGAGCGCCCCGACCTGCGCACCCACGACCTCCACCAGCGCCTGCTCACCCTGTGGGTCGACGCCGAGGTCGCCCGGCTCACCGGTGAGCGCCTGCGCCAGCAGCTCGTCGCGGGCCAGCCCGGCCCCGAGGGCTCCGGCATGAAACTCGCGTTCGCCCGCCTCAACCAGGAGATCAGCGGCCTCGAGGTCGAACTCCTCGGCGAGGAAGGACTGCTGTACGACGACTGGACGATGCGCCGGCCCGAACACGTCGACTTCACCGGCCGCGACGCCGGCTACCGCTACCTCCGCTCCAAGGGCAACAGCATCGAGGGCGGGACCAGCGAGGTCCTGCTGAACATCGTCGCCGAACGCGTGCTGGGCCTGCCCTCCGAGCCGCGCACCGACAAGGACGTCGCCTGGAAGGACCTGGCCCGATGACCACACAGCCCGACCTGCTCCACTCCGAGGAGGAGGAGGCGCTGCGCGCGGCCGTCCGGGACCTCCTCACGGACCACTGCGACCCGGCGGACGTGATCACCCGCGTCGAGTCGGACGCGCCGCACGACATGCCGCTGTGGAAGGTGCTCACCGACGGCATGGGCCTCGCGGGTCTGCTGGTCCCCGAGGCGCTGGGCGGCCAGGGCGCCTCCCACCGCGAAGCCGCCGTCGTCCTGGAGGAGCTGGGGCGCGCGGTCGCACCCGTGCCCTATCTGACGAGCGCCGTCGTGGCCACCGAGGCCCTGCTGGCCTGCGAAGCCGACGACCTGCTCGGCGAACTGGCGTCCGCGACGGCGGTCGGCGCGCTCGCCGTCGGACTGCACACCGCTCCCGGCGCCCCCTTCCCGGCCGTACGGCTGGAGAACGGCACGCTGCACGGGGAGCTGACCGGCATCGCCGACGCGACGGCCGCCGACGTACTGCTCGTGCCCGCCGACGACGGCGGCCTGTACGCGGTCGCCGCCTCCGCCGCGACCGTCACCCCGCAGGTCTGTCTGGACCTGACCCGGCCGGTGGCACGCGTCGTCCTCGACGGCGCCCCGGGCCGCAGGCTGGGCGACGCCGGACCGGCCGTCCGCCGCGCCCTGCGGGCAGGCGCCGGACTGCTCGCCTCCGAGCAGCTCGGCGTCGCCGACTGGTGCCTGACCGAGACGGTCCGCTATCTGAAGGACCGCAAGCAGTTCAACCGTCCCGTCGGAGGCTTCCAGGCCCTCAAGCACCGGCTGGCCCAGCTCTGGCTGGAAGTCGTCAACCTGCGGGCCGCCGCCCGCAACGCCGCCGACGCTCTCGCCACCGGCAGCGACGACACCGACGTGGCGGTCGCCGTCGCCCAGGCCTACGCGGCGTGGGTCGCCGTCCACGCCGCCGAGGAGGCCGTGCAACTGCACGGCGGCATCGGGATGACGTGGGAGCACCCGGCCCACCTCCACCTCAAGCGCGCCAAGGCCGACTCGATCGCGTACGGCACGGCGGGCGCACACCGCGCCGCCCTCGCGGAACTGGTCGACCTCCCGTCGCCCTGACCCCGCCCGGCACACGCACGACGAGGCCCGCTCCGGATCCGCCGGGGCGGGCCCCGTCGTGCGCGCCGTAGCTCGCGCAGCGGGCCCGTGCCGTGGCCCGCGGGGCGGCCCTCCCGCGCGTGCCCGGCGTACCGCCGGCGAGGTGAACGGGGCGCGGCGGTCCGGCCAACTCCCCGCACGGCCCTGCTCCTTGACCGCACGGCACCCCATACTCTCCGGTGTCCCGTACGGCACGTCCAGGGAGGCAGAGCATGGCCCGCACCACCCGTCGCAGAGCCCTCACCACCATCGGCGCCGCCCTCGCGGGCGCCGTCGCCCTGCCCGCCGGATACGCGCGGGCGAGCGAACGCGGCCGTGGCCCGCGCCCGCTGCGCCGCGCCCACGCGCACAACGACTACGACCATCCCCGGCCCCTGTTCGATGCGCTGGACCACCGTTTCGGCAGCGTCGAGGCCGACATCTACCTCGTCGACGGCCGGCTTCTCGTCGCCCACGACCCCGTCGACCTCGACCCGGACCGCACTCTCGCGTCGCTGTACCTCGACCCGCTCACGGCCCGCGTCAAGGCCAACCACGGCTCCGTCTACCGCGGTTACCGCACGTCCCTGCAGCTCCTCGTCGACATCAAGACCGAGGGCGCCGCCACCTACCGGGAGCTCGACCGCCAACTGCGCCGTCACCGGCACCTGTTCACCACGTACGCGCACGGCCGCGTCCACCCCGGTCCCGTCACCGCCGTCGTCTCCGGGGACCGCGCCGCCCGTGCCCCCATGGAGGCCCAGCAGGTGCGCCACGCCTTCTACGACGGCCGCCTCACCGACCTCGGCAGCGCGGCCCCGGCCTCCTTCGTGCCGCTGATCAGCGACAACTGGACGCTCAACTTCAGTTGGCTCGGCGACGGCCCGTTCCCCGACGCCGAGCGGCGCAGGCTGCGGGACATCGTGGCGACGGCCCACGCGCACCGGCAGAAGGCGCGCTTCTGGGCGACACCCGATCTGGCGGGCCCCGCGCGTGACGCGCTGTGGAGCGAACTGCTCGCCGCCGACGTCGACTACCTGAACACCGACGACCTCGCGGGTCTCCAGACCTTCCTGGACACGCACACGCGGCTGCGCACGGCCTCGTAACCGGCCCTGCCCCGCCCTTCCGGGGCCGACGGCGCACGGTCCCGTGCCCCGGGCCGTCGGCCCCGGACCGTCACACGCAGTCAACACACGAACGGCGGACACGCCACTCGCCCGGACGAACCCCTCACTACGCCACACTTGCGGCCGAAAGCCGCGATGTGGGCGTGGCGGAGGAGGTTGACGATGGCCATTTCCATCTCTCTGGTGGTACTGCTGCTGGTCCTGGCGGTGATCTTCATGCGCAACGGCGTGCTGAAGGTCTCCCACGCCGTGGTCTGTGTGCTCCTCGGCTTCTCCCTCGCCGGGACGAGCATGGCCCCGACCATCCACGACGGGCTGCTGGCGACGGCGGACATCGTGAGCAGCCTGGACCCGTGAGCGCCGGCCGCCCGGCCCGCCGGCCTCGTGCGGCACCGGCCTCGCGGGGCGCGGTCAGCGCGAGAAGACCCCGATGCCGTTCGGGACCGGCCGCTCCGCGCCCCCGCTCGGATGGTTGCGTACGCCCACGGCCGGCGCGCCCGCCTCGCGGGCGACCAGTGTGCTGGAGCCCCCGCCGTCCAGACTGAAGGCGTCGTCCGCCCCCAGCCCCCGCATCGTGTCCGCGACTTCGGCGATCGTCAGCCCGCTGCGGAACGCCGGGTCCCCGTCCAGCGCGAGCAGCAGCAGACGCCGGCCCCCGTCGCGGACGCCCACGGCGGTCCGTACGGCCGACGCCTTGTCGTCCAGCCCCGCGAGCGGCCGTCCGTCCACGAGGACCGGATAGCCGCCGAGCGCGAAGCGGTACGGGATCCCGGAGCGGGCGGCCACCAGCCGGTGCCGCACCCGGACCGGCTCACCCGCCGACAGCTCGCGCAACCACCGCGCCCCCGCCTCCCGGCCGACCAGCACCGTGCTGCCCGCGGCGACGGGGCCGCTGCCCGGCGCGGGCGCCGTCGCCACGACACGTCCGTGCGCGACCGTCACCTCGTAGGTGTCGTCGCTGCACGGCGCGCCCCGCTCGGTGTCCGTGCCGCAGACGGCCCGAGCCCGCGAGACGCCGCCCCAGTCCGAGGTGAACGCGCCGACCGAGCCCTCCGGCAGCGCGTACTGGTTGAGCCCGCCGAGCGGGATCACTCCGTCAGGGGTCCGTACCGAGCCGTCGAGGGTCAGACTGTCGAGCCGCGCCCTGCGGTCGACGCCCACGCCGAGCACGTTCCTCGTCGTCGTGCCGGGCGGCAGCGCGGACCCGAAGCGCTGGCCGTCCGGAACGGCTGCCTTCAGCGCGTGTCCGCCCGCGACGGCCGGGCCGACGCTCGCACCGGTCGCCTCGACCCCCGGATGCTGCGACTCGGTGATGTCGAAGAAGTCGCCGTTCACCCCCGCGACGGCGCCGGCGGCGTCGGCCAGCCGGGAGACGGGTGCCCGCGCCGCCACGGCTCCGGGGTGCAGGAGGTCCACCCGCACCCGGGGAGCGCGCAGGTCGACGGTGAGGACGTGCGCGTGCGTCACGCCCTTCGCCGCCGGGATGTCGAACTCCGTATAGGAGACACCCGGCGCGACGGGCGCGGTGACGCCCTGCGCACCGGCGGCCGGGGCCGCCCCCGCCAGGACGCTCCCGGCCAGCGCGCTCCATGCCGCGAGAACCGTCAGTGCCGTCCTGAACCGTCCACCGCGAAGCGCCACAGTCCCCCCTGATGTCCCGTCAACTCTCCCAGTTGTCAGGGGGATTGCACCAGACACCGGTGGCCGCAGACCCTCGCGGCCCCGACGGCGCGGGAACGGATCAGGAAACGCACTCCTTCGAGTGCCTCGGAAGCGGTGCCGTTGCCGTCAGCCGCCGCCCGGCCCGCGGCCGCGCACATCGGACCGGTGCGCGTCCTGCCGGGGCCGCCCCGCTCCCCGGGCCCGCCCGCACCAGGAATGCCCGTTCGTGACCACGCCGGAAATGTCCGTTCGTGCACATGCGTGCCGGCTGACGCCGTCCTATGCTCTTTTCTGGACGACTCGGGCAACGACTCGGGCAGTCGACGGCCGGTCCTGGGCCGGCGGGAAGCGGGCCTCCATGGCTGAGCGGCTTAAAAGATCGGGACTGTTGGGTGAGCTGTCCGCCGAGTTCGCCGGCACCCTGATCCTGATCCTCTTCGGTTGCGGTGTGGTGGCGCAGGTGGTCGCCGGCGGTGCGCTCACGGACCCCGCGGGCGGTCTCGGAAACCACGACAGCATCGCCTGGGCGTGGGGCCTCGGCGTGACCCTGGGCGTCTACGTGGCGGCGCGGCTGAGCGGCGCCCACCTCAACCCCGCGGTCACCGTGGCACTGGCCGCGTTCAAGGGCTTCTCGTGGCGCAAGGTGATCCCCTACACGCTGGCGCAGACGGCCGGTGCCTTCGTGGCCGCCCTGCTGGTGCGCTGGAACTACACCGAGGCGCTGGCGAAGGCCGACCCGACACACACCATCAAGACGCAGTTCGTGTTCTCGACGCTGCCCGCCAACGGCAACACGAACCTGCCGGTCGGCGAGTGGGGCGCGTTCCGCGACCAGATCATCGGCACCGCGATCCTGCTGCTGCTGATCCTCGCCCTCACCGACCTGCTCAACAATCCTCCGGGCGCCAACCTGGCCCCGTTCGTGATCGGCCTCGTCGTCGTGGCGATCGGCATGGCCTTCGGCACGAACGCGGGCTACGCGATCAACCCCGCCCGTGACTTCGGCCCCCGGCTGGCCAGCTTCCTCACGGGGTACGGCGGAGCCTGGCGGGACCAGTACGGCAACTTCTACTTCTGGGTGCCGATCATCGGGCCACTGATCGGCGGCCTGCTCGGGGCGTTCCTCTACAAGTTCTTCATCGGCCGGTTCCTCCCGACGGCGGAGCCGGAGCCGCCGGGACGCGTCCCCGCCCCCGACGAGAGCTGACCGGGGCCGCCCGGGCCCCCGGGACCGGCGGGCCGGACCGCGCGAGCCGCGGCCCGGCCCCACCCACCTGCCCATCCACAGGAGAGGCGGCACGCCATGGCGGACTTCGTCGGCGCGGTGGACCAGGGAACCACCAGCACCCGTTTCATGATCTTCGACCACGCCGGGAACGAGGTGGCCAAGCACCAGCTGGAACACGGCCAGATCCTCCCGCGCTCCGGATGGGTCGAGCACGATCCGGTGGAGATCTGGGAGCGCACCAACTCGGTGATGCAGAACGCCCTCCGGCACGGCAACCTGTCCCCGGAGGACCTGGCGGCCATCGGCATCACCAACCAGCGAGAGACGACCGTGGTCTGGGACCCCCGCAACGGCCGCCCCTACTACAACGCCATCGTCTGGCAGGACACCCGCACCGACGCCATCGCGGCCGCCCTGGAGCGCGACGGCAGGGGCGACGTCATCCGCCGCAAGGCCGGACTGCCACCGGCGACGTACTTCTCCGCCGGCAAGATCCAGTGGATCCTGGAGAACGTCGACGGCGTCCGCGAGGCAGCCGAGCGGGGCCACGCCGTCTTCGGCAACACCGACGCCTGGGTCCTGTGGAACCTGACCGGCGGCCCGGACGGCGGCATCCACGCCACCGACGTGACCAACGCCAGCCGCACCATGCTGATGGACCTGGAAACCCTCGACTGGGACGACGAACTGCTCGGGTTCTTCGGCATCCCCCGGTCGATGCTGCCCGCCATCAACCCCTCGTCCCACCGGGAGGCCTACGGGGTGACCCGGACCTCCAGGCCCCTGCGCAGCGCCGTCCCCATCACCGGCGTCCTCGGCGACCAGCAGGCGGCCACCGTCGGCCAGGTCTGCTACTCGCCCGGCGAGGCCAAGAACACCTACGGCACCGGCAACTTCCTGGTCCTCAACACGGGCACCGAACTCGTCCGCTCCCAGCACGGACTGCTCACCACCGTGGCCTACCGGTTCGGTGACAGCCCGGTCGTGTACGCCCTGGAAGGCTCCATCGCCGTCACCGGGTCCGCGGTGCAGTGGCTGCGCGACCAGATGAAGATCATCAGCGACGCTGCCGAGAGCGAGCGCCTGGCCCGCACGGTCGAGGACAACGGCGGCATGTACTTCGTGCCCGCGTTCTCCGGGCTGTTCGCCCCCTACTGGCGGTCCGACGCCCGCGGCGCGATCGTCGGACTCGCCCGCTACAACGACAACGGCCACCTGGCACGGGCCACCCTGGAATCCATCTGCTACCAGAGCCGCGACGTGGTGGAGGCCATGGAGCAGGACTCCGGCGTCCACCTCGACGTCCTCAAGGTCGACGGCGGCGTCACCGCCAACGACCTGTGCATGCAGATCCAGGCCGACGTCCTCGGCGTACCGGTCAGCCGTCCGGTCGTCGCCGAGACCACCGCGCTGGGAGCCGCCTACGCGGCCGGCCTGGCCACCGGCTTCTGGCAGGACACCGACGAACTGCGCACCCACTGGCAGGAGTCCAAGCGCTGGGAACCGGAGTGGTCCGAGGACCGGCGGGCGGAGGGATACGCCGGCTGGAAGAAGGCCGTCGAACGGACCCTGGACTGGGCCGAGGTCGAGTAGGGAGCGGTCCGGCCTCACCTCTTCCCCCCTCGCGCGTGCAGCTCCACCGCGAGGGGGGTCGCGGTGAAGACGGAGGAGTACGTGCCGACGCTCACGCCGATGAGCAGGGCGAGAGCGAAGTCGGTCAGCGAGTCCCCGCCGAGCAGGGTGAGGGCCGCGAGGACGAACAGCGCGCCGATGCCGGTGTTGACCGTACGGGGCACGGTCTGGAGCACGGCGGTGTTGGCGATCCTCGCGAACTCCGCACGGCTGGTGCCCCGCTTCTGGCGTGCGGCGGCGGTGAGTTCCCTGACCCGGTCGAAGACGACGACGGAGTCGTTGACGGAGTAGCCGATGACGGTGAGCAGCGCGGCGAGGAAGAGACCGTCGACGGGCTTGCCCAGCCAGGCGAAGACACCGACGAGGACGACGACGTCGTGGGCCATGGCCACGACGGCCGCGGTGGCCTGGGTCCAGCGGAACCGGACCGCCAGGTAGAGGAGTTGCGCCGCGAGGGCCACCCCGAGCGCGAGGAGCGCGCCCCGGCGGAGCTCGTCGCCGAGACTCGGGCCGATCAGCTCGTCACGGACCTTCTCGGTGGACCCGCCGAGCGCGCCGAGGGCCTCGGACACCCGGGCCTCCTGGGCGGCGGACAGATCCTCGGTGCGCAGGGTCAGGTCGCCGTCCTGGGAGGTGTGCACGACCGCGTGCGGCAGCCCCGCGTCCGCGACGGCCTCCCGCGCGCGGTCGGCGTCGACGGGCACGGCGGTGGTGTACTCGATCATGCGGCCGCCGGTGAACTCCACGCCGAAGTCGAGCCCGCGCAGAGCGATGCCCGAGCCGGCCAGCACGACGGCGGCGCCGGACACCGCGAGCCACCGCCGGTGACGGCGCATGAGCCCGGGCTCACGGGCGGTCAGCCAGGTCCGGACCCGCCCGGCACCCGCGACGCCCGAGAGTCCGGGACGGCTGCGGACGGCGCGGCGGCCGACGGTGAGTTCCGCGAGGGTGCGGGTGACGACCAGGGCGCTGAACATCGACGCGAGGACACCGATCCCGAGGGTGACGCCGAAGCCGCGCACCGGCCCCGACGCGAAGAGGAACAGCAGCCCGGCCGCGATGAGCGTGGTGATGTTGGAGTCGGCGATGGCACTGAACGCCTTGTGGAACCCGGCGGCCAGCCCGCTGCGCACACTGGGCCGCCGCCGCGACGCGAACTCCTCCCGGGCGCGTTCGAAGACCAGCACGTTGGCGTCCACCGCCATGCCGATGGCCAGCACGAAGCCGGCGAGCCCGGGCAGGGTCAGGGTGGCGCCGAGGGCCGCCAGGGCGGCGTACGAGATCAGCGCGTAGCAGGCCAGCGCGAGGGTGGCGAGGGCGCCGAGGAGCCGGTAGACGACGGTGATGAACAGCGCGGTGAGCGCGACACCGATGACGGCGGCCCAGGCGCTGGCGCTGATGGCCTCGGCGCCCAGGGTGGGGCCGACGGTCCGCTGCTCGATCGTCTCGACGGGGACCGGAAGGGCTCCGCCGTTGACCAGCAGTGCCAGCTCGCGCGCCTCCTCCCGCGTGAAGTCGCCGGTGATCTCCGTGCTCCCGCCCGCGATGCCGGCCCGGCACGCCACGTTCGGGGAGACCTGGGGCGAGGAGATGATCTCGTCGTCCAGGACGATCGCGATCCGGCGCGACGGATCGCCCGGGGCCGCGCAGGCGGCCCGGCCGGTCAGGTCGGCCCACTCGCTCCTGCCGGCACCGTCGAAGTCGACCGTGACGAACCAGCCCGCCGCCCTCTCGATGTCCAGGCGGGCCTCGGATCCCTTCACTTCCGCGCCGCTCAGCGCCGAGGGTCCGAGACGCAGGGGCCGGCCGGTCTCGTCGGGCAGGACCCGGCTCCCGGACGGTCCGGAGCCGGTCCCTTCCGAGGCGGCGGGATCCTTCGGCGCCGCCTCCTCCGCCAGAACGGGATGGACGGTGAGCTGGGCGGTGCGGCCAAGGACGTCGGCGGCCTCGCGCGGGTCCTGCACGCCGGGCAGGTCGACGACGATGCGGTTGTCGCCCGACCGGGCGAGCTGGGGTTCGGCGACCCCCAGCGCGTCGACGCGGCGGCGCAGCACCTCCAGGGTGCGGTCGGTGGCCTCCGCGTCGGCGTCCGCGGTGGGCGTGTCACGGGTTTCCAGCACGATCTGCGTACCGCCGCGCAGATCGAGGCCGAGGCGGACGGGCACGGTCGCAGCGATGTGGACGGACAAGGAGAGGACGGCGAGGACGAGCAGGGCTCGCACCCGGGCAGCGCGTGTCACAAGGTGCTCCAGCAGGCAGGTCGGAGGCCGCGCCCGGACATGGCCGCGCGCGGTGGGCAGGGGAGAGGTCAGCTGCCTGGGAGGGAGGGCGGCGCACGCCCCGAGGGCGGTGTGCCGTCCCGGAGGTGCCCCGCGGTGGTGTGCTCCGCCGGGGGAGTGCGGGGGCGGTTGCCCGGGTCCGGAAGACCCGGCGCGGACGCGGGCGTGGCCGGCGGGAGGGGACGGTCCGCCGCGACGGCCCGCGTGAGGTGCGGGCGGGTGGCGCGGTCGTCGGCGTGCGCGTCGTCGGCGGCGGTCGCCCGGTCACGTACCGCGTTGTGCGGCGCCGCCGGCGCGGTCAGGAGAGCGGGGGACGCGGCCGCCCGCGGAAGGGCGGGGGACGCCGGGAGCGCCGGGGCGAGCAGGCTCAGCTGGCACAGGAGGCCGAGCAGGGCGAGCAGCGCGGGGCGGATCCGGCGGACCGGCCCGACCCGTGGCACCCGGCGGCCGGGGCGCGCGGAGGCCACGCCGGTGTACGGGGTCATGCGCGGCCTCCTCGTGACGGTCGGATCCGGGCGCGGGGGCGCGGGGGTGCGGCGCGACGCGGACCGTGTACGGGTGCTCGCGTCGGTCGGGCGGAGGGGCGGGGCGCCCCGCTGGCGGGTGGGCCGGCGGCCCCGCCGCCGTGGCGGGGCCGCCCGCTATCAGGGCTCGATCAGCCCGGCGCGGATCGCGTAGCGGGTGAGCTCCAGCCGGTCACGCAGACCCAGCTTGTGCAGCAGGTTCGCCCGGTGCCGCTGGACCGTCTTGACACTGATGACCAGGGTGTCGGCGATCTCCTTCGACGAGTGCCCCTCCGCGACGAGTTTCAGGACCTCCTCCTCACGTGCCGTCAGGATGCTGTCCGGGACGTCGTCGCCGTTGCGGACCCGGTCGAGGTAGTTGCGGATCAGCGCGGTGACGGCGCCCGGGTAGAGGAACGGCTCCCCGCGCAGAGCCGCGCGGCAGGCCGCGACCAGGTCCCGGTCGGCGACCGACTTCAGGACGTACCCGCAGGCCCCCGCCTTGAGCGCCTGGAAGAAGTACTGCTCGTTGTCGTACATCGTCAGCATCAGGATGCGCAGGCCGGGGTGGAGCTGAGCCAGCTCGCGGGCGGCCTGCAGACCGGTCATCCGGGGCATCGCGACATCGAGGACGGCCAGGTCGACGGGGTGCGCCCGCGCCATCGCGAGGGCCTCGGCACCGTCGCCCGCCTCCGCGACGACCTCGAAGTCGGGCTCGCCCTCGAGAATGAGCCGTACGCCGCGGCGGACCAGCGCGTGGTCGTCGGCCAGGAGAATCCGGGCCTTGGGCGCGTCGGGCATGGTCATGCCTCCTCCTTGGCGGCGGGCACGGTCATACGTCCTCTTCTCTCGTCGGCACGGTCAAGGACACCCGGGTACCGCCGTCCGGGCCGGGACCGACCTCCAGCGTGGCGCCGAGCAGCAGGGTGCGCTCGCGCATCCCGCGGATACCGGCGCCCTCGCGGGCCACCCCGATACCGCGCCCGTCGTCGGCGACCTCGAGGACGACCGCCTCCGGGGTGCTGTAGAGGGCCAGCCGGGCGTGCCCGGCCTCGGCGTGACGGGCGATGTTGGTCAGACTCTCCTGGGCCACGCGGTAGAAGACCAGCTCCGTCTGATGGTCGAGCGCCGGAAGGCCCGCCTCGAAACGGTGGGTGAACCGCAGCCCCGTGTGGGTGGCGAAGTCGGTGCCGAGCGAGGTCAGCGCGGCCACCAGACCCAGATCCTCCAGCACGCCGGGGCGCAGCCGCCGGGCGAGCCGGCGCACCTCGTCCAGGCTCTCCCGGGTGGTCTCCTGGGCCTGGCGCAGATCCTCCTTGAGAGGCTCCGGGGCCTGGTCGGCCGCGCGCTTCAGACCCAGCAGCACCGCGGTCAGACTCTGGCCGACCTCGTCGTGCAGCTCGGCCGCGATGCGGCGCCGCTCGGACTCCTGCGCGGACAGCACCCGGGCGCTGGCCCCGGCGCGTTCGCCCTCCAGCCGGTCGAGCATCGCGTTGAACGTGCGGATCAGTTCGGCGACACCTCCGGTGTCGGACTCCGGAAGGCGCTGACCGGGTCGGAGCAGATCCACGGTGGTCATCATCCGGGTCAGCCGCTCCAGCGGGGCGAGCCCGATGCGCAGGAGCGCGGCGTTGGCGACCAGCATGACGGCCAGACCGCCCACCAGGATGACGGCCTCGGTCAGCACCACCGGCACGGACACGGTCACCGGCGCCCACAGCAGCAGTGCCGTGGCCACGCCGAGCACCACGGCGTTGAGTCCGAAAATCCGCCAGAACAGGGACACAGGGTGCCACGCCTCCTTCGTCGCCACGGTCACCTTCCACTATCGGCCACCGCCGCCGCGCTCCCGTCCCGTGATCGGCGTGCTGGACATGGACCCAGCCTGCCCGGTCGGGGCGGCCCCGGTCGATGGGGGCCGTGCCCCATCCGGACACCGCCGGTGAGCGCCGGGACCGGGGGCCGTACATACCGCGCCCCCGTGGAAATGGGGTCCGCGACCGATGGCCCCGGCCGGACCGGCCGACCAGGCTGGACGTCAGAGGGGAGCCGACGTACCGGCTCCCCTGTCGGCTGAGTGGAAGGACCGCATCGAGATGACCCTGGACACAGCCCGTCCCGGTTCGCGGCCCGAGCGCCCGAGCGCGCACGAGGCTCGTCAGCGCCTGGAGCACGAACGCAACGCCAGGATGGCCCAGTTGAAGGCCGTCGACGACGTAGGCGCCGAGGAGGGCGACCCGCTCGTCGTCTCCCAGCGGAACATCCTGCGCCGCGTGCTGAAGGACGTCGACGCCGCCGTCGCCCGGCTGGACGAGGGAAGCTACGGCACGTGCCAGGGGTGCGCCAGGACCATCCCGGACGAGCGGCTGGAGATCCTGCCCTACGCCCGGTTCTGCGTCGCCTGCCAGCAGCGTGCCGGCTGAGACCGGGGCCGGGGCCGCGGCCGGGGCTGTCCGGAGGGGCCTCGGCGGCCGCCCGCGGGGCTGACGGCCGGGCGACTCCTCCGGCGGCCGACGCGGCGGCGGCCCGTACGGGCCGCCTCAGGCCACGGCGGCGACCGCGACCCCGCTTTCCTTCGCGCCCCAGGGAGGGTGAAGCAGTGAACCACCAGGCCGTCGGCACCGGCGACGCGGGTCTCACCCCCGCCGAGCTCACCACACTGCGTGAGAACCTCGACGAGCAGCGCCAGTTCCGGCTGGAGCAGCTCGCCCAGCTGGGCGGGACCGCACCGCCACGGGCCCAGAGCGTCCGCGAACAGCGGGCCGCCGCCCAGCTGGAGGTGCACATCAAGCTCCTGGCGTCGGCCCGCATGGTCCTGGCCGACGTGGAGGCCGCCCTGGAACGCATGGAGCGAGGCGGCTACGGCATCTGCCACCTGTGCCGACGGCCCATCACCGTGCCGCGGCTGCGCATCGTGCCGCAGGCACGCTACTGCGCCCGCTGCCACCACGTCAGAGAGGCGAACGGATGACGGGCGCTCAGGCTCCGGGGTGATGCCCGCGCCGCGGCAGCCGGCTCACCCGCGGAAGAGGGAGACCGGGACCGCGTCGGCCAGCGCCTTGTACCCGGCAGGGTCGAGGTGGAGGTGGTCACCGGTGTCGTAGGCCGGCAGCAGCCGGCGCGGAGTCTGCGGGTCGCGGACCGCCCGGTCGAAGTCGACGACGGCGTCGAAGCGGCCGCTGCCGCGGATCCACGTGTTCACCGCCTGCCGGGCCGACTCGCGGACGCCGGCCGGGTCGTCGTACGTGTTGCCGCCGAAGGGCGTGAGCGTGGCACCGTAGACGCGGATGCCCTGGGCGCGGGCGCGGGTGACGATCTGCTCGTAGGCACCGATGAGCTCGTCCGTGATCCGCCGCGCGTCCGCCTCGGTCGCGCCGGCCGTGCCGATGTCGTTGACGCCCTCGAAGACGATGAGCCGGTCGACGCCGCTCTGCGCGAGCACGTCGCGGTCCAGCCGGGCCAGGGCGTTGGGGCCCAGCCCGTCCCGCAGGACCCGGTTGCCGCCCGCCGCCTCGTTGACGACCGCGATGCCGGCCGTGCCGGAGCGGGACAGCAGCCGCGTCTGCAACTGGTCAGGCCAGCGGTCGTTGCCGTTGGTCGTGGAACCGCGGCCGTCGCTGAGCGAGTCGCCGAGGACGACGGTCGCCGAGGTGCTCGGCTTCGACCACACCTCTAGGCCGCTGAGGAAGTACCAGTGGTCGGCGGTCGTGGCACCGGGCAGGTCGGTGTCGTCCAGATGGTCGCCGGCGAGCATGTACGACGTCGTACGGGACCCCGGGTGGGAGGTGACGGAGGTGGAGGCCTGGCCCGCGGCGAGGTAGAGCGTCACCGTGAGATCGGTTCCCGGCCGCACGTCGAGGTCCAGCGGGTCGCTGACGGCCTGGGCACCCTGCGGGATGTCGAATTTCGTCTTCCCGCCGAACGTCACCCGCCGGGCGCTGCCGGGCACGATCGAGCCGACGCCCGCCTTGCCTCCCGCAGGCCGCGCCACGGAGACGGCGGTGACGGGCAGGTCGGTGCCGCCGAAGACGTTGGAGAAGCGCAGCCGCACGCGCTGCCCGCCCACTCCGACGTGCACGGTCTGCCGCAGCGTGGCGTTGTCGAACACGCCGTCGGGCCGGGTGAAGGGCGCCGGCGGCATGTTGCCCGGCTCGGTCAGCTGGGGCATGGACGCCCAGGTGTCCACCCAGTGCCCGCCGGATCTGTGCGCGGCGACGGTCTGCGCGGTGGTGGATCCGCCGCTTCCCGGGTCGTGGGCGCCGGGTGCCTGGTACAGGGTCAAACCTGCCGTGACGGCGGCCGCCGCGACGGCGCTCACCAGCGACGATGCTCGCTTCATGAGAAGGTGCCTCCCTCTGCGTGGGTGCGGTGCTACGTGGGCGTGCGGGACTCCGGGAACGACCGGCCGTGCCTCGGGCCTGCTCGGCGACGGCCGTGCCTCAGGCTTGCTCGGCGACCGGCTGCGCGGTCGCCGCGGCGGGGCCGGGCTCCGGTCCGGAGACCGCGGCGACGACGGCGTCCGCCTCGGCGTCCGGTTCCGGCAGGACCAGGCCGAGCAGGGTGTAGACGGCGAGCGAGGTGACCAGCGGGGTGACGACCACGGTGGTCTGGGAGGCCCCGTCCAGGCCGTACTTGACGAGGAAGTAGCCGCCGAGTCCGAGCGCCCAGGACGCAAGGGCCGCGCGGGGCCCGCAGCGGCGGAAGGCCGGCAGCAGCCCGAGCAGCATCGGGATGGAGATCGGGCCCATGACGGCCGCCACCATGCCGACGATGATGCCCAGGACTCCGCCGAAGTGATCGGCCTCGATGGCCACGACCATGGAACCGGCGATGAAGACGACCGTGAACACCCGGCCCGCCAGCAGGCCGCGCTCGGCGCTCGCCTCACGGAAGCCGGGCACGAGAGCGGGCAGGATGTCCCGCGTGACCACCGCCGAGACGGCGTTCGCGTCGGAGGACGCCATGGCCATGGTGTGCGAGAACATCCCGGCCAGGGTCAGACCCACCAGCCCCATCGGCAGATACGACTGTGCCATCAGGGCGTAGGTCTGCTGCGGGTCGGCGACGTGCGGCATCAGCACCGGAGCGGCCACCGCGGGAAGCAGCAGCACCGCGGGCCAGACGAGGTAGAGGGAGGCCGACAGGACGGCCGAACGCCGGGCGGACTTCGGGGAGTCGGTGGCCATGTAGCGCTGGGCCAGATTCCACATGCCGCCGTTGTACTCGAACAGCTTCACGACGACGTACGCGGTGAGGAAGCCGGCCGTGTACGGGCCGACGAGGGGGTCGGTGTGCCCCTCCGGGAGCCGGTCCCACAGCGTGCCCAGGCCGGAGACGCCGCCGAGCCGGTCGAGGACCACCCACATCATCGACAGCGCGGCCACGCCCTGGATGATGAACTGCCCGAACTCGGTGAGCGCGTCGGCCCACAGCCCGCCGACCGTGCAGTAGGCGAGGGTGATGACGCCGGTCAGCAGGATGCCGTTGGTCATCGACATGCCGGTGAAGACCTTGAGCAGCACCGCGACCGAGGCCCACTTGGCGGCCACGTCGAAGACCTTGAGCAGGGCGCCGCTCCAGGCCAGTGCCTGCTGGGTGGGGACGTTGTAGCGCCGTGCCAGGTACTCCAGCGGGGAGGCGACCTGGTAGCGCTCGCGCAGCCGGTTCCACCGGGGCGCGAAGAGGAAGGCGCCGACGCCTGTGCCCAGGGCGAGCGGCAGGAAGGCCCACACGTAGACGGTGATGCCGTAGTCGTAGGCGACCGCCGCGTAGGCGACGAACACGGCGGCGCTGTATCCGGACATGTGGTGCGAGATGCCGGTCAGCCACCAGGGCATCTTGCCGCCGCCGGTGAAGTAGTCGGAGACGTCGTTGACACGCCGGTGCGACCACACGCCGATGAGCAGCATCACCAGGAAGTAGGCGCCGACGGCGCCCCAGTCGAGCCAGTGCATGGGAGGACCTTCTTGTCGTGAGGACGGCTGGGGGACACGCGCGTGCGGGAGCGGGGTGGGGCGGGGCAGGGCAGGGAGGGGCGGAGGAGCCGCCCGGCGTCACCAGCGCGGTGACTTCTTCTCGTACGACGGGTCGAGCCGGCGCATGTATCCGGTGTCGTCCCGGTTGCGCAGGCCGCAGCGCTGGTACTGCTCGTGCAGCCGGGCCAGCGCGTCACGGTCCAGTTCGACGCCGAGGCCCGGGGTGCGGGGGACGGCGACCGAGCCGTCGCGGAAGCCGAGCGTGCCGGGGACGACGACGTCCTCGGCCGGGTCCTTCCACGGCCAGTGCGTGTCACAGGCGTAGGTGAGGTTCTCGGTGGCGGACGCCAGGTGCGTCATCGCGGCCAGGCTGATGCCGAGATGCGAGTTGGAGTGCATGGACAGGCTCATGTCGAAGGTGGCGCAGATCCCGGCGAGCAGCTTGGAGCGGTGCAGGCCGCCCCAGTAGTGGTGGTCGGAGAGGACGACCCCCACCGCGTCGTTGCGCACCGCGGAGGGCAGTTCGTCGAAGGCGACCACGCACATGTTGGTGGCCAGCGGCATCGCGGCCTCGCGCGCCACCCGGGCCATGCCCTCCTGGCCGGGGGTCGGATCCTCCAGGTACTCCAGGACGCCTTCCAGGTCGCGGGCCACCTTCAGCGAGGTCTCCACGGTCCAGGCGGCGTTGGGATCCAGGCGCAGCGGGACGCCGGGGAACGTCTCGCGCAGCGCGAGGATCGCCTCGACCTCCTGCTCGGGAGGCATCACCCCGCCCTTCAGCTTGACGGCGGTGAAGCCGTACTCCGTCACCATCCGGCGGGCCTGCGCCACGATGCCGTCCGGGTCCAGGGCGGGCCCCCAGCCGTCGGGCTCGTGCCCCGGGTGCCCGGCCCACTTGTAGAACAGGTAGGCGCTGAAGGGCACACGGTCGCGGACGGCGCCGCCGAGCAGGTCGCTGACGGGGCGGCCGGCGGCGCGGCCCTGGATGTCCAGGCAGGCCACCTCGAACGGGGAGAAGACGCGGTCGACCGTGCTGCTGGTGGTGATCATGCCCGTCAGGCCGTGACCGTCGGCCCCGCGGTCGTCGCCGGTCACGGCGGCGACGCGGCCGCGCATCGGACCGAGGGAGTGGACGTCCATGCCGGTGATCGCGTCGGCCGCCGCGCGCAGCCTGCGCAGATGGCCCTCGTCGGCGTAGGTCTCGCCCAGTCCGGCGATGCCCTGATCGGTCGTCACCTCGACGACGGCGCGCAGTGCGTAGGGCTCGTGGACGCCGACGGCGTTGAGGAGCGCGGGGTCCCTGAACGCCACCGGGGTGATGTCGACGCGGGTGATCCGCAGGTTGTCGCTCACCGGACCGTGGCACCCTTCGCGATGATCTCCCGCAGTTCCGCGAGATGCTCCGGTGCCGGGTCGGTCAGGGGCGGCCGGACGCCGCCGACGTCGAGCCCCCGCAGCCGTACGGCCGCCTTGACCAGCGCGACCGAGTAGCCGGGCACGCGCTTGCGCAGCGCGATCAGCGGGTCGAAGAAGCCGGCCAGCAGACTCCGGGCCGTGTCGTCGTCGCCGCTCGTCACGGCCCGGTGGAAGGCGAGCGCCGTCTCGGGCGCGAAGCAGAACGCGGCCGAGGAGTAGAGGTCCACGCCGATGTCCCGGTAGGCGAGCTGGGTTCCCTCGGCGGTGGGCATGCCGTTGAAGAACTGGAAGTCCCGGCCGCCGGTGGCGGGGTCCGCGCGGACCGCCGTCACGATGCGGGCCAGCAGGTCCAGGTCGCCGGTGCCGTCCTTGAAGCCCACCACCTGGGGGAGCCGGGCGACCTCCAGGGCCGTGGGGACGTCGAAGAGGGCCGTTCCCCGCTGGTAGACGATCGCGGGCAGCGAACCGGCGGCGAGGACCTCGCGCACGTAGGCGGCCAGTCCTGCCGGCGGTCCCGCCACCAGGTACGGCGGCATCAGCAGCAGCCCGTCCGCACCGGCCTCCTCGGCGGCCCGCGCGTACTCCCGCGCCAGGGGCAGCGAGCCGCCCGCACCCGCGAACACCGGCACGCGGCCGTCCACCACCCGCACCGCCGTGCGCACCACCGAGGCGAACTCCCGCAAGCCGAGCGCGTGGAACTCCCCGGTGCCGCAGGCCACGAACACGCCGCCCGCACCGGCCCCGACCCCCGAGGCCACATGCTCCGAAAGTTTCGATAGATCGACCGAACCATCTGGGGCGAACGGCGTCACCGGAAAGAAGAGAATGCCCTCAAGCACACGAACCCCACTCAGTGAAGATCACATCTATGAACGACCGTCATGAATACGAATGACTCGGGGGAATCTATGGGTGGCCGTCGACCGGGTCAAGGCGTGTGCAGAGGCTTTTTCGGTCCCCTGGCCGGGGTGAGGGCCGGCCGGCGGTCGGGTCGGATCGTCCATCGCGGGCTTCGTGATCGACCGATCTGACATCGAAAGTTTCGAAGGTTCAGGGTGATCCCGGTCGCCCGGCGTCGGCACCGGTGGGTGTGCGGGCGGCGCGAAAAGGCGCCTGGCCGGTCGTGGGACCAGGTCAGGCGCCTCGGGTCGGCTTCTCGGGCTCAGTGCTCGCGTATCCCCGTAGGCCGGGCTCGGGACTCGGGGCGTCCGGAAGCACCCGGCGTCTTCGGAAGCACCCGGCGTCTTCGGGTGAGCGTGACGCCCGGAGGTGCGTGCTCCGCCAGGAGTGCGGACCCCCGGGGTGACGGGGCACGTCAGGTCATACGGCGCCGTCCGCGGCGCCTCCCGGTCTTCCGGGTGACTGGGTGATGTCCTTCTCCGCGGCTTCGATGACGGCCAGTACGGCGGCCGCCGCGGCCGCGGCGTCGCGGGCCTCGACGGCTCGCACGACGGCACGGTGACCGGGCAGCGAGGCTTCCACCGCGCCGGGCGTCTGCGTGCTGACGAGGAAGCTGTGTTCCAGGGCGATGTCCACGGCGCGGCCCAGCGAGCCGAGGAGGCGGTTGCCACTGGCGTCGAGCAGGGCCCGGTGGAAGGCGATGTCGGCCTCGACATAGCCGCTCCGGCCGGGCGCCGCCGCCGCTGCCTCCATGGCCGCCAGGGAGTCGTACAGGACGCGTACGTCGTCGGGGCCGGCCCGGAGTGCGGCGAGCCGGGCGGCCTCGGGCTCGACGATCCGGCGCAGCTCCCCCGTGTCGCGCAGCAGGGCCGTGGCGTCCTGGGCCTGTTTCCACCGCAGTACGTCGCGGTCCAGGTGGTTCCAGTGCTCCGGGGGCAGCACGCGCGTGCCGGTGCGCGGGCGCACGTGCAGCATCCCCTTGGCCACCAGAGCCTTGACCGCTTCCCGCACCACCCCGCGGCTGACACCGATCTCGCCCGCGAGCGCGTCCTCGACCGGAAGCGGATCACCCGGCTCCCACGCGCCGCCCACGATGCGCCGCCCGAGCTCGTCGACCACGCGCTGGTGCGTGGTGAGGAAATGCGCCACGATCTCTGCCCGCCCCCTGGACGCCATTCATCGAATCATTCAATGATTGGGGTACAGGGTACGGCCTACGGGTTCTCACCTGAACGCCCCTCGCGCGCAGCGGACGACACCACAGCCACGGGAGTGACCGCATGACCGATGGTCGGAAGACGAACCGGCGCAGCCAGGCCTGGTTCGGCGCACAGGGCCGCAGCGGCATGCTGTACCGCTCCTGGATGCGCAACCAGGGGTTCGGGCACGAGGTGTTCGACGGGCGTCCCGTCATCGGCATCGCGACCAGCGCCTCCGAACTCGCCCCGTGCAACGCCCACCTGACGGAGGTCGCCGAAGCGGTCAAGCGCGGCGTGTGGCAGGCGGGCGGCTTCCCGCTCCGGTTCCCCACCATGGCCACCGGCGAGACCCTGATGCGGCCCACCGCCATGCTGTACCGCAACCTCATGGCCATGGAGGTCGAGGAGCTGATCCGCGCCAACCCGCTCGACGGCGTCGTGCTCCTGTCCGGCTGCGACAAGACCACCCCCGCCATGCTCATGGGCGCCGCCAGCGTCGACCTGCCCGCCGTCATGGTCACCGGCGGGCCCATGCTCAACGGCAAGTACCGGGGCAAGGACGTCGGATCCGGCACCCACGTGTGGAAGTTCGAGGAGGATCTGAAGACCGGCCGGATGACCGAGGAGGAGTGCGTCTTCGCGGAAGGATGCATGGCCCGCTCCCGCGGGCACTGCATGACCATGGGGACCGCCTCGACGATGGCCTGCATGGCCGAGGCACTCGGCATGCAACTGCCGGGCTCGGCGGCCTGGCCCGCCGTCGACTCCCGCCGCATGGAGACCGCGCAGGCGGCGGGGCAGCGCATCGTGACGATGGTGGAGGAGGAACTGCGCCCCTCGCGGATCCTCACCCGGGAGGCGTTCGAGAACGCGGTCCGGGTCAACGCGGCCATCGGCGGCTCCACCAACGCCCTCATCCACCTCACCGCCCTCGCCGGACGCGTCGGCGTCGAACTGGACCTCGGCGACTTCGACGAACTGGCCCGCGCGGTGCCGACCCTGGTCAACCTCATGCCCAGCGGCACGTACCTCATGGAGGACTTCTGCTACGCGGGCGGCCTGCCCGCCGTCCTCGCCGAACTGCTCGGCGGCGGGCTGCTGCACGGCGAACCGATCACGGTCACCGGCCGCACCGTCGCCGAGAACACCGCGAGCGCCGAACGCGTCGACTCCGACGTCATCACCCCCCTCGGCACGCCCTTCCGGCCGGCCGGCACCGGCATCGCCGTCCTGCGCGGCAACCTGTGCCCCGACGGCGCCGTGATCAAGCAGTCCGCCGCGTCCCCGCACCTGCTCACCCACCGCGGCCCCGCCCGCGTCTTCGACTCCCCGGAGGCCTACCACGAGGTGGCCGACGACCCCGGCCTCGACGTCGACGAGAACACCGTCATCGTCATCCGCAACGCCGGCCCCAAGGGCTACCCCGGTATGCCCGAGGTCTCCAACGTCCCCCTGCCCGCCAAGCTGCTGAAGGCCGGCGTCACCGACATGGTGCGCGTCTGCGACGGCCGGATGAGCGGCACCGGCTACGGCACCGTGGTCCTGCACGTGGCACCCGAGGCCGCCGTGGGCGGACCCCTCGCCCTGGTCCGCGACGGCGACCCCGTCGTCCTCGACGTCCCGAACCGCGTCCTGCGCCTCGACGTGGACGACGCCGAGCTCACCCGGCGCCGGAAGACGTGGAGGGCACCCGCCGAGCGCTACACCGGCGGCTACACCTGGCTCTACACCCAGAACGTGGAACAGGCCGACCGGGGCGCCGACTTCGGGTTCCTGCGCGGAAGCCGTGGACACGAGGTCCCCCGCGACTCCCACTGAGACCCCGCCGGGCGACCGCACCCCCGAACCAGGAGAGCATCGATCGTGCAATCGGCAGCAGCGCGCCCCCGTCCGGTCCTCACCACCGGCTCCGTCCTGCCGGAGGACGCCGACCGCGCCACCCTCGTCGCACGCGTCCACGTACCCGAATGGCAGGGCCCGTGTGTGGCCGCGGTCCGCGGCGAGCACGTCGTCGACCTGACGGCCGTCGCTCCCACCGTCTCCGACCTCATGGAACGCGACGACGCGGCGGCAGTCGTCCGCGAGGCCGGCGGAGGACACGTCTGGCGCCTGGACGAGCTGCTCGCGGCACCGGCCGGCCGCCGTGACGTGCCCCGTCTGCTCGCCCCCGTCGACCTCCAGGTGATCAAGGCCGCGGGCGTCACCTTCGCCCGGAGCCTGCTGGAACGTGTCATCGAGGAACGCACGGGCGGCGACCCGGCGCAGGCCGCACGGGTACGGGCCCGCGTCGGACGGGTGGTGGGCGGCGCGCTCGACGGCATCCGCCCCGGATCGCCCGAGGCGGACCGGGCCAAGGAGCTGCTCGTCGCCGAAGGACTGTGGTCGCAGTACCTCGAGGTCGGCATCGGGCCGGACCCGGAAGTCTTCACCAAGGCCCCGGTACTGTCCGCGGTCGGCACCGGCGCCGACATCGGAGTGCTCGGCGCCTCCGTGTGGAACAACCCCGAACCCGAGGTCGTCCTCGTCGTGGACTCACACGGCCGGGTACGCGGCGCGACACTCGGCAACGACGTCAACCTCCGTGACATCGAGGGACGCAGCGCCCTGCTGCTGTCCCGGGCGAAGGACAACAACGCCTCCTGCGCCATCGGCCCGTTCATCCGCCTGTTCGACGACGGCTTCGACCTCGGCACCGTCCGCGGACTCGACGTCGGTCTGCGCGTCGACGGCCCGGACGGCTACGTCCTGCACGGCAGCAGTTCCCTGCGCGAGATCAGCCGCGACGTACTGGACCTGGTGGCGGCCACGCACGGCCCGCACCATCAGTACCCCGACGGCTTCGTGCTGTTCACCGGCACCCTGTTCGCCCCCACCGAGGACCGGCAGGCACCGGGCGCGGGCTTCACCCACGAGTACGGCGACGTCGTGCGCATCTCCAGCCCGCGACTCGGCGCTCTGGTCAACACCGTCGTCCCCAGCGAGCAGGCCGCGCCGTGGACGTTCGGCGTGGGAGCGCTGATGCGCAACCTCGCCCGGCGCGGCCTGCTCTGACGCAGCGGGCTCCGGTAGCACGGGCCCGGTAGGACGGGCTTTGACGCAGCGGCTGGTTGGACGGGCTCTGATCGGACGGGCTCCGAGGGGGCGGGGACCCGCCCGGTTCACGCCCGGGCGACGGGCTCCTGCACGACCGTGGCGTGCAGGCGCCGCGTGTGGTCCACATGGCGCTCGGCCCCGGTCAGCGTGACCTCGGCCGTCAGGCGCGGATCCGCGCTGGACGCGGCCAGCCGCAGTTCCAGCGCGCCCGGTTCGACCACACGCCGGCCGTCGCGTCCGGTGAAGGAGGCCAGGTCGGCCGGGACGGTGACCCGCATCCGCCGGGCCTCGCCCGGCTCCAGGCCGACCCGCGCGTAGGCGACGAGGCGCTGCACCGGCTGGACGACGGAAGCGACCGGGTCGTGCAGATACAGCTGGACGACCTCGGTCCCGGGCCGTCCGCCCGTGTTGCGCACGGTGAACGCGAGGGCGAACTCGCCGTCCGTCGGCGCCTCCCGGACGTCCACCGTCAGGTCCGTCCACTCGAACCGCGTATAGGAAAGGCCGTGACCGAAGGCGAACGCCGGTGTCGGGTCGATGTTGGACACCTCGCCGGCGTGGGCGAGCCTCGCTCCGAGGTAGGTGGCCGGCTGGGCGCCCGGCCCACGCGGCACACTGACGGGGAGACGTCCGGAGGGTTCGGTACGGCCGCTGAGCACCCCGGCGATCGCGTGCGTGCCCTCCTGGCCCGGGAAGAAGGCCTGCACGACCGCGGCGGACTCCTCCACGGCGCGTCCGAGGGCGTACGGCCGCCCCGCGAGCAGCACGGTGACCACCGGTGTCTCCCCGTCGAGCAGGGCGTCGAGCAGGTGCTGCTGCGCCCCGGGCAGTGCCAGCGTCCCGGCGTCGCACCCCTCGCCGCTGGTGCCCCGCCCGAAGAGCCCGGCACGGTCGCCGAGCACCACCACGGCGACGTCGGCCTCGCGTGCCGTCCGGACGGCCTCGGGGATGCCGGAGAGATCACCGTCGTCGATCCCGGTGCCGCGGACGACCGTGATCTCGGCGTCGGGGAACTCGGCGGCCAGCGTGTCGCGCAGCGTGGGCAGCCCGATGCCGAGCGGGGTCCCGGGATGGCGGACGCCGATGTGCTGGGGAAAGGAGTAGCAGCCCAGTACGGCGACGGGCTCGTCGGCGTTGGGACCGACCAGGGCGATCCGGCGCGGCCGCTCCAGCGGCAGGGTGCCGTCGTTGCTCAGCAGCACGACCGCCTTCTCGGCGATCGTGCGGGCCAGCGCGCGGTTCTCCGGACCGTCCAGGTCGATCCGGCCGCGCAGAGCGGCGGGGTCGTCCGGGTCCGCCCCGTCGAGCGCGGCCGGAACGGGGCTCCAGTCCGGGTCGAGCAGGCCGAGCGCCGCCTTCTGGGTGAGGACCCGGCGCACGGCGCGGTCGACCAGCGCCTCCGGTACGCGGCCGTCGGCCACGGCCGCGGCCAGGGGCGCGCCGTACGTCTTGACGTTGGGCAGTTCGACGTCGACGCCCGCCCGCAGCGCCGCGCCGGCGGCGTCCGCCCAGTCGCCCGCGACCCCGTGCAGCGTCTTCAGGAAGGCGATGGCGAAGTAGTCGGCGACGACGGTGCCGTCGAAGCCCCACGTGTCCCGCAGCAGCCCGGTGAGCAGTTCCTCGTCGGACGCGGAGGGCATGCCGTCGGTGTCGGTGTAGGCGTTCATCACCGACCGGGCGCCGCCCTCGCGGACCGCCATCTCGAACGGGGGCAGCAGCACGTCGGCGCGCTCCCGCGGACCCACGGAGGCAGGGGCGAGATTGCGCCCGGCGCGGGAGGCCGAGTAGCCGACGAAGTGCTTCAGGGTGGCGACGATCCCGGCGGACTCCAGGCCCCGCACATAGGCGGTGGCGATGGTGCCGACCAGATAGGGGTCCTCGCCGATGGTCTCCTCGACCCGGCCCCAGCGGGCGTCACGCACCACGTCCAGGACGGGCGCGAGCCCTTGGTGGACGCCGACGGCCCGCATGTCGCGGCCGATGGCGGCGGCCATCCGCCGCACCGTGTCCGGGTCGAAGGCGGCACCCCACGACAGCGGAACCGGGTAGGCCGTCGCCCCCCAGGCGGCGAACCCGGCCAGGCACTCGTCATGCGCGAGCGCGGGGATGCCGAACCGGTTCGTCGCGGCGATACGGGTCTGGGTGCGGGCCAGCGAGAGCGCCCCCAGGGCGGGGTCGACCGGGACCGTGCCGAAGGGCCGGGTCAACTGGCCCAGCCCGGTGGGCAGCAGCGCGTCGAGATCGACGGGCTCCTCCATCTCGTGCTGGTGGGGGGCCACTTCACCGCCCTGGTCGGAGGCGCCCACCCACACCCCGTAGAGCTGGGCGGTCTTCTCCTCGAGGGTCATCGCCCCGATCAGGGCGTCGACTCTCGCGGCGACGGGAACGGTGGGATCGTTCCAGGGGGACATGTCGGGGGTGTTCCGCACAGCCATGTCGGCGTTCACTTTCCTCCCACGCCCGTCAGCCCCTCGGCGGACACGGGCACGACGGGTCAACGACTGAATCCGGCGGTCAGACCGCTCAGCAACTGGCGGCGGCCGAACGCGTACAGGACGAGGACGGGCAATGTGGTGAGGACGACGGCGGCGAGAACGGCGGGAACGTTGACCCCGTACTGGCCCTGGAAGGTCCACAGCGCGAGCGGCAGCGTCCGGCGTTCCGGGCTCTGGGTGAGGACCAGCGGCAGCAGGAACCCGTTCCAGATCGTCAGCGCGTTGAAGATGGACACGGTGACGATCGCCGGCCGGGTGAGCGGCGCCGCCAGCCGCCACAGGGCAGTCCACTCGGTGGCACCGTCGACCCGCATCGAGTCGAACAGCTCCTTGGGCACGTCACGGATGAAGTTGGCGAGCACCAGCACGGACAGCGGGATGGCGAAGGCGATCGACGGAAGGATCAGCGCCAGCAGGTTGTCGTACAGGTGCATCTTGATGATGATCAAGTACACGGGGATCACCGTCGCCTGCAGCGGAATGGCCAGGCCCATGAGGAACAGCCCGTTGACCGAGCGCAGGAACCGCATGCGCCACCCGCGCACGATCGCGTAGCCGGCCATGAAGGAGATCACCACCGCGGGCACCACGGCGCCGACGGTGACCACGACACTGTTGAGGAAGTAGCGGAGGAAGTCGGACTCGATGACCAGCCGGTAGTTCTCCAGGGTCGGATCGCCCGAAGGCACCAGCGGATTGGTCGCGTAGTAGCCGCTCTGTTCCTTGAAACTGGTGATGAAGGACCAGTACAGGGGCACGGCGACGACGACGAGCCAGAGCCATCCGGCCAGACCGCCGGCCCAGTTGCGCCGACGGCGCGCCCGGCAGGGGGCGGATGGCCGCTCGCGGGGAGCGGACTTCTGCGGTCGTCGCCGCCCGGGCAGCGTGGTGGTCACGTCAGGCTCCCTCGAGTTGGCTCGCCCCGGCGTCCCGGCCGCCGAGCCGGCGCAGCAGCAGGGCCAGGGCGAGACCCACCAGGACCAGGATGACCGCGATGACGCTGGCCGGTCCCATCAGGCTGGCCTGGAAACCCCGCTTGTACATGTCCAGTGCGAGGACCCGGGTGGCGTCGCCGGGTCCGCCCTCGGTCAGCACGAAGATCAGGTCGAAGAAGGTCAGCGACCCGACCACCATCAGCGTGGACGAGGTGATCAGCGTGTACTTCAGCTGGGGCAGCGTGATGCTGAAGAACTGCCGGACGCGCCCGGCCCCGTCCAACTGCGCCGCCTCGTACAGCGACTTAGGGATCTGCTGGACGGCGCCCTGGTAGATCAGGGAGTGGAAGGGGACGAACTGCCAGGAGACGACGAAGACGACGACCCCGAACGCGAGCCCGGGGCGGCCCAGCCAGTCCTGGCTGAGCACGTCGACGTCCAGTCCGGCACCCAGGCCGAAGTTGGGGTTCAGCAGCGCCTTGTACGCGATCGCGATCGCCGCGGAGCTGAGCATCAGCGGGACGAAGTACACCACGCCCAGCACCGCACGGTAGCGCTGGTGGCCCGCCAGGAACACGCCGATCAGGATGCTCGCCGGCGTCTGGAACGCCCAGGACACGGCCATCACCAGGAACGTCACCCAGAGGGCGTGCGGCAGCCCCGGGTCGGTGAGCACCGCGCGCCAACTGGTCAGCCCCGACGGGTGGATGGCGCCGATGCCGTCCCACGTGGTGAAGCTCAGGGCGAAGACCCCGACGAGCGGGACCACGGCGAAGCCGACGAAGACCACCAGCGCCGGCGCCGCCAGCCATGGCAGGACGCTGTGCGGTTCGCGACGCGGCGGACGGTCGGTGAGCGCGCTCATGCGCCGGTGACCTCGTTGAGGTTGTCGGCGAACTGTTTCGGTGAGACGGACAGCTGGAACAGTTTGACGATGTTGTCCAGCATGGTCTCGGCGGCCGTCGGACTGAGCGCCTGGTCCCAGGACTGCCCGAACACCTTCGCCTTGCTGGCGATGTCATAGGTGAACTTCAGGAAGTCGGCGCTGTCGGACGAGGCCAGCAGCTTATCCGTGCCCAGCCGGATCGGCACCGACCCGTTGTCGATCCACTTCTTCACCTCCTCGTCCTGGAGGACGCCCGTCGCGAAGAAGTCCTTGGCCACCTTCTTCTGCTCGGCGCTCGCCTTCGAGGAGATCGACAGATACTGGGCGGGGTTGCCGACCGTGTCGCTCGGATCGCCCTTTCCGCCCTCCACCGGTGGGAAGGTCATGTACCCCAGCGCACCACTGGGGACGAACTTCTTGCCGTCGTTCTTCTGGATGCCGTACGACCAGGCGCCGTGCAGCATCATCGCGGCCTTGTCCGTGTACAGCAGCGCCTGGTCGGCGTTGGAGTCCGCGGTGATCGACGAGAAGCCCTTGACGAACCCGTGCGCCCTGACCAGCTCCTGCACCTTGGTCAGCGCCTTGATGGCGTCCGGCTGGGACCAGGCGTTCTTCTCGCCCTCGACGATCGACCGGAACAGGTCCGAACCGCCGATGCGGTCGAACAGGAACTCCAGCCACATCATGTTCGTCCAGCGGGACTGACCGCCCAGGGAGAACGGCGCTATGCCCTTCGCGTTGAACCTGGGGACCAGCGCCATGATGTCGTCCCACGACGTCGGCGGCTGCGCGCCGATCCTCTCGAAGGCCCTCCTGTTGTAGAAGAGGATGACCGGCTGCACCGTCTCGCACGGCATCGCGTAGATCTTGCCGTCGACGGTAGCCGCGCCGAACGAGGACGGGAACAGCCGTTCCTTGACGTCGGAGTGCTGGTCGAACCACGACGTGAGGTCCTCGACCTGCCCCGCCTCCACGTAGGTGCGCAGCGTCCCGCCGCCCCAGCCCCAGATGACGGTGGGCGCCTTCCCGGCGCCGATGGACGTCTTGATCTTCGTCTTGTACGCGTCGTTCTGGAAGGTCGTGTCCTTGATCTGCGTCTCGGAGTGGGCCTTGTTGAACGCGTCCACCGCGCCGGCTCTGACGCCTTCCTGCGGTTGGCCGTTCAGGTACCAGTACGTGGCCCCCTTGCCCGAGCCGGGTCCGGAGGAACCGCAGGCCGCCAGCGCCGCGGAGACCGGTACGCCGGCGGCCAGGCCAAGAAGGGTACGTCGGGAGAGCGCCATGTCTTTTCTCCGCACTCGAGAGCCAGCGGCTTCTCGTGAGTCAGGGTGAAAGGTTTTCGAAACAGCCTTCTCCAAGCTCTGTCCGTGCAAATTAGGTTTCGGGCTGACACTCTGTCAAGGGACGCGCAGATGCGTTCTGTTGGCGTGATCTTCCATGCTGTGTCTGGATGTGGCGACAGCCGCGAGGGTGCCGACAGATGCCGAAAATGTTTCGAAAAGCGTGACCGATGAGCAGGAAGGTGAAGTGATGACTGCGGCTGGGACGCGGTCGGAACGGTCATGCCGGGCAGGCGGGGCGCGGTACCGGCCCCGCACCCGGCCGATGTCCTCCTGGGCGGGACGACGGTGGCAGGGTGCGTGCGGCTCGGCGGGCCGGCCGGCCGGCACGGCCCGGGTGTGGGACGGAAGGCCTCGGCGGTCGCTTCCCGGGGCCGGGCCGGGAGCTGGGTTGCCGTACTGTTGACCGGTTCCACCCGCGTTGCCGACCCGGCCGGCGACTCACCACACCGGTGGACGTCTATGTGGGAGGAACCGATGCGACCGAACGGCAGGCGCACCACTTTGGCGGACATCGCCCGAGCGGCCGGGGTCTCCGTCGCGACCGTGTCCAAAGTGGTCAACGGCCGCGGTGACGTGGCACCGCAGACCCGCACGCGGGTGCAGGAACTGCTGCACCAGCATGACTACCTCGCCCCCGTGTTCCGCCATACCGCGGCCGCCGAAACCCCGACCATCGAGGTGCAGTTCCAGGGCGGCTTGAAGTCGTACGTGGCCGAGACGCTGGAAGGGATCATCGACTCCGCCTCCGCGTCGGGGGCTTCGGTGGTGATCAGCAAGGCGTCCCGTGCACCGCACTGGGCCCGGGATCTGGTCTCGGCCGGGCGCCGCGCCGTCATCGCGGTCACGAGCGTGTACACCACGGCGCACCTGAACGAACTGGCCCGGTCCGGGCTGCCGTTGGTCGTGCTGGACCCCCTTCACCTGCCGGACAGCCGCGTCAACAGTGTCGGGGCCACCAACTTCGCCGGCGGCCTCGCCGCGACGCGGCATCTGCTCTCCCTGGGCCACCGCCGCGTCGCCTATCTCGGCGGACCCGCCATGGCCGTGTGCAACCAGGCACGTATGCACGGCTACCGCGCCGCCATGGAGGCGGAAGGGGCCCGGGTGCCCGACGCCTACGTCCGGCCGGGAGAGTTCACCTACGAGACGGGGCTGCTCGGAGCCGC
Organism: Streptomyces sp. NPDC008313; assembly: GCF_042956125.1. Taxonomy (NCBI): domain Bacteria; kingdom Bacillati; phylum Actinomycetota; class Actinomycetes; order Kitasatosporales; family Streptomycetaceae; genus Streptomyces; species Streptomyces sp. NPDC008313. Next base: position 151,691 of record NZ_JBIBFR010000011.1, read on the forward strand.
GGTGCTGTTGGACCTGCCGGAGCCACCGACGGCGGTCTTCGCGGGCAACGACGAGATCGCCGTCGGTGTCATCGAGACCGCCCGTTCGCGAGGCCTGCGCATCCCGGAAGACCTGAGTGTAGTCGGCTTCGACGACACGAGCCTCGCCCAGATGGCGTCACCGCCCCTCACCACCGTGCGCCAGCCGCTGCGGGAGATGGGCGCTGCCGCCCTGCGCATCGCCCTCCGGCTCGCCGACGGAGAGAAGGCCGACTCCCACCACATCGAACTCGCCACCGAACTCGTGGTGCGCGCCTCGACGGCGCCGCCCCCCGAGGCGTCCTCGCGGCGTGGGTGACCCCGGGCGGGCCCGGACCTTTGCCGGGTTGCCGCGTCCTGCTCCCCACGGCGGCAGGACTCGTGTCACGCCGACAGTGCGGTAGCCGGCCTGGCGCCGACCTGGTGCCGGCCCACCGACGGCGGCCGACGGCCGGGGCAGTTTCGAAAGTTTCGGTCTCGGTTCCGATGATTCGACGCCACAAGGTAGGAACCCGGGGCCTCGCGGTCAAGGTCTGCCGCTGATCTGTCCACAAACAGCTCCTGTCTCCGTAGGTCCTCGGACGCCTGGGACGGCACGATCGCGTGGTCGCCCGCGGATGCCGCTTGCCGGTCAGATGTGGCCGTGGGTAGGGGAGAAGCGGAAAACGGCGTTGGTACGCCCACCCTCATGGCGTCGCGGCACGCGTCGTCGGCGCGCCCGGAAGCCCGCCTTCCTCTGGCTGGAACGGCCGTTGAAAGTTTCGGGACAGGAACCGAAACTTATTCCGTAGAGAGTATTGACGAGCCGTTGCCGATGCCTCGATCATCCCTGTCTGAGAAACCGGTCACAGTTCGCGATCTCGAACATGCGGGTGGGTGCCCATGGTGTCGCACGGCAGAACCACGCACGGCCGAGGGGGATGGACCGGTCCCCTGACCGCGCCGTCCGGTGATTCCGTGCCGCCCGGGTTCTCACCCGCCCCGTCCGTCGGCCGAGTGGGAGCGGACGACGTGTACCCCTGCGCTCCAGTCCTTCCGTAGTCCCTACCTTGGAGGCACAGTCATGGGCTCTTACGCCCTTCCCAGACCTCATCTACGCCGGAGGGTGCGTGGCCTGCTGCTGGCGCTGGTCGTCGGCGCCCTCGGCACGGCCACCGCACTGGCCGCGCCGCCGAGCGCCCACGCCGCCGAGAACACGCTCGGTGCCGCGGCGGCGCAGAGCGGCCGCTACTTCGGCACCGCCATCGCCTCGGGCAAACTGGGCGACTCGGCGTACACCTCGATCGCGTCCCGTGAGTTCAACATGGTGACGGCCGAGAACGAGATGAAGATCGACGCCACCGAGCCGCAGCGGGGCCAGTTCAACTTCAGCAGCGCCGACCGCATCTACAACTGGGCGGTGCAGAACGGCAAGCAGGTGCGCGGCCACACCCTGGCCTGGTACTCCCAGCAGCCCGGCTGGATGCAGAGCCTGAGTGGCAGCTCGCTGCGCCAGGCGATGATCGACCACATCAACGGCGTGATGGCCCACTACAAGGGCAAGATCGCGCAGTGGGACGTCGTGAACGAGGCCTTCGCCGACGGCAACTCGGGCGGCCGCCGAGACTCCAACCTGCAGCGCACCGGCAACGACTGGATCGAGGTCGCCTTCCGCACCGCGCGTGCCGCCGACCCGTCCGCCAAGCTCTGCTACAACGACTACAACATCGAGAACTGGAACTGGGCCAAGACCCAGGGCGTGTACAACATGGTCCGCGACTTCAAGTCGCGCGGCGTGCCGATCGACTGCGTCGGCTTCCAGTCGCACTTCAACAGCGGCAGCCCCTACGACAGCAACTTCCGCATCACGCTGCAGAACTTCGCCGCTCTCGGTGTGGACGTGGCCATCACCGAGCTCGACATCCAGGGCGCCTCGGCCTCGACCTACGCCAACGTGGTCAACGACTGCCTGGCCGTCTCGCGCTGCCTCGGCATCACGGTCTGGGGTGTGCGGGACAGCGACTCGTGGCGCTCCGACCAGTCGCCGCTGCTGTTCGACAACAACGGCAACAAGAAGGCGGCCTACACCTCCGTCCTGAACGCCCTCAACAGCGGCTCGGGCGACGGTGGTGACCCCGGCGACCCCGGTGACGGCGGCCAGAGCGGACAGCTCAAGGGCGTCGGTTCGGGCCGTTGCGTGGACGTACCCAACTCCAGCACCTCGGACGGCACCGCGGTCCAGCTGTACGACTGCCACAGCGCCGGCAACCAGACGTGGGAGAGCACCTCCGCGGGTGAGCTGCGGGTGTACGGCAACAAGTGTCTTGACGCCGCCGGCACCGGCAACGGCGCCAAGATCCAGATCTACAGCTGCTGGGGCGGCGACAACCAGAAGTGGCGTCTCAACTCCGACGGTTCCATCGTCGGCGTCCAGTCCGGACTCTGCCTCGACGCCGTGGGAGCCGGCACCGGCAACGGCACCCAGCTCCAGCTCTACTCCTGCACCAACGGCAGCAACCAGCGCTGGACCCTCACCTGAGGGAACCTGCCACGGCGGACGAAGGGGCGAAGCGTCGAAGCCCTGAGGCGCGGCTCCCGCGCCCGTCCAGGCAGACATCACCGGTGACCCGCCGGGGCCGCCGCCGTCACGGCGGCGGCCCTCGCGGCCGGCACACTCACCGCGGTGATCCGGTGCCCTCCCGCCGAGGGGCGACGGGAGGGCACCACTGCCTGGCCCGGGAGGGCACCACTGCCTGGCCCTAGAAGAAGCCGAGTTTCCGAGGGCTGTAGGAACAGAGGATGTTCTTCGTCTGCTGGTGGTACACGCTCACCGCCGCCTCTGACCTGCGGCAAAGGGTGGATTCGTCTGCCGTTGTGCCGAGTTGGTCCGCGCCTGGTCCGGATCTCGGTGCGTGATCCGTGGTGTCGGCGTGCGAGTCCAGCGGTACGACATGGCACGCCGGACGCGCACGACACTGGGTCCCCGGTAACCCCGGTGGCCGCGGGCGGAAGAGCTCGGGCCTCCGGTGCGCCGAGCCCGGCGAGGCCGACGGTACGGGCCGCGAAGGCGCCGCGAGACCGTCGGCGCAACGCTTTCTGGCGAGGCGGCTCCGCCATACCGGGTATCAGGCCGCGACGAGCTCATGCTCGCGGGCCGGCGTCTGGACCGTGGGCTTCTTCTTGTTGGGCAGCGAGAGCCGGAAGACCTTGCGCCACGCGGAGAACACCTGCTGGGGCAGCGGCCCGGTGACGTACTCCAGCTCGTACTTCTCGAACAGCGCGCGCACCTTCACCGCGACCTCGGCGTAGCGGTTGCTCGGCAGGTCCGGGAACAGGTGGTGCTCGATCTGGTGCGAGAGGTTGCCGGTCATGAAGTGCATGGCCTTGCTGCCGCTGATGTTGGCCGAGCCCATCATCTGGCGCAGGTACCACTGGCCGCGCGTCTCGCCCTTGATCGACCGGCGCTCGAAGACCTGCACGCCCTCGGGGAAGTGCCCGCACATGATCACCGAGTGGGACCAGAGGTTGCGGACCAGGTTCGCGGTGAACGTGGCGGCGAGGGTGGGGAGGAACGACGGGCCCGACATCAGCGGGTGGATCACGTAGTCCTTGAGTACCTGCTTACGGATCTTCCGGCCCACGGCCTTGGCCCGCGCGCGGAACTCGGGGTTCTTGCGGCGGCGCTTGTGCAGGTTCTTGCCGAGCTCCAGGTCGTACGCCGCGATGCCGTACTCGAAGAAGCAGGCGTTGATGAAGTTCCACAGCGGCTGGCCGACGTGGAACGGGTGCCACTTCTGGTCCTCGTCGACGCGCATGATGCCGTAGCCGAGGTCGTTGTCCTTGCCGATCACGTTGGTGTACGTGTGGTGCAGCTCGTTGTGCGAGTGCTTCCACTGGTCGGCCGGCGAGACGTGGTCCCACTCCCAGGTGGTGGAGTGGATCTTCGGGTCGCGCATCCAGTCCCACTGGCCGTGCAGGATGTTGTGGCCGATCTCCATGTTGTCCATGATCTTCGCCACAGACAGACCGGCGGTGCCGAGCAGCCACGCGGGCGGGAAGAGCGAGAACAGCAGTACGCCCCGGCTGGCCAGCTCGAGCTTGCGCTGCGCCGAGATGACCTTGCGGATGTAGGCGGCGTCTTTCTCGCCCCGGCCGGCGGTCACCTCGTCGCGGATCGCGTCCAGCTCGCGGCCGAGCTCCTCGATCTGCTCCGCGGTCAGGTGGGCGGTGGGGTCGATGGCGGTCAAGGTGCTCCTACCGTTCGATGTCGCAGGGGCCCGCGGCGGCGGACACACAGGTCTGGATGAGGACGCCCGGCTCGGCCTCGGTGATCTCGCCGGTGCGCAGGTCGCGGACTGCGCCGGCCTTGAGCGGCGTGACGCAGCCGAAGCAGATGCCCATACGGCACCCGGAGGGCATGAGCACGCCGGCCTCCTCGCCGACGTCCAGCAACGGCGTGGCGCCGTCCGCGTCGACGGTCTTGCCGGTAGTGCTGAACGTGACCTCGCCGCCGTCGCCGGCGGCGACGACGCTGGGACGGAAGCGTTCGGTGTGCAGTCGCTCCGGGACGCCGTGATCGCTCCAGTTCTTCTCGGCGGCGTCGAGCAGGCCCGCGGGCCCGCAGGCCCAGGTCTCGCGCTCGGCCCAGTCGGGCACGAGTTCGTCGAGACGGGCGATGTCGAGCATGCCGTCGGTGTCGGTGTGCACCTCAGTGAGCCGCAGCTTCTTGTCCGCGACCAGTTCATGCAGTTCGCTGCGGAAGATCACGTCCTGCGGCTGCGGCGCGCAGTGAACCATGACGACGTCGTCGAACTCGGTGTTGCGCAGCATGCCCATCACGGGCGTGATGCCGCTGCCGGCCGTCAGGTAGAGCACCTTGGCGGGCTTGGCCTGCGGCAGCACGAAGTCACCGGTCGCCTGGTCGAGCTGGATCAGCGTGCCGGGTGTCGCCCGGCGGACCAGGTGGTTGCTGACCTTGCCGTCCGGGATCGCCTTCACGGTGATCGTGACGCGGCCGTCCTGGCGGTGTGTCGGTGAGGTGAGGGAGTAGGCACGCCACAGGCGCACCCCGTCGACGTCGACCCCGATCCGCACGTACTGGCCGGCTGTGTGGCCGCGCCAGCCCCGTCCCGGCCTGATCACGACAGTCGCCGCGTCACCCGTCTCGGGGTGCACGGCCTCGATGCGCCCACGCAGGTCAGCGCCCGCACGCAGCGGGCTGACCAGGTCGAGGTAGTCCGACGGCAGCAGCGGCGTCGTGACCATCTCCAGCAGTTTCCACGCCCTGCTGCGAAAGGCTGCACTCGTCATGACTCCAGCTTGCTGCGCCTCTGCGCGTAAAGTCCTGACCGCACGATGTGAATCTGGTCGCCTAAATTGTTCGCAGGAAACAAATATGAGCCATGCAGTCCAGAGGGCCAGCGAACTGGCCCTGGACGAGAGGACGGTAACCGCACTGCGGGCCGCGCTGAGGACCACCGCCGACGAGGTCGTCCAGGCGATCATCGACGAGGTCCCTCCCTATGCCAATGCCCTTTCGGGCAGCATGGGCGGCACCATCCGCCGAGCCGTCCGCACCGCCCTGGGGCACTACCTGGACCTCGCGAGCGGGAACGCCACCGGGGGTGATGCCGGCGACGCCGCCTACGAGCTGGGCCGGGGCGAGGTGCGCGACGGCCGTTCGATGGACGCCCTGCTCAGCGCCTACCGCGTCGGCGCGCGCGTGGCCTGGCGATGCCTGGCAGCAGGTGCCGTACCCGCAGGTCTACCCGCCGCCGAGGTCGCCAAGTTCGCCGAGCTGACCTTCGCCTACATCGACGAGCTCTCCGCCGCGAGCGCCGCGGGCCACGCCGACGAACTGGCCGCCCAGGGCCGGGCCCAGGAGCGCCACCTGGAACAACTGGCCCGCGACCTCCTCGCCGGCGCGAGCCCGGACGGACTGCTTGTGTCGGCTCAACGGGCCGGGTGGCAGCCTCCGGTTTCGCTGACCGCGGTCCTGCTGCCCGCCGCCCAGGCCCGGCCTGCCTACCGCGTGCTCGACCCGAGCACCCTCGTCCTCGACGATCTGCCGGACGCCGCCGGTGTGCTGCTCGTCCCCGATGCCGACCGATCACATCTCATGCGACAGCTGACCGACCGCACCGCTGTGGTGGGCCCGGCCCGACCGTGGACGCGTGTGTCGGCCTCGTACGCACGAGCCGTACGCGCGCGCTCCCTCTCCGCCGACATCCGCGACACCGAGGAGCACCTGTCCGAGCTGGTGCTGAGCGCCGACATGGACGCTTTCGTGGACCTGCGTGCCCGAGCCCTCGCACCGTTGCGGACCTTGCCCGACGCGACCGCGCGGCGGCTGGAGGAGACGTTGCGGGCGTGGCTGCTGCACCAGGGCAGGCGGGACGAGGTGGCGGCGGCGTTGTTCGTCCATCCCCAGACCGTCCGGTACCGGATGTCGCAGGTGCGGGAGCTGTTCCCAGATCTCGCATCACCGCATCGGGTCCTCGAACTGACGCTGGCGGTCGGTCTTCGGGGCAGGTGACGCGTTCCTCGACCGTACACGGCCACATCCGGGGACGGTCCAGGAATCGTGCCTCAGCCGTGTTCGCCCCTGGAGGTGCCCGGCTGCCGCTACCGACGCGCGCGCCGAATACGTACGGGCCCGCGCGTCTCCGTCTCCACGACGGGCCGGCCGCCCTGCGTCACCTCGACCTCGCCGTCGTTCACCAGACGCCATGCCGCGCGGCGGGCCGGTTCCATCAGGGCCCGCCAGCCGTCGTCGTCACCCTCATAGACCGCGCGCGCCGCCTCGGACGGACAGATCGACGCGGTGTCGGTACGGCGCTCCAGCAGGCTCATGATGGCCTTCTCCAGCCGTTGACCGAGCTGCCGGTCCGTCTCTTCCATGCGATCCAGTGTGCCGGAGGGCCCGGATCTTCCCTGTGGTGACACGTGTGTGACATGTGAGGACCCACGTCGGCTTGCTGCAGTGGGGCGTCGTCGTGTTGCTCATGACGGATCGGGGCTTGCACTGGAGGCTCCGTCGTACTCCGGCTCGCCGCTCTCGAGTTCACGGAGGAGCGATGCCGTGCCACGTGGGCTGTGCGGCCTATAGCAAGCGGCGTCATCAGCGTCGTGAACGGGAACACGCCGGGCAGCCAACGGCTCTGTTCGTGCTGCGAGTTCGGGGCGGGCTTCCTCGCGGCGGCCTTCTTGCTCGGCCCTTCAGGGCTGACCTTCCCGTGATCTTCGGCAGCGTATGGACGTCGGCAGGCCCCCTCGCCGCGAGGAGCCTTCGCTCGCAATGCGGATTCGTTCAGGGCGGTCATGAGGTCGAAGAGCTCTCCCTGAGCTGTCGGCGGTTCGGGCGTTGCTTCCGGGTAGCGGCAGGTCGCTGCGCCCGCGACATCACACACCACCCGGGCGGCTCGCGGCGTGACGTCCCCAGGCGCTACTTGGTCCGCGACAGGTCCGGCGGATTCCCGCTCGGGCGGCAGACGGTAACTGTGAGGATTCAATTGATTATCTTCGGTGTCTGCGAGCGTGGTTGCCTGGAGCGGAGGAACGCCTCCAGGCAACCCGACTTCAGGCTCTAGAAGAAGCCAAGTTTCCGAGGGCTGTAGGAACAGAGGATGTTCTTCGTCTGCTGGTAGTGGTCCAGCATCATCTTGTGGTTCTCCCGCCCGATGCCGGAGCCCTTGTAGCCGCCGAAGGCGGCGTGTGCCGGGTAGGCGTGGTAGCAGTTGGTCCAGACGCGGCCCGCCTGGATGGCACGGCCCGCGCGGTAGGCCGTGTTGATGTCCCTCGTCCAGACGCCGGCCCCGAGTCCGTACAGCGTGTCGTTGGCGATCTTGATGGCGTCGTCGAAGTCACCGAACGGCGTCACCGAGACGACCGGGCCGAAGATCTCCTCCTGGAAGATCCGCATTCGGTTGTTGCCCTCGAAAATGGTCGGCTGGACGTAGTAGCCGCCCTGCAATTCACCCCCGTGCTCCACGCGTTCGCCGCCGGTGAGGACCTTGGCGCCCTCCTTCCGGCCGATGTCGAGGTAGGAGAGGATCTTCTCCAACTGGTCCTGGGAGGCCTGCGCGCCGATCATCGTGTCCGTGTCGAGCGGGTGGCCTGTCGTGATCAGTTCGGTACGGGCGACGGCCGCCTCCATGAAGGCGCCGTAATGGCCTTGCTGGACCAGCGCCCGGGACGGGCAGGTGCACACCTCGCCCTGGTTGAGCGCGAACATCGTGAAGCCTTCGAGTGCCTTGTCCCGGAGGTCGTCGTCCACCGACCAGACGTCCTCGAAGAAGATGTTCGGGGACTTGCCGCCGAGTTCGAGCGTCACCGGGGTGATGTTCTGCGAGGCGTACTGCATGATCAGCCGCCCCGTCGTGGTCTCGCCCGTGAACGCCACCTTCGCCACCCGCGGACTGGACGCCAGTGGCTTGCCCGCCTCGATCCCGAACCCGTTGACGATGTTGACGACCCCCGGCGGCAGCAGATCGGCGACCAGGCTCATCCAGAGGTGGATGGACGCCGGGGTCTGCTCGGCGGGCTTGAGGACGACCGCGTTGCCCGCGGCGAGCGCGGGAGCGAGCTTCCAGGTCGCCATCAGAAGGGGGAAGTTCCACGGGATGATCTGCGCCACGACACCGAGCGGCTCGTGGAAGTGGTACGCGACGGTGTCGGCGTCGACCTCGCCCAGCGAACCCTCCTGCGCCCGGACCGCGCCCGCGAAGTAGCGGAAGTGGTCGACGGCGAGCGGGATGTCGGCGGCCAGCGTCTCCCGTACCGGCTTGCCGTTCTCCCAGCTCTCGGCGACCGCGAGCTTCTCCAGGTTCGCCTCCATGCGGTCGGCGATCCGAAGCAGCACGTCGGAGCGCTCGGCCGCCGACGCACGTCCCCAGGCGGGGGCCGCCGCGTGGGCGGCGTCCAGAGCACGCTCCACGTCCTCGGCGGTACCCCGGGCGATCTCCGCGAACGGCTGCCCGTTCACCGGAGTCGGGTTCTCGAAGTACTGCCCGCGGGCCGGCGGCACGTACTCACCGCCGATGAAGTGGTCGTAGCGCGTCTGGTAGGTGACGATCGCGCCGTCGGTGCCGGGCGCTGCGTAACGGGTCATGTCTGCCTGCCTCCCGCTGCGGGCCGCCCGCCGTCGGGCAGCTCTCGCCGAGAGGCTAGGAACCCGGACGTTGCGACGACGTTGCGCACGGCCCCTGGCCCGCGACCTACCTCACGGGAGTGCGTGCTCGTGCCCGCGATCCTGTCCGCGAAGGGTCGAGCGGGGCCTGCCGGGGAGTGCGGACAGCTCGGACTCCAGCTCGGCCAGCCGCTGCCGCACGGCCGCCGAGGGGCGCGTCGCGGCCAGCGCCCGCCAGACGTCGAGGTCGTCCTCGCCCCATGGAGCGTGCGCCCACTCCGCCAGCAGCTCCGGATCGGGGCGGGCGACGAGCGCGGCCCGCAGCCCGTCGGAGAGCCGGCGCCGCGTCCGCACCACCGCCGGCGCCCCCGAACCGGGCAGCAGGGGACCGGCGTACGCCCGCAGGGCCGCCGCCACCGCACCAGCCGCGAGCCGCCGCTCCACCACCGCCACGTCGGACTCGACCGGGTGCGCGAAACGGTACGGACGGCTGCTCAGCAGGCCGGGTCCGAGCAACCTGCGCAGGCGGGTCAGCTCGGCGCGCAGGGTCACCGGCGTGACCGACTCGTCCTCGTACAACGCGCACAGCAGCTCGTCGCCCGTCAGTCCCTCCGGATGCCTCGCCAGCAGAACCAGGATCTCGCTGTGTCTGCGGCTCAGCCTGATCCGCCGCCCGCCCACCGTCAACCGCGCCTCGTCGCGTCCCAGCGCGGCCAGTTCGGGCACGTCCGCGGTGGCAGGTGCCGGCGCCGGTGCGAGCAACGCCAGCTGCGACTCTGCGGCGCGCGCGACCGCCTGGACGAAACCCAGACTGTGCGGATGCGCGAGTCCGTCCCCGCCGGTGATGTCCACGGCGCCGAGCACCCGCCCGGTGCGCGGATCGTGGACGGGCGCCGCCGCGCAGGTCCAGGGCTGCACGCACCGGATGAAGTGCTCGGCGGCGAACACCTGGACGGGCCGGTCCACAGCCACCGCCGTCCCCGGCGCGTTCGTGCCGACGGACGCCTCCGCCCAGCGCGCGCCCGGAACGAAGTTCATCCGGTCCGCCCGCCGACGCGTCGCGGGATGCCCCTCGACCCACAGGAGCCTGCCCTGCGCGTCGCAGACCGCCAGCAGGTGCTCGCCGTCCGCCGCGAACGTCCCCATGAGCTCCCGGAACAGCGGCATCACCCGGGCCAGCGGATGCTCCGCCCGGTACGTTCCTAGGACGCCGTCCGTCAGCTCGACATCCGCGGTGCCGTCCGGGCCGACCCCCGCTCGCGCCGACCGCCGCCACGAGTCCGCCACCACCGCTCGCACCGGCCGCGGCACGGTCCCCGCCTCGGTGAACGTCTCGTGCGCGCGTCGCAGGAGCCGGACCCGCTCGGCGGGATCGGCGCCCGGCTCCAGCGCCACCCATGGATCGCTCAACCCGGGCTCCTTTTGGTCAGGCGAAGTTGACGAGCCTTATGTAGCGGACCCAGTCCCAGTTCGGTCCCGGGTCCGTGTGGTCGGTCCCCGGCACCTCGTAGTGCCCGATGATGTGCGCGCGGTCCTTCACGATGCCGTAGCGGTCGCAGATCGACGCGGTGAGCTTGGCGGACTGCTCGTAGAGCGCGTTGGTGAAGTAGGCCGGCTGGTCCACCCAGCCCTCGTGCTCGATGCCGACGCTGCGCGTGTTGTAGTCCCAGTTCCCCGCGTGCCAGGCGACGTTGCGCTCCCGGACGCACTGCGCGACATGGCCGTCCGCCGAGCGCACGACGTAGTGCGCGGACACGCTCTTCTGGGGGTTCTGGAAGATGGCCAGGGTGTCGGTGAAGGTCTCCTGCGTGACGTGGATGACCACGCGGTCGATGCGGTAGCTCGTCGGACGGCTGGAGGACGTGTAGTTGGAGGTGCTGGCGCCGACCCATTCCGCGGCGGGGTAGTCGACGGCCTGGGCCCGCGCGTCGGCGCGCCCTTCGGGTAGTAACGCGAAGGGAATGGCCGCGACCGCCGCGCCCTTGAGCACGCGTCGCCTGCTCGGAAGCGATCTGTCCCGCTTCATGGCATGTCCGCCTTTCGTGGGGGTGGGTTGCCGGAGCGCGGTGCGTCCCGGTGCGGCGGGCCGAAGCCGTCGGCTCAGGTCCGAAGCGCTGCCGCCGTCTCACTCAGCCGTGCGTGCAGCCCTCGATGGGTCTCCCGCGAGGGCAGCCACTCCTTGCGGAGTTTGGCGACACACGTGTAGTTGGTGTCGCAGACGTTGGCCAGCGGCGACTCGACCGCCTGGGTGGCGAACTGGTACGCGTCCAGTTCGCTGAACCCGTAGTCGCGCACCAGCCAGCGCACCAGGTCGAGCTGGGATATGCGGAAGGCGTCCTCGAGCGGGCGTGCCGAGCCGGTGGAGATGATGTGCGTGTCGGACTCGATACGCGGCCAGGGGGTCGCGATCCCCTTGAGCAGCTCGACGATCACCACGGTGTTCATGGCGCACTCGACGGCGACCCCGCACGTCTCGCCCTCGCCCTGACGTGCGTGTCCGTCGCCCAGGCTCAGCAGCGCGCCCTCGACGTTCACCCCCAGGTAGCAGGTGACGCCGGCCCGCATCTCCGGGGTGTCCATGTTGCCGCCGTGGGCGTCGGGCACGAGGGCCGAGCGCACCTCCAGATTGGCGGGAGCGACGCCCACGGTGCCGTGCATCGGGTCCATCGGCAGCTCCAGCCGCATGTCGCTGTCGCGCGCCGTGAACAGCGCGGTCCGCCGCTGCCGGTCGAGCTGCCAGATCCACACGGTCTCCGGCAGTGGCGGCTGGAGCGTGGCCGTGGTGTGCGTCGAGGTGAGCGCCCCGAACAGCGGGACCGTCGTCGAGGCGGCCCAGTCGCGGGCCGGTTCGATCGACACGAAGTGCACGGCGACCGTGTCACCCGGTTCGGCGCCTTCGACGTGGAAAGGACCCGTCTGCGGATTGAGGAACGGGAACTCGCACACCTCCGACACCAAATCCTTCTCGGAACGGACCCGGCCGGCGAAGCAGTCCTCCGTGTAGAGGTCGAGGACCGTGCCCGGTGCGATCCGGGCGACGGGCGGGGCGCCGCCGAACGTCCAGGCGTAGTCGCCGGGGCCGGGACGCACGGTCAGGACGCGGGGGTCGCTCATGCGCTCACCGTTCCTCTCGGTCGAAGGGCGGGCGTCCCGGGTCGCCCGGAAGGACGCGTGGGTCTCTCGTACGCGCCGGGGACGGGCGGGATACCGGCGTAACCGGTCCCACGTCACCGAGCATCATCCAGGCGCCGGCCACGGATCCCGTGCAGGACACGGGCTCGGGCGGCCCGGATGCCACCTCCGCCACCGGCCGTTCGGCGGGTGTCCGCCGGGCCGCCGGCCGCGCCCGCCGGCCCCGCCCGGCGGACACCCCGGCCCTGGGCGGGGCGGACGCGGACAACGGATCTACGACCGGCATGTGAACCCCCCGACTGGCCCCGGCACACAGCCACCGGCTCGATGGCTGCGCCTCGCGTGAATCACGTTACGGCGCTTGCCGGTTGGGCTGGAAGAGCACGGCGCGCTTCCGTGGACGACGAGCCGCTTGTGCACAACTCGCTCACCCGCCCGAGGGATGACGGGACATCAGGACAGCACGCGCCGCAAGAACAGCGGCCCCGTAGGAACCCGTAAGAACTGTGCCTCCGGAGAAGCAGTTCCTCCGTGGGGTGTGCGCGGTAGCGGTAGCGGCCGCGGCTACGAACGACCCGCCACGGCCGCCGCCGGGTCGTCGAGCACCGCCCGTACCACGGAGTGCGCGGCACCGAGGAGCGGTCCCTGTGGCCCCAGCCGTGAGACGGACACCGCGCAGGCGGGACCCGCGGTGCGCCGGGCCAGCTCCCGTTCCAGCGAGGGCAGCAGCCACGGCGCGAGGCCGGAGAGGGCGCCGCCCAGGACGACGGCCTCGGGGTCGAGCAGGTTGACCGCGCCGGTCAGTGCGATGCCCAGGGCCGTTCCGGCTCCGCGCAGCGCACGTCGGACGTCCTTGTCACCGTGACCGGCCCGCTCGGCCAGCAGTCCCACCCGGTCCTCGCCCGGCTCCAGGCCGGCCGCGCGCATCACGGCCTCCTCACCCGCGTACTGTTCGAGGCAGCCGCGCCCGCCGCAGACGCACTCCGGCCCCTCGGGGCGGACGGGAACGTGTCCCAGCTCGCCAGCGAACCCCCGCGTGCCGCGCAACAGGCGGCCGTCCACGACGACCGCCGCGCCGATGCCGATCTCGGCCGACACGTGCAGGAAGTCGTGCGGCGTCGCCTCGCCGAGCCACAGCTCCGCGAGGCCGCCGAAGTTGGCCTCGTTGTCCACGGTCAGCGGTATGTCGAAGGGAAGCAGCGCACCCACGTCCGTGTCGTGCCAGTCGAGGTTGGGGGCGCGGACCACGGTGCGCGCGTCGCGTGCCACCAGGCCGGGGACGGCGACCGCGAGCCCCGCCGGCCACAGTCCCGCCTCCTCCGCCTCGCCGATCACCCGGCGCACCAGCTCGGTCAGTTCCCCGATCACCGGTCCGGGTGCCCGGCCGCGGTTCGTGCCGTGCCGGACCGCGCGGGCGCGCACCTCACCCCTCAGGTCCACCACGCAGACCGCGAGACGGTCGACGCCGATCTCCGCGCCTATCCCGGCGGGCCCCCGCCCGCTGACGGCGAGCGCCGATCCGGGGCGCCCCACCCGGTTGGGACGCTCCGGGCCCAACTCGTCGAGCAGCCCCGAACGGATCAGTTCGTCCACCAGCGTGGAGACGGCCGCCCGGGTCAGCCCGATCCGGGAGGCGACGGCGGCCCGTGACAGCGGTCCCTCGGCGCTGACGGTGTGCATGACCCGGGAGAGGTTGCGCCGGCGCATGCCCTGCTGGGTGTCGGGGAGCCGGCGTCCGGGACTGGTCGGATGTGCCTCGTGCAGCGGTGCGGTCATGCCTCCGTCAGTCCTCGTCCGGCCGGCCCCCACAGGGCTGTCCTGGTCCGTGCGGTCTCCCCGTCGTGGCGGGGCCGCCCGCGTCAGCGCGTGTCCGGCTCCCGCTCCAGCAGCGGGGCCGCGTCGGAGAGTACCCCGGTGATCCTCGCCAGCGTCGCCTCGTCCCGCTCCACGGCGTCGAGCACCGGCCCGCGCGCCGTGTTCCAGCGCCGTGCGACGGCCGCCGGGTCCTCGCCGGTCAGCAGGCCCGCGGCCTGCGCGGCGGCGCCGAGGGCGACGAGCTCCTTGGCCTCGGGGATCCGGACCGGCCGTCCCGACAGCCGGCTCACGGTCTGCTGCCAGGCCCTTCCCCGGGCGCCACCGCCGATGAGCAGCAGCGGAGCCGAGCGGTCCGCTTCCGCGTCGAGGACCAGGTCGAGGGCGCCCAGCAGCGAGTGGACCGCACCGTCGTAGGCGGCCTGCAGGAGCTGTCCGGCCGTGGTGTCGTGGCGCAGACCGTGCAGCAGTCCGGAGGCGTGCGGGAGATCCGGGGTGCGCTCGCCGTCGAGGTAGGGGAGCAGCGTGACCCCGTCGCCGGGCTCGACGGCCTCGCGGTCCAGGCCGAGCAGCGCGGCGACGCGGTCGACGGCGAGTGTGCAGTTCAGGGTGCAGGACAGCGGCAGCCAGTCGCCGCGGGCATCGGCGAAAACCGCCACGGTGCCGGTCGGGTCGGCGGGGCGGCGCGTGGAGACGGCGTACACCGTGCCAGAGGTGCCCAGGCTCAGAACGGGCGTGCCGGGAAGCAGTCCGAGCCCCAGTGCGGCGGCGGCGTTGTCACCGGTGCCGGGAGCGACCAGCGTGCCCCTGGAGAAGGGCAGCTCGCCGCTGTCCCGCACCGTCCCGGCGACTTCGCCGGGCCGTACGACGCGGGGGAGGAGGGCGGGGTCGAGCCCCACATGCCCGAGCACCTCCTCGTCGTAGGCCTCGGTCGCGGACGCCCACCAGCCCGTGCCGGAGGCGTCGCCGCGGTCGGTCGTGCCCTGGCCGGTCAGGCGCTCGGTGAGGTAGTCGTGGGGCAGGCGGACGGCGGCGGTCGCACGGACGGCGTCGGGCTCGTGCTGCGCGAGCCACGCCCACTTCGTGACGGTGAAGGACGGGCCCGGGACGCTGCCGGCCCGTTCGGCCCACGCCTTGGCGCCGCCCAGCTCCTCCACCAGCCGACGGGCCTGCGGCGCGGAGCGCACGTCGTTCCACAGCAGGGCCGGGCGCACCGGCTCGCCCCGCGAATCCAGCGTGACCAGCCCGTGCTGCTGGCCGCCGATCGAGACGGCCGCTGCCTCGCGGGCGGCGTCGCCGCACTGGTGGAGCGCCTCGCGGAGCGCGTCCCACCACTGCCGCGGATCGCTCTCGCGGCCTGCTCCGCCGGACACGGTGTGCGGCGCCTGCCCGCTCGCCACCACCCGTCCGGACGACGCGTCGACCACCAGGGCCTTGGTGGACTGTGTGGATGTGTCCACACCGACGACGAGCGGACCCTCGGCTGCTGACATCGGGCTCTCCCTCTTCCGCGGCTCCGCGGTTTCCGGCGTTTTCTCGGGTTCCCCGGGCCACATCGGTCCAGGTTTCGCACCCCGTGTCTTCCCAGAGGCGCGTTCGCATACTAATTTGTTAAGCGCCATGACGAAATAGTCCGAGCAGCAAGGAGTCGCGGCATGAACTACCAGCCCACCCCCGATGACAGGTTCACCTTCGGCCTGTGGACCGTCGGCTGGCAGGGAAGGGACCCGTTCGGCGACGCCACTCGGCCCGCCCTGGACCCGGTCGAGTCGGTGCAGCGCCTGGCCGAGCTCGGCGCCTACGGAGTGACCTTCCACGACGACGACCTGATCCCCTTCGGCTCCTCGGAGACCGAGCGCGAGTCGCACATCAAGCGGTTCCGGCAGGCCCTCGACGCGACCGGCCTGACCGTGCCCATGGCCACCACCAACCTCTTCACCCACCCCGTCTTCAAGGACGGCGCCTTCACGGCCAACGACCGTGACGTGCGTCGCTACGCCCTGCGCAAGACGATCCGCAACATCGACCTGGCCGTCGAACTCGGCGCCCGGACGTATGTCGCCTGGGGCGGTCGGGAAGGGGCCGAGTCCGGCGCCGCCAAGGACGTGCGCGTCGCGCTCGACCGCATGAAGGAGGCCTTCGACCTGCTGGGCGAGTACGTGACGTCCCAGGGGTACGACCTCCGCTTCGCGATCGAGCCCAAGCCGAACGAGCCGCGCGGCGACATCCTGCTGCCCACGGTCGGCCACGCCCTCGCGTTCATCGAGCGCCTGGAGCGTCCCGAGATGTACGGCGTCAACCCCGAGGTCGGGCACGAGCAGATGGCGGGGCTCAACTTCCCGCACGGAATCGCGCAGGCCCTGTGGGCGGGCAAGCTCTTCCACATCGACCTCAACGGCCAGTCCGGTATCAAGTACGACCAGGACCTGCGCTTCGGGGCCGGTGACCTCAGGGCCGCGTTCTGGCTCGTCGACCTCCTGGAGACGGCCGGCTACGAGGGGCCGAAGCACTTCGACTTCAAGCCGCCGCGGACCGAGGACTTCGACGGCGTCTGGGCGTCGGCCGAGGGCTGCATGCGCAACTACCTGATGCTGCGGGAACGCGCGGCCGCCTTCCGCGCCGACCCCGAGGTGCAGGAGGCGCTGCGCGCCTCGCGTCTCGACGAGCTGGCCCAGCCCACCGCCGCGGACGGCCTGCCGGCACTGCTCGCGGACCGCGGGGCCTTCGAGGACTTCGACGTGGACGCGGCCGCCGAGCGCGGTATGGCGTTCGAGCGTCTGGACCAGCTGGCGATGGACCACCTGCTGGGGGCGCGCGGCTGATCACTCACACCGGCCGGGGTGCGCCGGTCCGTCCCCTCTCGGGCCGGCGCCGCCCGGCCCGGACCCAGGTCCGTGGGCCCGCCGTGCGCCCGGTCTCCGGCCGCGGGCACGTTCCGGCCCCCGCTTCTTGCCGGCAGGTACGCGCGCGCACCTGCCGACAGGAGCCCGGGCACCGCCCCACGATCGCGCCCGCCCCGAGAGGACGCCGGGCGTCAGGCGCCGGCCGGCTCGCCGTTCACGTCGCCCTCCGCCGTCGCCAGGGCCGTGGCCGGGTCGCCCGCGGCCGGCCCGGCGGGAGCCCAGCGGCCCCGCTCGTCGCGGTAGGGCCACCACCGTCCGTCGCGGCCCAGCCGCAACTGAACGGACTCGTCCTCGAGCGTCCACCGGTTGCCGGACCGCTGGAACGCAGGCCGGTCGCCCTCCTCCCAGGCCGCTTCGAGAGCGGCACGCGCGCGTGCGAGCGAGGTCGCGTCACCGGCCCACTCGTCCTCCAGCACCGACAACGCATCGGCACCACCCTCGCGCCAGGCACGCACGGCGAGTGCCATGCTCTCCGCATCCCGGCCCGACCCCTGTGCCAGTCGCGCCGACACCGTCCTCTCCGGCTGCCCGGCGGCGAGCCGGACCGCGTCCTGGGCGAGCGTCAGCGGCGGCGCGGGAGGGCGCCCGGCGTGGCCGGGGCCGAGGGCGTCCGCGAGGAGCCGATGAGCCGCCTCGGCCGCCTGCGCCGCCAGGTGTTCCAGCGCGGCCGGTTCGACACCGGGCGCCGCCTCCGCCTCGGTGTCCAGGGCGGGCGGCGGGCCGGGTTCCCCGGGCAGCTCGGGAGGGTCGGGCAGACGCGGCAGGATGCCGCCGGCCGCGTACGCGTCGGCGGCGTCGACACCGGCCGGGTGGACCTCGTCCGGGGCAGCCGTGCCGGCCCGGGGCGTGTCGCGCACCCGCAGCTCCCGCAGAAGCGCGTGTTCGCCGCGGCCCCGCATCAGCAGCAGGACGAACGGGTCCTGATCCACCAGTCGCGCCATCTGATAGCAGAGGGCGGTCGAGTGAGCGCAGTGGTCCCAGGCGTCGCAGTCGCACCGCGCCTCCAGGTCACCGAGCCCCGGCAGGAGCTCGACCCCGGCGGCCGCCGCGTCCTCGACCAGATGGGGCGGCATCTCGCGGTCGAGCAGCGCCGCGACGTGCCCGGACCGCTCGACGGCCATGTCCAGGAAGTGCTCCCACTGCGACCCGGACAGTTCCTGCAGGAGGACGTCCGCACGACGAGGGGTGCCGTCCCGGTCCCGGACAACGGCCGTCACCCGCCCCGGGCGCACCGACACCGCACCCACCGCACCCGCGCGCGCGAGTGCCCGGCCCGCCTTCAGCTGCGCCGAGTCGAGAGCCGTGTCCTCCAGGGCCTTCAGCCAGGCACGCCCCCACCAGGTCTCGGCGAAACCGCGCCCGCGGGCGGGCGGCAGCGCGGGGAACGTGCGGTCTTCGTGACGGTCGTTCATCGTGCGCTCCCTCGCAGCTCGACCAGGTCGGCGAGCTGGGCGTCCGTCAGTTCCGTGAGCGCCGACTCACCGGCGCCGAGCACCGCGTCGGCCAGCTCGCGCTTGCGTACGAGCATGTCGGCGATACGGTCCTCGATGGTCCCCTCCGCGATGAGCCGGTGCACCTGCACGGGCCGGGTCTGGCCGATGCGGTACGCGCGGTCGGTGGCCTGCGCCTCGACGGCCGGGTTCCACCAGCGGTCGTAGTGCACGACGTGCTCGGCGCGTGTCAGGTTCAGACCCGTGCCCGCGGCCTTCAGCGACAGGAGGAAGACGGGCGCGGCGCCTTCCTGGAAGCGCCGCACCATCGCCTCGCGCGCCGGGACGGGAGTGCCGCCGTGCAGGAACTGGGTCGCCACGCCACGGGTCGCCAGATGGCGCTCGATCAGACGCGCCATCCCCACGTACTGCGTGAAGACCAGGGCGCTCGCCCCCTCGGCGAGAATGGTGTCCAGCAGCTCGTCCAGCAGCTCCAGCTTCCCGGACCTGCCCGGGATCGTGGGATCGTCCTCCTTGAGGAACTGCGCGGGGTGGTTGCAGATCTGCTTCAGCCCGGTGAGCAGCTTCACGATCAGGCCGCGCCGCGCCATGCTGCCGGCGGCCGAGATCTCCGCGAGGGTCTGGCGCACCACCGCCTCGTAGAGACCCGCCTGTTCCTTGGTGAGCGACACGGTCCGGTCGGTCTCCGTCTTCGGCGGCAGCTCCGGGGCGATGCCCGGGTCGGCCTTGCGGCGACGCAGCAGAAACGGCCGCACCAGCTGGGAGAGCCGTCTGGCCGCACCGGGGTCCTGGCCACCCTCGACGGCTCGCGCGTAACGGGTGCGGAAGCTGCCGAGCCTGCCGAGGAGACCCGGTGTCGTCCAGTCGAGGATCGCCCACAGCTCCGAGAGGTTGTTCTCCACGGGAGTGCCGGTGAGCGCCACGCGCGCGCGTGCCCCGATCGTGCGCAGTCGGCGCGCCGTGGTCGAGTACGGGTTCTTCACGTGCTGGGCCTCGTCCGCGACGACCAGGCCCCAGTCCACGGCGGCCAGCCGTGGGGCGTCCAGCCGCATCGTGCCGTAGGTGGTCAGCACGAACTCACCCGCGGCCAGAGCCTCCAGGCCGCGCCCGGCGCCGTGGAACCGGCGTACCGCCGTGCCGGGCGCGAACCGCTCGATCTCGTGCTGCCAGTTGCCCATCAGGGAGGCGGGGCACACGACGAGCGTGGGACCCGCCGACGCCGGGTCCGTCTGCCGGTGCAGATGCAGGGCGATCAAAGTGATCGTCTTGCCGAGGCCCATGTCGTCGGCGAGACAACCGCCCAGGCCCAAGGAGGTCATCCGGGCCAGCCAGTTCAGGCCCCGCAGCTGGTAGTCCCGCAGCGTCGCCGCGAGCGCCTCCGGCTGGCCGACGGGCTCCTGTCCCTCCGGGTCCGCCAGCCGCTCCCGCAGCGCCGCCAGCCACCCGGTCGGCTGCACCTCGACGCGGCGGCCGTCGACCTCCGTCGAGCCCGTCAGCGCGGCACTCAGCGCGTCGATGGGTGTGATCTTGCTGTCCTGCTGGGCACGGGCCCGCCGTATCTCCTGAGGGTCGACAAGAACCCACTGGTCGCGCAGCCGCACCATCGGGCGGCTCGCCTCGGCGAGGCGGTCCAGCTCCTGCCGCGTGAGCCGCTGGTCCCCCAGCGCGAACCACCAGTCGAACGCGAGCACCGCGTCGGCCGACAGGAACGACGGGGTGTCGGAAGCGGCCTTGGCGGGTTCCCGGTCGTCGTCGGGCGGGCCGACGACCGCGCGGGCGGTCAGCGTGCGCGCGAGCTGCCGCGGCCAGTGGACGTCGATCCCGGCCGCCGTCAGGGTACGGGAGCCTTCGCCGAGCAGGTCCCTGACGTCCTCGTCGCCCAGTTCGACGGAATCCGGTACAGCCGCGGAGAGCAGCGGCGTCAGCGGAGTCCAGGCCCGGGCGGCACGCCGCAGGGCGAGCAGAACGTCGATCCGCGCGCGCGGGCCGAAGGCACCGTCCGGCGCGCCGGCGCCGGCCCACACCTCGGCGGCGTCCGCGACGACGGCGGGATCGTTCACGCTGTGCACCTGGAGCACGGCGGTGAACGGCAGTCGCGCGTCGTCGTCGACGACGGAGTCGAGGCCCGGGACCTCGACACGCAGCGAGAGGCGTACGCCGGCGTCGTGACCCGCGGCGACGTCGGTCGCCCAGGCCCGCTGCTCGGGGACGCGCTGCGGCCTCTGCGCGGCGAAGGCGGGGCCTCCCGCCGCGAGTTCGGCGGCGGGGGAGCGGGGCAGCACGTCGGCGACCGCGTCGAGGAAGGCCCGCAGGAGCGGTTCCTGGGCGGGCAGCAGCACAGGGCCCTTCGTCTCCGACGGCACCGCGTGCGCCTCCGGCGGCATGGAGGCCGCGAGGGTGCGCACGAGGTTCACGTCGTCCGCCCGCAGCGGGCCGACGCGCCACGCGTCGTGGTCGTCGGCGGTCAGGCCGGGAAGCAGGAGACCGCGCGCGGCGAACCGCAGCGCCAGCAGGGTGGCGGCGCCCCAGAAGGACGCGGACCGGTGCGTCCGGTCGCTCGCACGCGCGCGCGTGAGGACCGGCAGGGCCATGTCGACGGGCAGCAGCACGGCGGGTACGCGGGTGACCTCGACTCCCCGGTCTCCCGGCACGACCACGGTCAGATCCTGCGTACGGCCCGAGAAGTGGGCGGGGGCCCCGCCGTCGGGCCGCCAGAAGGCGAGGCTGCCTGCGCGGTAGGGGTCGGCGGGCATGAACACGGCACAGCAGCGAGCGAGTTCGGAGACTTCTGCGGGAGACGGTGCGGGAATCCTCTGCACAGTGACGACGTATTCCTCAAGTTTGACTACTGGTTGCGGAGGTCGCCGAGGGTACAGCATCGAGGGGCCGGACCGTGGACCCTCTGTTGTGACGTGGGTCACAAAGGGTGCCCGTCGGGGGTGAGCGGGGGAGGGCTCAGGGGTTTGTCAGGGTCGTGCGGCGGAACCGCGGGAGACGCGCACCCGTTCTATGGTGCAGAGTGCGGCACAGCCGCGAAGGAGGCGACGTACATGTCGAAGAAGGCGAAGATCGCCGCGGGGGGCGTGGCAGTCGGACTGCTCCTGCTGATATGGCTGCCCTGGTGGGCGGCGCTCCTGATCGTCCTCGGTGTCCCGGCGGCCGCGTACCTGACGCTGGACCCGTCGCAGCGGCGCAGGCTGCGACGGGTGTCGGGCAGGGAGCTGGGACGCTGAGAGGCTACCGGCGCGGTGCTCCTGCTCCCAGCGAGCAGGAGTTGACCAGGTCGCCGCTCGCGGGCCTGCCGACGGTGTGGTCCGCGGGCGGACGTACCCCCTTCTCCACCCAGGCGGTCAGCGTGCCGAAGGCGGACCGGTAGCACGGCAGGATCGGCCGCAGCCGGTCGGGGAACGTGTCGTAGAGCCCGTCCACGTGCGTGCCGCCCTCGATCGAGTAGTAGTGGTGCAGCCGCCCCCTTCCGCTCCCGTCGACCATCCGGGCGTACACATCGGAGTCCGCGGCCTCGGGAAGAAGCGCGTCCAGAGTGCCGTGCAGCGTGATCAGGGGCTTGCCGATCCGGCCGGTCAGCGCGACGCGGGCCACGGCGCGGTGGACGGACGCGGGGCGCGATCCGTAGTCGTACGCCGCGTCCGACGCACAAGGGGCCAGTATCTGCTCCACGGTGGACCCGGCCGAGGCGCCCGGACAGTCCGGGTCGTAGGAGGGGTCGAACGCGGCGCGGTAGATCTTCTGCGTGACGCCCCAGTACGCCTTCTCGTGATAGGGCCACAGGAACTCGGAACCGCGGGCGAATCCGGCCTCGTACATCTCGTCGTCCCCGGCCGTTCCGAGCGAGTGTGCCACCGCGACAGGCAGTGATGTGAGCAGACTCGGCCCGCCCCGGGTCCAGAGCGCACCCTCCCAGTCCACACCGCCGTCGTACAGCTCCGGGTGGTTCTCCAGCTGCCACCGGGTCAGGTATCCGCCGTTGGAGATGCCCGTCATGTAGGTGCGGCGCGGTGCACGCCCGTAGTGCTGGGTGACGGTCCGCCTGGCGGCCCGAGTGAGCTGGGTGGTGCGCGCGTTCCACTCCGCCACCGCGTCACCGGGCCGGTCCCCGTCCCGGTAGAAGTCGGATCCGCTGTTGCCCTTGTCGGTGGCGGCGTAGGCGTACCCCTGGGCCAGGACCTGGTCGGAGATGGCGACGTCGGTCGCGTACTGCTTCCGTGTGCCGGGCGCTCCCGTCACCACGAGCCCGCCGTTCCAGTGGTCGGGAAGCCTGATGACGAACTGCGCGTCGTGGTCCCAGCCGTGCGTCGCGTTGAAGTGGGAGTCGTCGGGAAAATACCCGTCGATCTGCGTGCCGGGGACGTCGGACGGGCTGCTCGTGCCCTTCGCCGTCAACCCCGCCTGGTCCGCGGAGTCCGTATAGGGCGTTCCCGCGAGTCCGGCGGTGGTGAGATCGGGCAGGCATGCGCGCCGCTGGAAGGCGGCGCCCGGCACGCGTACGGCCTTCTGTCCCGCGCAGTGCCGGCCGGACGACGCTCCGCCGCCACTCGCCGCCGACGCCTCGTTCGGAGCCGGCCCCGCGAGCGCGAGGGCCAGCACAGCGGCGGCACACAGGGGGACACCTCGGGACATACGCATGACCGGCCTCCGGAACAGGGACGGGAAGAGGAGCGAAGGGCTGCCTCATCGTGCGGGCCCGGCCCCCGACCGACCATGGGCTCGCGCCACATGGAACGGCTGGTCTGCGTAGGAGTTCGCCACAATCAGCGCGGGTGTACCGGGAGCGAGGGCCGAGGGCCCACCCGCGCCGCGTTCCGCTCAGTTGGGGCGTACGGCCATCTTGTCGAGCGCCTCCAGAAGCGCGGGCAGCTCAGGCCCACGCCCCACGGGCACCACCTCGCCGGGCTCCTCGTCGAGGAGTACGAAGGCGATGTCGTCGGTCCTGGCGACCAGCGACCATCCGGGCCCGTCGGCACGCAGGGTGCGCGCGTCGCTGGTGGCGAAGGAGGACCGGACCCGGCCGAGCGGCGGCGGTGTGTCCACGTAGGAGCGTGCTTCGGCGAGAACGCGGCGGACACCGCTGCGTTCCACACCCGCTGTCCTCCGCTCGCCCGCGGCACCTTCTGCCGCGTCCTGCCCCTTCCTGCCGGCCTGCCCCTCCGCCGACTCGATATCGGTGCTGGTGCTGGTGCTCGTGTTCGCACCTGTGCTGTCGCCGTCACCCGTCGCGGGGTGCGAGGCCTGCTGCTTCGCCCCGTCCGCCGGTAGCGCGAAGTCTCCGTCGTCGATCTGATCCCGCCAGGTCGCCCACTGCAGGGCGATCTCGTCGGCGCCCAGCCGCCGCTGGGCGGGCCCCCAGGTGGCGGTGTCCGGCGGGCACAGGGGCGGCCGGTCCGCGAGCTCGGGTCCGGGGTCGTGGGGCGCGGGCACTCCCGGTGCCGCGACGGCCACGGCGAGGGGCCAGCCGGGCAGCGCCGCGACGACCGTGCGCTCCCCGGGGGACAGGTCGTACTCCATGCCGCAGTCCCAGGACGCGATGGCGACGGCGACCAGCGACACGTCGTCGACGACGACCGTCCATCGCGCACCGCCACCGTCCTGGCCGATCACCAGTCCGTATCCGTCGGCGAGGGGTGCGAGCCCGAGCGCCGCACACGCCTCCGGATAGTCGTCGCCCAGCACGCTGGGGAACTTGGCGGGCGTCAGCAGCACCGCTGTCAGCACGTACAGTGCGTCGTCGTCCCCGGCGGCGACGGCCTCTTCGTCCGTCCCGGCCATCCCAGCCTCCCCATCGCTTGTCCGTCGGCGCACCCTAATGCGACGGGAAGGTGCTTGTCACGAGCCCCCAACACACTCGGAGCTGCAGTTATCCGGCAGGACAGGGGCGAAACGGCCGTCCGGCGAAACGGCTGCGCAGCGTCGCCGAACGCTCATCCGCCGCTACACAAAGTAGAGTTGTGGCCTCGGTGGCAGAAGAAGAGGCCTCCTCGACGCCCACGAAGAAGTCCGGTTCGGGTGGGACGAGGGCGCGCGAAAGGCGCGGGCCGGGCTCCTGCCCGAGCGGCATGACCGGACGGTACTGCGGCAGGAGTCGTCCGGACGGGACGGATCACCGCTCGCGCACCGCCAGCGCGAGGAACCGGTCGTCCTCGTCCGCGTAGGACGTCAGCGTCCATCCGGCCGTGGCCAGCAGAGGGCCGAGATTCGCCTCCGCGCGCAGGTCGCCAGGGGTGATCTGCCTCCCCTGGCGTCGCGCGAGCGCGGCCCGGCCGATCGGGTGGAACAGGGCCAGCGTTCCCCCGGGCCGCACCACCCTGGCCAGCTCCCGCAGGTTCTCGGCCGGCCTCGCGAGATGCGAGACGAGCCCTGCCCCGAACACGACGTCCAGGGACGCCGGCCGCAACGGCAGGGCGGCGACATCGGCGAGCAGCAGATGCCCCTGGCCGTCCCGCCCCGCCCGCACGGCCGCGTCGAGCATGGCCGGGGTGAGATCGACGCCGACGACGACTCCGGAGGGCCCGACCGCCGCCCGCAGCGCGGACAGTGCGCGCCCGGTGCCGCAGCCCGCGTCGAGCACGCGATCACCTTCGCGCAGTCCGGTCTCGGCGACCGCCGCTGCGTAGGCGGGCCCGTCGTCGGGAAACCGGGTGTCCCAGTCGGCGGCACGAGCCGTGAAGAACGCCTGGACGTTCGTGTGATCGTCGCTCATGCCTCGCATGATTCCGCACCGTCCTCGTAGACGCGCAACCGAACGGACGAGCCGGACCGTCAGCCGTCAGCCGTCAGCCGTCAGCCGTCAGCCGTCAGCCGTCAGCCGTAAGGGGATCAGTTGGCGATGCCGTGGTACGCCAGCACCTTGGTGACCGCCACCCGCACGAGAAGCTCACCGGGCACCCCGTTGCGGGCCCCGAACTCCTCGGCGCGTTCCTCGCCCATGTAACGCGCCCCGATCCGGGTCGCCCAGTACCGCAACTCCTCCGGCTCCTCGGAGAGTTCCGCCCGGCCCTCCAGGGTCACGAAGTCGAACGGCGGCCGGTCGTCGTCCACGCAGAGGGCGACCTGGCCGTCCCGGACCAGATTGCGGCCCTTCACGGTCTCCCGGGCGGTGTTGAACACCAGGGTGTCGCCGTCGAGCAGGAACCAGACCGGTGCCACGTGCGGCCTCCCGTCGGCCCGGACCGTCGACAGCTTGCCGGTACGGGTGCCCTCGGAGACGAAGGCCCGCCATTGCTCATCGGTCATCTTCTCTGCCATGGCCCCATCTTCCTTGCCGGGACGCCGACAGTGGGGAAGGCTGGCTGGTCAGATCCTCCGGCCAGGGAGGACGGACACCAGGGGGAGACCGGACCATGGCACAGAACACGGGGCTCGGCTGGCTGCTGGACGATCTGACCGAGCGAGTCGAACACGTGCGGCACGCGCTGGTGTTGTCCAACGACGGGCTGGTGACGGGCGCGAGCACCGGCCTGAGGCGCGAGGACGCCGAACACCTCGCCGCCGTCTCATCGGGTCTGCACAGCCTGGCCAAGGGCTCCGGACGCCACTTCGGCGCCGGGCAGGTGCGCCAGACCATGATCGAGTTCGATCAGGCGGTGCTCTTCGTCACCGCGGCGGGACCGGGCAGTTGTCTGTGCGTGCTCAGCGGGGCGGAGGCCGACATCGGTCAGGTGGCGTACGAGATGACGCTCCTCGTCAACCGTGTCGGCGAACACCTCGCAGTGGACGCCCGGAAGCCGGAGAGCGACTCTGCCACCGAGCTGCCTTAGGCTCGCTACAGGGCCCTGACCAGCGAGTACGTCGCCGCGTCGAAGTTATCCACAGGCCCGCGCCGACGAGCCGCGAACCGGCTACGGTTTTTCTCGAAGCAAGCGCGAACCAGCGCGAGCAACTCGCTCCACGGGGGAGACCGCCATGTCCGGCAACACCGTCATCCGGGCCACCACGCCCACGTCCACCGGTACCGCGTCCACCGAATACAGGTCCGCCGCTACCGCGTCCACCGGACCCAGGTCCGCCGGTTCCGTGCCGTCGAATGCGCCGTCCTCGAGTCACCGGCCGCCGCGAGCAGACAGGACGGCGAGCAGGGCCGCGAAAACCGGCGCGAACACCACCGCGACGCGGAGCCCGCTCGTAGCCCTCGGCCGTGCCGCGCGAGAACTGGGACTCCAGCGCGCGGAGTTCGACCTTGCGGTGCACCTCGGACGCGTGAGGACCGTCCCCGACGAGGGTGGCGGAGGACGCCGAGTCGCTCGCGCGGAGATCGACCGGGTACAAGCCCAGGACGGCTTTCCTGAGGCACTGAGGGCGAGGGTGACCGCGGTGGGAACGCATCAGGGCGCGTCCCTCATGGGCGTGACGACCGCCAGGTTCACGCGCCTGGCGCGTCTGGGCGCGATCGTTCCGGTGAAGTTCTCGCTCAACCGGTACAGGGCGATCGTCTGGCTGTATCTCGCGGAGGAACTGCGGCAGTTCGGTACCGAGGAGGACAACGCCCGGCTGCTGGAGGGCCGGATGCACGGCGGGCTGCTCGACCAGCTGGCCGCCGGCCTGGATCTGCGCCCGCGCAACTGGCGGGGACGCCAGATCGGCTTCCTCCTGCGCCAGGCCGAGGACCCCTGGGAGCGGGCCGCGGTCATGGCGTCCTTCCTCGCTCACGACGAGGTCGCAGAGATCGTCCACGACCCCCGCGAGCGGGCGCACCTGAGCCTCCTGCGCCCCGCACAGGCGTCCCACGGCGCCCCGGACTCGCCGGCCGCACATCTCGCCGCTCGCATCATGACGGCTGACGACCCCGACGAGATCAGCTGGCTCAGGGCGGACCTGGACCAGGCGGTGACCGAGGCCCGGACGATCCGGCCCGCCCCCGGACCCGCGATGCCGCCGGAGGCCCCGCCGCGCTTCGTACGTGCTCTCCCGCCGGCCACCGCCCAGCGATCCGGGGCGACCGCCGACAGCGGCGCGGCCACGGACGCGCGGCCCAAGCGGCCGCGGGGCCTGACCGGGTGGCTGAGTCGCAGAAAGCCCTGAGCGCTGCGGACGGCGCCGGTCACCGCTGCCGCCGGCCTGCCGAACCGCGGGACAGCGTCCTGCCGGGCCTCCCACCGCCTCGGCTACAGGGCTCTGAACAGCCCTTCCTGGACCACCGAGACGATCAGTCGGCCCTTCAGGTCGTAGATGCGTCCGCGGGCCAGGCCCCGCCCGCCCGTCGCCACCGGTGACTCCTGGTCGTACAGGAACCACTCGTCGGCACGGAACGGCCGGTGGAACCACATGGCGTGGTCCAGCGAGGCCATGTCGAAGCCGCGAGGCCCCCACAGCGGTTCCACGGGGATGCGGACGGCGTCCAGGAGCGTCATGTCACTCGCGTAGGTCAGTGCGCAGGTGTGCACGAGCGGATCGTCCCCCAGGGGCCCGACGGCGCGCATCCACACCGCGCTGCGCGGCTCGGCGCCCTTGATGTCGTCGGGGCCCCAGCGCAGCCGGTCCACATAGCGGATGTCGAAGGGCTGGCGCCTGGCCATCCGCTCCAGAGTCTCGGGGAGTTCGCCCAGGTGCTCCCTCACCTCCTGCGTCACCGTCGGCAGCGACTCCGGATCCGGGATCTCGCGGGCGGGCGCCAGCTGGTGCTCGAAGCTCCCTACCTCAGGCTTGTGAAAGGAGGCGGTCAGATTGAAGATCGTGCGGCCCTGCTGCACGGCGGTGACGCGACGCGTCGTGAAGGAGCGCCCGTCCCTGACCCGTTCGACCTGGTACACGATGGGCACGCCCGGCCGCCCCGGGCGCAGGAAGTACGCGTGCAGCGAGTGCACGGGCCGGTCGCCCTCCGTGGTGCGGCCGGCGGCGACCAGCGCCTGTCCCGCCACCTGCCCACCGAAGACACGCTGCAGGGACTCCTGTGGGCTGCGGCCACGGAAGATGTCGACCTCGATCCGCTCCAGGTCGAGCAGATCCACGAGCCTCTCGGCCGGATTCGTCATGCGATCAGTTCCCCCGTGCTCACAGCTGGCCGACGGCCGTGACGCGGACGACGGCGCGGCCCTCCGTGTCGGAAGCCGCCAGGTCGACCTCCGCGCTGATGCCCCAGTCGTGGTCACCGTTCGGGTCGGCGAAGGTCTGCCTCACGCGCCACAGACCGTTCTGCGGCTCTTCCTCGATCAGCAGCAGCTTCGGCCCGCGGGCGTCGGGACCGGTGCCCAGGTCCTCGTACTCGTCCCAGTACGCGTCCATCGCCTCGCCCCACGCGTCGGCGTCCCAGCCGGACTCCGCGTCCATCTCGCCCAGCTCGTCCACGTTGTCCAGAGCGGCGAGCTCGACCCTGCGGAACATCGCGTTGCGGACCAGCACGCGGAAGGCCCGGCCGTTGGCGGTGACCGGCCTGACCTGGTCGGCCTTCTCCTGGGCCTCCTCGGCGGTCATCACCTCCGGGTTGGCGAGCTGCTCCCACTCGTCCAGCAGACTGGAGTCGACCTGACGCACCATCTCGCCGAGCCAGGCGATCAGATCCTCCAGGTCCTCGGACTTGAGGTCGTCCGGGACGGTGTGGTCCAGCGCCTTGTACGCGCCGGCGAGGTAGCGCAGCACGATGCCCTCGGTACGGGCGAGCTCGTAGAAGGAGACGAACTCGGTGAACGACATCGCCCGTTCGTACATGTCACGGATGACGGACTTCGGGGACAGCGGGTGGTCCCCGACCCACGGATGACTCTGGCGGTAGGTGTTGTACGCGTGGAAGAGCAGCTCCTCCAGCGGCTTGGGGTACGACACGTCCTGAAGCCGCTCCATGCGCTCCTCGTACTCGACGCCGTCGGACTTCATCGCGGCCACGGCCTCGCCCCGCGCCTTGTTCTGCTGCGCCGCGAGGATCTGCCGCGGGTCGTCCAGCGTGGACTCAACGACCGACACCATGTCCAGCGCGTAGGACGGCGATTCGGGCTCCAGCAGCTCGAAGGCGGCGAGAGCGAACGTCGACAGGGGCTGGTTGAGCGCGAAGTCCTGCTGCAGATCGACGGTGAGGCGCACGATCCGTCCCTCGGCGTCCGGCTTGTCGAGCTTCTCGACGATCCCGCCGTCGAGCAGCGAGCGGTAGATCGCGATCGCCCGCCGGATGTGCCGCAGCTGCTGCTTGCGCGGCTCGTGGTTGTCCTCCAGGAGGTGCCGCATCGCCTCGAAGGCGTTGCCGGGCCGGGCGATCACCGACAGCAGCATGGTGTGCGTCACCCGGAAACGCGACGTCAGCGGCTCGGGATCGGAGCCGATGAGCTTCTCGAAGGTGTTGTCCGACCAGGCGACGAATCCCTCCGGAGCCTTCTTGCGCACCACTTTGCGGCGCTTCTTCGGGTCGTCACCCGCCTTGGCGAGCGCCTTCTCGTTCTCGACGACGTGCTCGGGTGCCTGCGCCACGACGAAACCGGCCGTGTCGAACCCGGCCCGCCCGGCCCGCCCGGCGATCTGGTGGAACTCCCGCGCCCGCAGCGTCCGCACCCGCGTGCCGTCGTACTTGGTCAGCGCGGTGAACAGCACGGTGCGGATGGGGACGTTGACACCGACACCGAGCGTGTCGGTGCCGCAGATGACCTTCAGCAGACCCGCCTGGGCCAGCTTCTCCACCAGGCGGCGGTACTTGGGCAGCATGCCCGCGTGATGGACGCCGATGCCGTGCCGTACGTACCGGGAGAGGTTGCGGCCGAACTTGGTGGTGAAGCGGAAGTTGCCGATCAGCTCGGCGATCCGGTCCTTCTCCTCGCGCGTGCACATGTTGATGCTCATCAGCGCCTGCGCCCGCTCCACCGCCTGCGCCTGCGTGAAGTGCACGATGTAGACCGGAGCCTGCTTGGTCGCCAGCAGCTCGGTGAGGGTCTCGGTGAGCGGCGTCACCACGTACTCGTACGAGAGCGGTACGGGGCGCGTCGCGGAGCGGACCACCGAGGTGGGCCGGCCGGTGCGCCGGGTCAGATCCTCCTCGAACATCGACACGTCGCCGAGCGTCGCCGACATCAGGATGAACTGGGCCTGCGGCAGCTCCAGGATGGGGATCTGCCAGGCCCAGCCCCGGTCCTGCTCCGCGTAGAAGTGGAACTCGTCCATCACGACCTGTCCCACGTCGGCGTTCCTGCCGTCACGCAGCGCGATGGAGGCCAGCACCTCGGCGGTGCAGCAGATGACGGGCGCGTCGGCGTTCACGGACGCGTCGCCGGTGAGCATCCCGACGTTCTCGGTACCGAAGAGCTTGCACAGCTCGAAGAACTTCTCCGAGACCAGTGCCTTGATCGGAGCCGTGTAGAAGGTGACCTCGTCGCGCGCCAACGCAGCGAAGTGCGCCCCCGCCGCGATCATGCTCTTGCCCGAGCCGGTGGGCGTCGAGACGATCACGTTCGCACCGGAGACCACTTCGATCAGCGCCTCCTCCTGGTGCGGGTAGAGCGTGAGACCGCGTTCCCCGGTCCACGACTCGAAGGCTTCGTAGAGGGCGTCCGGGTCGGCGGTCTGCGGGAGCTGATCGATAAGGGTCACGCCCCCATCTTGCCTGCCCTCCCACCCGATGAGGGAATCGGATGCCGCCCCGAAGATCACGAACGCTACGCTGTGGCGCCGGCGATCCGTCGGCGGACGCGGGCAACTGAGCAGCGGCACCAGAGGAATGGGGCGGGGAACGGCCATGATGGGACCAGCACACTCACTGTCGGGAGCCGCCGCCTGGCTCGGCGTCGGAGCGGCGGCGGCCGCCGCAGGCCATTCCATGCCCTGGCCGGTTCTCCTGGTCGGCGCCCTGATCTGCGCGGGTGCCGCTCTCGCCCCCGACCTGGACCACAAGGCGGCCACCATCTCGCGCGCCTTCGGACCCGTCTCACGGGCCCTGTGCGAGATCGTCGACAAGCTCTCGTACGCCGTCTACAGATCGACCCGCAAGCCGGGCGACCCCCGGCGTTCCGGCGGCCACCGCACGCTGACCCACACATGGCTGTGGGCCGTGCTGATCGGCGCGGGCACCTCACTCGCCGCGATCACCGGAGGGCGCTGGACGGTTCTCGGCATCCTCTTCGTGCACCTGGTGCTGGCGATCGAAGGCCTTCTGTGGCGGGCCGCCCGGGGATCGAGCAGCGACGTGCTGGTGTGGCTCCTCGCCGCGACCAGCGCCTGGATCCTCGCGGGAGTCCTGGACAAGCCGGGCAACGGATCGGACTGGCTGTTCACCGCGCCCGGCCAGGAGTACCTGTGGCTCGGGCTGCCCATCGTCCTGGGCGCCCTGGTGCACGACCTCGGGGACGCGCTGACGGTGTCCGGCTGCCCGGTCCTGTGGCCGATACCGATCGGCCGCAAGCGCTGGTATCCGATCGGCCCGCCGAAGGCGATGCGCTTCAGGGCCGGCAGCTGGGTCGAGCTCAAGGTGCTGATGCCGGTGTTCATGCTCCTCGGCGGGGTGGGCTGCGCGGCCGCGCTCAACTTCATCTGAGTGGCCCCGCCACCCCGTCAGGCGCCGTCGTCACCGTCGGACGCGCTCCCGGCGGCCGGGCCGTCCCCGCCGGTCCCGGTCCCGTACCGCTTCTGGAACTGGGCGATGCGCCCTTCCGAGTCCACCGTGCGGGCCTTGCCGGTGTAGAAGGGGTGGCTCTCGGAGGAGATCTCGACGTCCACGACCGGGTACGTCTCGCCGTCGTCCCACTCGATGCTCCGGTCACTGGCCGCCGTGGACCGGGTGAGGAAGGCGTATCCGGCGGCGCGGTCACGGAAGACGACGGGCCGGTAGTCCGGGTGCTTGTCCTGCTGCATGGCTGCTCCTTGCGTGGGGGGAGGGGGCCGGGATCAGCCGGGCAGGGCGTCCTCGTCGACGGTGTGCATCGCGGCCTCCTCGGCCGAGGCGGCGGCGCCGTCGATGCCCACGTCGCTCGCGACGAGACCGCTCTCCTCGTCCTCGTGCGCTCCTTCGTCGGGTGCGACGAGACGGCCGGAGCGGTCGGCGCCGACCTCGCCGTCCAGGGCCTCACCGTCGGTGTCCTGGGAGTCTCCGATGCCGTCGCCCTCGGGCTCCGCGATGTCCGGCAGTTCCCCGGCCAGGCGCTGGTCCAGCGTCTCGCCCCGTCGGCGCTCGGCCGCGGTCACGCCGTCGTGCTCCACGGCCCACGGCCGCTCCGGCGGCGACCAGCCCCGGTCGAGGGGATCGGCGACGCCGTCGGCGTCCAGGGTGTCCTCGGCGTCCAGCAGACCGGAATCCTCCTGAATCTCGGATCCGTCGGGCTGGTAGACGTCGTCTCCCCATCCGTCGGCGCTGTCCACGGGTACCTCCAGGGGGTCGGTCGGCCCGGTGCCGTCCTGCTCGACGGGCGGGCGTGCGGGCCGCCGGGCACGGGCCTCGTCCTTCGAGAGCCGGATGGTTCCCGGTTTCCCGGAGCCGGTGCCTTGTATCCAGCCTTCCACCCCCTTTCCCCACCGCGCAACGTCACGGGCGGCCCGGCGGGGCCGCCCGTGACGCGCTCACCCGTGCCAGGACCGCCAGAGCGCCGCGTACGCGCCGTCCCGGGCGACAAGCTGGTCGT
Source organism: Streptomyces sp. NPDC008313 (assembly GCF_042956125.1). Classification (NCBI taxonomy): domain Bacteria; kingdom Bacillati; phylum Actinomycetota; class Actinomycetes; order Kitasatosporales; family Streptomycetaceae; genus Streptomyces; species Streptomyces sp. NPDC008313. The sequence continues at coordinate 184,650 of NZ_JBIBFR010000011.1, forward strand.
GACTGCCGAGTTCGCTGATGCGGCCCTTCTCGACGACGGCGATGAGGTCGGCGTCGTGGGCGGTGTGCAGCCGGTGGGCGATGGCGACCACGGTCCGGCCCTCGAGGACGCGCGCGAGGGAGCGCTCCAGGTGGCGGGCCGCGCGCGGGTCGAGGAGCGAGGTCGCCTCGTCCAGGACCAGGGTGTGCGGGTCGGCGAGCACCAGCCGGGCCAGGGCGACCTGCTGCGCCTGGGCAGGAGTGAGCGCGTGCCCGCCCGATCCGACCTCCGTGTCCAGACCGTCGTCCAGAGCGCGGGCCCAGTCGTCGGCGTCCACGGCCCCGAGGGCCGCCCACAGCTCGGCGTCCTGTGCTCCGGTGCGGGCGAGCAGCAGGTTGTCGCGCAGGGAGCCGACGAACACGTGGTGCTCCTGGTTGACGAGCGCGACGTGGGAGCGCACCTCCTCGGCCGGCATCCGGGTCAGCTCGGCGCCGCCGAGCGTGATCCGGCCGTCCCTCGGCGCGTAGATGCCGGCGAGCAGCCTGCCCAGCGTGGACTTGCCCGCGCCGGACGGGCCGACCAGGGCGAGCCGGGTACCGGGCGCGACCCGCAGGGACACCTCGCGCAGGACGTCGACGCCCGCCCGGTAGCCGAAGCGCACCTGGTCCGCGTGGACGTCGCGGCCGTCCGGCGTCACCGCCGGGTCGCCCGCGTCGGGCTCGATGTCCCGGACACCGACCAGACGCGCGAGGGAGACCTGCGCGACCTGCAGTTCGTCGTACCAGCGCAGGATCAGGCCCAACGGGTCGACGAGCATCTGGGCGATCAGCGCGCCCGTCGTCAGCTGTCCGACGCCGATCCTGCCCTGCAGGACGAAGACCCCGCCGATCATCAGGACCGAGCAGAGGACCGTGACATGGGTGAAGTTGATGACGGGGAAGAGCACCGAGCGAAGCCAGAGGGTGTACCGCTCCCAGGCCGTCCACTCCTTGATCCGCCGCTCCGACAGGGCGATGCGGCGGTCGCCGAGCCGGTGCGACTCGACGGTGCGTCCGGCGTCCACGGTCTCGGTGAGCGCGGAGGCCACCGCGGCGTAACCGGCAGCCTCCGAGCGATAGGCCGAGGGCGCCCTCCTGAAGTACCAGCGGCAGCCGGCCACCAGGAGCGGCACCGCCACGAGCACGGCGGGCGCGAGCGGCGGCGCGGTCACGGCGAGACCGCCGAGCAGCAGCACCACCCAGACCGCGCCGATCGCCAGCTGCGGCACGGCCTCACGCATGGCGTTGGCGAGCCGGTCGATGTCCGTGGTGATCCGGGACAGCAGGTCGCCGGTCCCCGCCCGTTCGAGAATGCCTGGCGGCAGGCCGACCGACCGGACGAGGAAGTCCTCACGCAGATCGGCCAGCATCCGTTCGCCGAGCATCGCCCCGCGCAGCCGCACCTGACGTACGAACACGGCCTGCACGACCAGCGCGAGGACGAACAACGCGGAGATGCGCTCCAGATGCAGCGCGCGGGCGGCCGCGGCACCGTCGGAGACGTCCTCGACCAGGCCGCCAAGAAGGAAGGGGCCGGCCATGGAGGCGACCACGGCGACGGTGTTGACGGCGACGAGCAGCAGGAAGGCCCGGCGATGCCGCCGGAACAGCTCCAGTACGTAGGCGCGTACGGTCGCGGGGGCGCCGACGGGCAGCGTGTTCGCCGTCGTCGGGGCCGCCGGGTCGTACGCCGGTGGCGCCACGCCGATCATGCGGTCTCCTCGATCTCTTCCAGGTCTTCCATCTCGTCGAGTCGGCCGAGCTCGCGGACCGTGTCAGCCCCGGCACGGCCGGCGGCGGCCTCCTCGTCGGTCTCACGGGTGACCACGGCCCGGTACCGGGAGTCGCTGCGCACCAGCTCCCGGTGTCCGCCCACCGCCGCCACCGTGCCCTCGTGGACCAGAACGACCTCGTCGGCACGGTCCAGCAGCAGGGGCGAGGACGTGAGGACCACGGTGGTGCGGCCGGTACGCAGCGCGCGGATGCCGTCGGCGATCCGGGCCTCGGTGTGGGAGTCCACGGCGGACGTGGGCTCGTCCAGCACGAGGACCTCCGGGTCCGTGATCAGTGACCGGGCCAGAGCGAGGCGCTGGCGCTGGCCGCCGGAGAGCGAGCGGCCGCGCTCGGTGATGCGGGCGACCATCGGGTCGCCGGAGTCGAGCGAGCCCTGGGACAGCGCCTCCAGGACGTCACCGCACTGCGCCGCCTCCAGGGCGTCGGTGGCACGCACCGCGCCCGAGGCGGGCACGTCGAGCAGCTCACGCAGGCTGCCGGAGAGCAGCACCGGGTCCTTGTCCTGCACCAGCACGGCCGCGCGGGCGGAGTCGAGCGGGAGCTCGTCCAGCGGAACCCCGCCGAGCAGTGCCGACGGCGCGCTGTCGCCCTCCGCGGCGGGGTGTCCGCCCAGCCGTTCGGCCAGCAGCCCCGCCGCGTCCGGATCGCCGCAGACCACGGCGGTGAGACGGCCGGCCGGGGCGAGCAGCCCGGTGGACGGGTCGTACAGATCACCGGTCGGCGCCGCGGCCGCACGGGAGCCGTCGCCGTCCATGACACGCTCCAGGGCCAGCACCCGGGCCGCTCGCCTGGCGGACGGACGCGAGAAGGAGTACGCCATGGCGATCTCCTCGAAGTGTCGCAGCGGGTACGTGAGCAGCATGACCGCGCTGTAGACGGTGACCAGTTCGCCCACCGTGATCCGGCCGTCGCGTGCCAGGTCCACGCCACGCCAGACGACCGCGATGAGCAGCAGCCCTGGCAGCAGCACCTGGATCGCCGAGATCAGCGACCACATGCGGGCACTGCGCACCGCGGCCCGGCGGACGTCCTGGGAGGCGCGGCGGTAGCGGTCCAGGAAGAGTTCCTCGCCGCCGATGCCGCGCAGCACGCGCAGACCGGCGACCGTGTCGGATGCCAGCTCGGTGGCGCGCCCGGCCTTCTCGCGCTGCACGTCGGCACGCCGGGTGGCGCGGGGCAGCAGCGGCAGGACGGCGAGCGCCAGCACGGGCACGCCCACGGCGACGACGACGCCGAGCGCCGGCTGGAAGACGACGAGGGCGACACAGACGACGACTACGGTGAGCGCGGCCGACGCGAACCGGGACAGGGCCTCGACGAACCAGCCGATCTTCTCGACGTCGCCGGTGGAGACGGCAACGACCTCACCGGCCGCGACCCTCCGGGTGAGCGCGGAGCCCAGCTGGGCCGTCTTGCGGGCCAGCAGTTGCTGGACGCGTGCGGCCGCGGTGATCCAGTTGGTGACGGCGGCCCGGTGCAGCATGGTGTCGCCGAGCGCGATGCAGGCACCGCACAGGACGAGCAGTCCGCCGCTCAGGGCGAGCCGGGTGCCCGAACGATCGACGACGGCCTGGATCGCCAGTCCCACGCAGAACGGCAGCCCGGACACGGCCAGGAAGTGCAGCATGCCCCAGGCCAGGGATCTGACCTGTCCGCCGAGCTGATTGCGGCCGAGCCACCACAGGAATCGGGGACCTGATCGTGCGTCGGGCACACCCGGGTCGGGATACGGAAGGTCTTGAATCTGCATGACGTCCCAGTGGCTCGTGTCAGGGGTGGGAGAGGGCGGCCGGGGCCCGCTACGGACCGACTGCCGAAATCCGGGGCGGACCGGCCGCCGCGTTCGGCAACAAGCCGTGAAAGGTTCGCGTCGTTGCGTGGTCGGAAGCAACCGGTTTTTCGGGGTGCGAGGGCCGCGCCGCACACCCGCGTACCCCCGCCCCCGACCGCCCGGACCGGGCCGGGAAGCCAGGGGCCGGGCGCGGGAGCGCTGTGCGTGGTGCGACGATGGACGGCATGCGAATAGTCGGTGCGATGCGCACGGGGGTCGCGGCAGCGGCTTGCGGTGTCCTTGTTATGTCCCTGGCCGCCTGCGGTGGTTCGGACGGAAGCGGATCGAAGGCGAAGGGCGACGGGGGCTCCGGCGGCGGGGCGGACCGCCAGGTCCGTACGGCCGACCTCAAGCACATCCCCGACGTGGGAGCCCGGCTGCGCAAGCAGATTCCCGCCGACTCTCGTCAGGTCGTGGCGGTCTACGGCGCGGGCAGGAACTCGGCGGACTCGACCGTCGTCCTGTACACAAAGAACGGCTCGACGTGGGACCGTACCCGCAGCTGGGAAGGGCACAACGGCAAGAAGGGCTGGACGACCGACCACACCGAGGGCGACAAGCGCAGCCCGGTCGGCGTCTTCACGCTCAGCGACGCGGGCGGTGTGCTCGGCGATCCGGGCGCCCGGCTCCCGTACACCGAGTCGGCGTCCTTCCAGGCGCCGCACTACTGGGCCAAGTCGTACTGGCACGACTTCGACTACGTCATCGCCATCGACTACAACCGGGTGAAGGGAACCTCACCCAACGACCCCACCCGACCCCAGGGCCAGTCGAAGGGCGGCGGCATCTGGCTGCACATGGACCACGGCAGCGGCACCTCGGCGTGTGTAAGCCTGCCCAAGTCCGGTATGCGCTACCTGCTGCGCACGCTCGACCCGGATCAGCATCCGATGGTCGTCATGGGAGACGAGGCGGACCTCAAGAGCTAGGGCCCGCGGCGTAGGGGGGCACCTTTTGATCCGTGCCCTCCCCGGTCGCGCCTCGCGCGTCCCTCAGCCGGAGTGCTCCGCGTGCGGTACGCCGTCGATCAGGGTGTTCAACAGCCCGCCCAGTGTCTCGCGCTGACCGGCCGTCAGGGGCGCGAGGATCTCCTGCGCCGCGGACCGGCGGGCGCCGCGCAGCTCACCGAGGGCCCTGTGTCCCTCGTCCGTGATCTCGATCCGGATCACCCGGCGATTGGTGGGGTCCGGCACCCGCCGCACCGTGCCGCTCGCCTCCAGGCCGTCGACGAGGGTCGTCACGGCCCGGGGGACCACCTCCATGCGCTCGGCCAGGTCGGCCATCCGCGGTGGCGAGCTGTAGTGCGCGAGGGCCCGCAGCAGCCGGGACTGGGCCGGCGTGACGCCGAGGCCGCATCGCTCCAGGTGGTGCTTCTGGATGCGGTGCACGCGGCGCGTCAGCCGCAGCAACTGCTCGGCGAGCTGGCCGTCGGCGTCTGGGGTGGTCATACGGGAACAATATCAGGATGCCGTTCATTGTGAGTATAGGTAACAATGAGCTAAGCTCCGCATGTCATCGTTCTCTCATCCTCGTAGGAGCCCATGCATCCCGGACAACCCACCTGGACCCCGCCGCCCGTGGCAGACGAACAGCCGCGGCAGGTGCGTCGCATTCTCGCCCTCTTCCGGCCCTACAGGGGCCGCCTGGCGGTCGTCGGCCTTCTCGTCGGCGCCGCGTCCCTCGTCTCCGTCGCGACACCGTTCCTGCTGAGGGAGATTCTCGACGTCGCGATCCCTCAGGGCCGCACGGGCCTGTTGAGCCTCCTGGCGCTCGGCATGATCCTCAGTGCGGTCGTCACCAGCGTCTTCGGTGTGCTGCAGACGCTCATCTCCACGACCGTCGGCCAGCGCGTCATGCACGACCTGCGCACCGCCGTCTACGGCCGACTGCAGCGCATGTCCCTCGCCTTCTTCACCCGCACGCGCACCGGCGAGGTCCAGTCCCGGATCGCCAACGACATCGGCGGTATGCAGGCGACCGTCACCTCGACCGCGACCTCCCTGGTCTCCAACCTCACCAGCGTCGTCGCCACCGTCGTCGCCATGATCGCACTGGACTGGCGGCTCACGGTCGTCTCGCTCCTCCTGCTACCGCTCTTCGTCTGGATGAGCCGCCGGGTCGGACGCGAGCGGAAGAGGATCGCCACGCAGCGCCAGAAGCAGATGGCGGCCATGGCCGCCACCGTCACCGAGTCGCTCTCCGTCAGCGGCATCGTGCTCGGCCGCACTATGGGCCGCGCCGACTCGCTCACGCGTGCCTTCGCCGACGAGTCCGAGGGCCTGGTGGACCTCGAGGTGAGGTCGAACATGGCAGGGCGCTGGCGGATGGCCGTCATCACCATCGTCATGGCGGCCATGCCCGCCGTCATCTACTGGACCGCGGGTATCGCCCTCCAGTTCGGTGGGCCCTCCGTCTCGATCGGCACACTCGTCGCCTTCGTCTCGCTCCAGCAGGGCCTGTTCCGGCCGACCGTCAGCCTGTTGTCGACCGGTGTGCAGATCCAGACCTCCCTCGCCCTCTTCCAGCGCATCTTCGAGTACCTCGACCTGCCGATCGACATCACCGAACCCGAGCGTCCGGTGCATCTGGAGCGGATCGAGGGCGAGATCCGCTTCGAGAACGTGGAATTCCGCTACGACGGCAAAAGCGGGCCGATCCTCGACGGCATCGACCTGACCGTTCCGGCCGGCGGCAGCCTCGCGGTCGTCGGTCCGACGGGCGCGGGCAAGTCCACGCTCGGTCATCTGGTGCCGAGGCTGTACGACGTCACCGGCGGCCGGGTCACCCTCGACGGGATCGACGTGCGCGACCTGGACTTCGACACGCTGGCCCGGGGGATCGGCGTGGTGTCGCAGGAGACGTACCTCTTCCACGCGTCGGTCGCGGAGAACCTGCGCTTCGCCAAGCCCGACGCCACCGACGAGGAGTTGAGGGCGGCCGCCGAGGCGGCGCAGATCCACGACCACATCGCCTCACTGCCCGACGGGTACGACACGGTCGTGGGCGAGCGCGGTCACCGGTTCTCCGGTGGCGAGAAGCAGCGCCTCGCGATCGCCCGCACGATCCTGCGCGATCCGCCGGTCCTCATCCTCGACGAGGCGACCAGCGCGCTCGACACCCGCACGGAGCACGCCGTGCAGAAGGCCATCGACGCCCTCTCGGCCGACCGCACCACCCTGACCATCGCGCACCGGCTGTCCACGGTCCGGGGCGCCGACCAGATCGTGGTGCTCGACGCCGGACGCGCGGCTGAGCGCGGCACCCACGAGGAACTGCTGGAGCAGGGTGGACGCTACGCCGCTCTGGTGCGCCGGGACGCCCAACTGGAGTCAGTTAAATGACGATATGCCAGATTTGACACCATGATCGGGTTACCGTGCCCGCATGCAGACGAACACTCCGCAGCGGAACACGGTCCGGCTGACGCGCCGGGGCCGGGGCGCTCTCATCGTGATCGGAGCCGTCGTGGCGGCCACCGCCGTGGCGGTGCCGCTGCTGAGCCTCAGGGGGGAGAGGAGCCCCGGGCCCGCCTCCCTGGTGATCCCCGAGGGCTGGCGTTCCGGACAGGTCTACGCGGCCGTCGACAAGGCACTCGGTGCCCCCGCCGGGACCACGAAGAAGTCCCTGGGCAAGGCCAGGCTCAAGCTCCCGCACGACGCGGCGGGCAACCCGGAGGGCTACCTGTTCCCGGCCACGTACCCGATCGACGACAGGACGACCCCCGAGTCCCTGCTGCGGGCCATGGTCGACACCGCGAACCGGAAGTTCGCAGGGGGCCATGTCACGGCGGGCGCCCAGCGGAGCGGTGTCAACGCGTACCAGACCGTCACCGTCGCGAGCATCGTCCAGGCGGAGGCGGCGAGCAGGGCGGACATGGCCAAGGTCGCCCGGGTGATCTTCAACCGTCTGGAGCGGGGGATGCCGCTGCAGATGGACTCCACTCTCAACTACGCGCTGAACCGCTCCACACTCAACACGACCGTGAGCGACACGCAGCTCAGCAGCCCCTACAACTCGTACCAGCGGATGGGGCTGCCGCCCACGCCGATCTCCAACCCGGGCCAGGAGGCGATGCGCGCCACGGTCAACCCCGCCCAGGGCGACTGGCTGTACTTCGTCACGGTCAAGCCCGGCGACACACGCTTCACGGCCAGTGCCGAGGAGCACCAGAAGAACGTGGAGGAGTTCAACCGGAACCATCCGGGTCCGACGGCTTCGGACTCGGCCTCCGCGTCGGTCTCCGCCTCCGCGCCCGCCCCGGCCTCCACCTCCGTCCCGGCCACGACGCCCCCGGTCTCGGCCGGTGCCGCCACCGCCCTGGCGCCGGTTCCCGCCCCCTCGGACACCTCCGTCGCCCCCGCGTCGGCCGCAACGTCCGTCAGCGGCTGACCTCGGCCTCCCGCGCGCGCCGAGCGCGCGGACGTGTCCCGTCCGGCTTTCCCGCGCGCGGGCGGGGAAGCGGGTCCGCGCCATGTCACGCGGCGGCCGGCGCCAGGGCCGGCAGCCGCCTGATGTCCCGTACCGCCGTGCGCCCCGCACGGTTGGCGCCGATCGTGCTGGCCGAGGGGCCGTAGCCGACCAGGTGGATCCGGGGATCGGCGACCGCGCGCGTGCCGTCGACACGTATCCCGCCGCCCGGCTCGCGCAGGCGCAGCGGCGCCAGATGGTCGATCGCGGCGCGGAATCCGGTCGCCCACAGAATGACGTCCGCCTCCACCCGGCGGCCGTCGTCCCACTCCACGCCGTCCGCGGTGACACGGTCGAACATCGGCAGCCGGTCCATGACGCCGTCGCGCAGGGCCCTCCGGATCGCCTCGTTGAGCGGCAACCCGGTCACGGAGACGACGCTCTGCGGCGGCAGCCCTTGGCGGACCCGCTCCTCCACGAGCGCGACGGCCGCCCGGCCCGCGTCCTCGGTGAAGGGCCCCTCCCGGAACACCGGCGGCCTGCGTGTCACCCAGGTGGTCCGGGCGGCGTAGGGGGCGATCTCCATCAGGTGCTGGGTGCCGGAGGCGCCGCCGCCCACGACGACCACGCGCTGACCGGCGAACTCCTCGGGCCCCGGGTACTGGGCCGTGTGCAGCTGGCGTCCCCGGAAGGTCTCCTGACCGGGATAGCGGGGCCAAAACGGCCGGTCCCAGGTCCCCGTCGCGTTGATCAGCGCCCGGGCCGACCAGGTCCCCGCGGACGTCTCCACCAGCAGGCGCCCCGCCTCGCCGGACCGCACCGCGCGTACGTCCACGGGGCGCCGTACCCGCAGGTCGAACGTCCGCTCGTACGCGTCGAAGTACTCGGCGACGACCTCGGAGGACGGCCGCGCGGGATCGGCGTCCGTCAGTTCGAGCCCGGGCAGCGCGTGCATCCCGTGGACCTTGCCGTACGTCAGCGACGGCCAGCGGAACTGCCAGGCGCCGCCCGGTCGCGGCGCGTGGTCCAGGATGACGAAGTCCCGTCCGGGCTCGAACCCGGTGCGCCGCAGGTGGTAGGCGCTGGAGAGCCCGGCCTGCCCGGCGCCGATGACCACGACGTCGACCTCGTGTGCGCGCACCCCGATATCGTTCACGCCTCTCCCAACCGGGCGGGGCGCCGGGATCTTCCCGAGGGTGTCCGCCCCGTGGGGGAGCGCGGGACCGGTTGAGTGCCGAACGCGTGTGGAACCCCGCTCATGGGTGAGCATGGGGGTATGCCCGACGCCTTCAGCACCCGTGTCCTGAACATCACCTCCGGTTCGTCGGAGGCGGTCGTCGACCTGACGCCGCAGTGCGCGTCCTTCCTCCGGGACGCCGCGGCCGGCCGGGACGGTCTCCTGAACATCTTCGTGCCGCACGCGACCGCCGGTGTCGCGATCATCGAGACCGGCGCGGGAAGCGACGACGATCTCCTCGCCGCCCTCCACTCCCTGCTTCCGGCGGACGACCGCTGGCAGCACCGCCACGGCAGCCCGGGCCACGGCCGCGACCATGTGCTGCCCGCTCTCGTCCCGCCGCACGCGACCCTGCCGGTGATCGCCGGAAACCTGGAACTGGGCACCTGGCAGTCGGTCTGCCTCGTCGACACGAACAGGGACAACCCCGACCGCAAGGTGCGGTTGAGCTTCCTGGGCTGAGCGGCATTCGTCAGCCGCTCCGGCGGCCGGGCCGGCTCAGGGGGTGGGGATGCCCGCCGGCCGCGCCGGGCGGCCGAGGAGGACCGGGACGCCGGGGGAGTGGAGGACGCTGACCGGGGCTTCGCTCGGCGCGGGGAGACCGGCCGCGGCGACGAGGTTCTCGTCGCACACGAGCAGCTCGGCACGGTGCAGGGGCCAGCGCGGGTGGTGGTTGGGCAGGTACGCCGCGTCCCCCGTCCTGCCGAAGAAGGCGTTGTGCATGCCCCAGCGTGCGGTCAGGAAGTGCTCCAGCTCGCTGGGCGCCTCGACGCGCGCCCCGGTCCGCACGGTGATCCGGCTGTACGCGCCGCGCGGACCGGGCCAGCGGCGGGAGCCGGTGTACGTGACCGTGTCACCTGCGGCCTCGACGGTCATCCGGGACCAGAGGTAGGGCAGCCGGAAGCAGACGCGTCCCATCACCACCGGGATCAGCCGTGCGGCGTCCATCGACAGGAAGACCACACCGCGCCGGCCGTGCGCGTCCACGGAGTACACGCGCACATTGGTCTCCGGGAAGGACCCCAGGTAGGGCACCCCGGGCAGCCGGAGCCAGCCGACGCGGTGCATCCGGAAGGCGACGAGTCCGACGTACGTGACGCCGTCGTGCGTGTCGGGGACCGTCCCGCGCGGCAGCAGCGGAGCCATGACCTCCGGATCGACGGCCCAGTGGATGAAGGTCAGATCCAGCCACTGCTGGGTGAGAAGGGGAGTGGTGATACGGACGGGAGCGTCGGGGGTGACGGGACTGGGATCGGGCACGGCGCCAGAATGGCAAATCAGGCCGACAACCGACACCCCGTGCGGCACCGCGGATCTCGCGACCGCACGACGAAAAGGAAGGCTGGCGTCATGACCGACACCCTCACCGTGAGCGTCCTGGGCACCGGGATCATGGGGGCCGCGATGGCCCGCAACCTCGCCCGCGCCGGGCACACCGTCGGGGCCTGGAACCGCACCCGTGCGAAGGCCGAACCGCTCGCCGCCGACGGCGCCCACGTCGCCGGCAGTCCGGCGGAGGCGGTCCGGGACGCCGATGTCGTCCTCACCATGCTCCACGACGGCCCCGCCGCCCTGGACGTCATGCGCCAGGCCGCTCCCGCGCTGCGTCCGGGCACCACCTGGATCCAGTCGACCACTGCCGGGCTCGACGCCGTGGCGGAGCTGGCAGGGTTCGCCCAGGAGCAGGGGCTGGTCTTCTTCGACGCTCCTGTGCTCGGCACCAGGCAACCCGCGGAGGCCGGTCAGCTGCTCGTCCTCGCGGCGGGCCCGCGCGTCGGCAGGGAGACCGTCGCCCCGGTGTTCGAGGCGGTCGGGACCCGCACCGTGTGGACCGGCGAGGACGGTGCCGCGGGCAGCGCGACGCGACTGAAGCTCGTGGCCAACAGCTGGGTCCTCGCCGCCACCAACGCGGTCGGTGAGGCCCTGTCCCTGGCGCAGGTCCTCGGCGTCGACCCGCAGGACTTCTTCGACGCCATCGCGGGCGGTCCGCTCGACATGGGCTATCTCCACGCCAAGGCCGGCCTCGTGCTGGGTGACCGCCTGTCGCCGGCCGCCTTCGCCGTGACAACGGCGGAGAAGGACGCCCGCCTGATCGTCGAGGCCGGGCGGCAGCACGGTATCCGTCTCGACGTGGCCGAAGCCGGCGCCGAACGGTTCCGACGGGCGGCGGCCCAGGGGCACGGCGACGAGGACATGGCAGCCGCCTACTTCGCCAGCTTCGACGAGGGCGGGACCGGCTGACGGCACCGAGCGGGCGCCCACCCGTGCGCCGGGCGCACGGGTGAACGCAACGCACCCCGGCGCGCGAGGCCTGCGGGAGCCCAGGACGAGCGCCCCCGGAGCCGGCCGCGAGGATGCGACACTGGTACCGGCACCTGGAACCGTGGGGCGCCGAAGATGCCCCGCGCCGGTCACGGACGGCTGCGGCGCAGCCAGTCATCCGGCTCGTTCTTGCAATTCGATCGGCTCGCACCGCCGAGAATTCCTCGATACGCGCCATGTCGAGGAAAGGTTCTCCTTGAACCGCTCAGCCCGTCCGAACGACCGTAACTCGCACTCCCACTCGCACTCCGGGGCTCGCTCGCACTCCGGCTCCCGCTCGAACGCGGGCAGCAAGGGCCGGGGTGGCCCCGGCGGCCAGGGGCGTCGCCCCGGCTCGCAGCGCGGAGAGTTCGCGCTGCCGGTGACCGTCACGCCCGCTCTGCCCGCCGCCGACACCTTCGGTGAACTGGACATGCCGAAGGCGCTCGTCGATCTGCTCGCCGACAGCGGGGTGACGGAGCCGTTCCCGATCCAGGCAGCCACCCTCCCGAACTCCCTCGCGGGCCGCGACGTGCTGGGCCGCGGACGGACCGGATCGGGCAAGACGCTCGCCTTCGGGCTGGCGCTGCTCGTCCGCACGGCCGGCCGGCGCGCCGAGCCCCGGCAGCCCCTCGCGCTCATTCTCGTCCCCACCCGCGAGCTGGCCCAGCAGGTCACCGACGCCCTCACGCCCTACGCTCGTCTGCTGAAGCTGCGGATGGCCACCGTGGTCGGCGGCATGTCCATCGGACGGCAGGCCGGTGCGCTGCGGGCCGGGGCCGATGTGGTCGTCGCGACGCCCGGCCGCCTGAAGGACCTGATCGAGCGCAAGGCCTGCCGCCTCGACCGGGTCTCCGTCACGGTTCTGGACGAGGCCGACCAGATGGCCGACATGGGCTTCATGCCGCAGGTCACCGAGATCCTCGACCAGGTGCGTCCCGACGGCCAGCGGATGCTGTTCTCGGCGACGCTGGACCGCAACGTCGACCTGCTGGTCCGGCGCTACCTCCAGGACCCGGTGGTGCACTCGGTCGACCCCTCGGCGGGAGCGGTCACCACGATGGAGCACCACGTGCTGCACGTGCACGGCACCGACAAGTACGCCACGGCGACCGAGATCGCCGCCCGCGACGGCCGGGTCCTCATGTTCCTGGACACCAAGCACGCCGTCGACCAGTTCACCCGGCACCTGCTGGGCAGTGGTGTGCGGGCCGCCGCGCTGCACGGCGGCAAGTCGCAGCCCCAGCGGACCCGCACGCTGGCGCGGTTCAAGACGGGCGACGTCACGGTCCTGGTGGCCACGAACGTCGCGGCCCGCGGCATCCACATCGACAACCTCGACCTCGTGGTCAACGTCGACCCGCCTGCCGACCACAAGGACTATCTGCACCGTGGCGGACGCACCGCCAGGGCCGGCGAGTCCGGCAGGGTCGTGACCCTGGTCGTGCCCAACCAGCGCCAGGACATGGCGCGGCTGATGTCGGACGCGGGCGTCACCCCGCGCGTCGCGCAGGTCCGCTCGGGCGAGGCGGAGCTGAGCCGGATCACCGGTGCCCAGGCGCCGTCCGGGGTCCCCATCGGGGGCGGCTCGCCTGTCACGGAGCGCCCCAGCCGCGGTGGCGCTCCGTTCCGCGGCATGGGGACGCGGCCGGGGCGCCCCGGCCGCTCCGGTGAGTCCCGCCGCGCCGCCGAGGCCCGTCAGACCGCCGAGGCGCGCAAGGCCGCCCGCGTCCGTCGGGGCGCGTGAGCCGGACGGCCGCGCTCCCCACTTCGTCCGCATCGGGGGCGTGGCCGCCCGGTGGCGTCTGTGCCGTTCAGCGGCCGCGCGTACCCGTGGCGTCCGCCCACGTCGTTTCAGCGGCCGCTCGAGCCGGTGCCGTCCGCGTTCGTGATGCTGCGGACGCTCGGCCCGGTGGTACGCGCCGCCTCCGCCCCGGGTGCGCCGGTGCGCAGTCCGTCCATCACCAGATTCATGAGGCGCCCGGCCTGTCCGTGCCAGTCGCCGTGCGGGTCGATCTGCCAGAGGCCGGCGATGGCTAGGACGAAGTCGTCGGGGGTCACCCCCGGGCGGATCGTGCCGGCCTGCTCGTTGGCCTCCAGGAGGAGCGCGACCGCCGAGCTGATCCGGCTGTGCCCCACTTCCGGCTTGCCACCGCGTGAGGTCGTCGCCTTGCGGAGCGCGTCCGCCAGTCCGGCCTTGGCCATCGCGTACTGAGCCAGCCGGTCCATCCACTCGCGCAGGGCCTGCTCGGGGTCCCGGGTCTCCAGCAGTTCGCTCGCGGTGTCGGCGACCTGCTGGACCTCGTGGCGGTAGATCTCCAGGACCAGGGCCTCGCGGTTGGGGAAGTTGCGGTAGAACGTCCCCTGCCCGACGCCGGCCTTCTTCGCGATCGCGCTGAGCGGGGCGTCCGCCGAGCGGGTCAGTTCCTCCAGGGCCACTTCCAGGATGCGCTCGCGGTTGCGCTGCGCGTCCGAGCGCAGAGGGGCCTTCGAGTGGAGGGGTGCCTGCTTCTTGTCCGGCTTGTTCCGCACTCGTCCTCCTGCCGGGAATCACGGTCGGCTGCTGGAACCCGGTCCCGGATCACTCTTGCTAAGCGGACAGCTGTCCGCTAAATTCAAAGTCAGCGGACAGTTGTCCGCTTAGGACTCGGACATCCACCATAGCCGCATAAACGGCTGGTCGGGACGGCCGGAACCGATCGCTGCCGGCATTGTCCCGCACTGCCCGCCCCCCACACATTCGCACTTCCGCGGGGCGCCCTGGAGTTCTTCCCCGGGGTGGTCCGGTCGACCGCAGCAGGCGTAGCACCCTCCGCACCCCTTCCGACCCAGCACGTCACCGGCTCCGCCCGCCGGACACGTGTGGCCCGACGCGCATCAGACACGCGAAAGAAGGCTGACCATGGCCCCAGCCCCCTCGACGTCCAGCGCCATCACCCTGCACGTCAACGGCGAGAAGTACACGCTGCCCGCGGATCACCGCACCACCCTGCTCGACGCACTGCGCGAGCGTCTCGATCTGCCCGGCACGAAGAAGGGCTGCGACCAGGGCCAGTGCGGAGCCTGCACGGTGCTCCTCGACGGGCGCCGGGCCCTGTCCTGTCTGCAGTTCGCGGTGGCCGCGGAAGGGCGTGCGATCACCACCATCGAGGGCGTCGCGGACGGTGAGCGGCTGCATCCGGTGCAGCAGGCGTTCCTCGACTTCGACGGCTACCAGTGCGGTTACTGCACGCCGGGGCAGATCTGTTCGGCCGTCGCCGTGATCGAGGAGCACGCGGCGGGCTGGCCCAGTGCGGTGACCGCCGACGTGCGGCCCGAGGCGGGCGCGCCGCCGCTCACGCCCGAGGAGATCCGGGAGCGGATGAGCGGCAACCTGTGCCGCTGCGGCGCCTACGTGTCCATCGTGCAGGCGGTCGCGCGGGCGGCGGCGGAGCTGCGAGCCCCGGGCGGCGAGGCAGCGGGCGCCACGCCGGGCGCGTCATCGGATACCGGCCCCGTTGGGGACGCGGGTGCGGACACAGGCACGGAGGCGGTGGCATGAGGGAGTTCGGCTATCAGCGGGCCCACGACGTCCCTGGCGCGGTCGCGCTGCTCGGCGCCGACCCCGACGCACGCTTCCTCGGCGGCGGCACCAACCTCGTGGACCTGATGAAGGCCGGGGTCGAGCGTCCCACCCGGCTCGTCGACGTGCGTGAGCTGCCGCTGGACCGCGTCGAGCCGGCACCGGGCGGTGGTCTGCGGATCGGGGCGACCGTCACCAACAGCGATCTGGCCGCCCACCCGGAAGTCCGGCGTCGCTACCCCGCGTTGACCCAGGCCCTCCTGGCCGGTGCCTCCGGCCAGCTGCGCAACATGGCCACCGTCGGCGGGAATCTGCTCCAGCGCACTCGCTGCGGGTACTTCACCGACCCGGCCAAGGCGTGCAACAAGCGTGTGCCCGGCAGCGGTTGCCCCGCCATCGAAGGGGAGCACCACAACCACGCGATCCTCGGTGGATCAGAGCAGTGCGTGGCCGTGCACCCGTCGGACATGGGGGTGGCGCTGACCGCCTTCGACGCCGTCGTCTCGTACGAAGCGGCCGACGGGCCCGGGGAGTTGCCGCTCGCGGAGTTCTATCTGCCGGTCGGTGACACCCCGCACCAGGAGACCGCCCTGCCTCCCGGCGCGCTGATCACCGGCGTGACCCTGCCGCCCGCCCCGGCTCACGCCCTCTCCCGCTATCGCAAGGTGCGTGAGCGCGCCTCGTACGCGTTCGCGATCGGCTCGGTCGCGGCCGCCCTGGGCGTCGAGGACGGTGTCGTGCGCGAGGTCCGCCTGGCCTTCGGGGCGGTGGCGTCACGGCCGTGGCGGGCCAGGGAGGCCGAGCGGGCGCTGACCGGCGGACCGGCGAGCGCCGAGGCGTTCGCCGCCGCCGCGGACACCGAACTGGCAGCCGCCCGGCCACTGCCCGGCAATGGGTACAAGGTGACGCTGATGCGCAACCTCGTAGTGGCCGTGCTGACCGATCTCACCGAGGAGGCCACCCGATGACGACGACCACCCCGGCCGCGGCGGTGACGGGTGCCGTCGGATCCGCGCACACCCGCGTGGAGGGCGTCGACAAGGTCACCGGAGCCGCCCGCTACGCCGGAGAGATCCCGTTCGCCGGGCTCGCCCACGGCTGGCTCGTCCTGTCGGCGGTCGTCCGCGGCCGCGTGTTGTCGGTGCGGGAGACACCGGTTCTCTCGATGCCCGGAGTCCTGACCGTGCTGCACCACGGGAACGCTCCGCGCGTGGACACGGACTACACGGGCCCGCTGGGACGGCCCGACCCCATCGTCGGGCTCTTCCAGGACGACCGTGTGCCCTTCGCGGGCTGGCCGGTCGCGCTCGTCGTCGCCGAGACGTCCGAGCAGGCCAGAGAAGCCGCCGAGGCGTTGGAGGTCCAGTACGAGACGGAACCGCACGACGTCGACTTCTCGGCGGACCGCCCCGGCATCCGCACCCCGGAGAACACACCCGCCATGCAGGCGGAGACCGAGAAGGGGGACCTGGAGGCCGCACTCGCCGAGTCCGCCGTCGTCGTGGACGCCGCCTACAGCACGCCGGAGGAGCACCACAGCTCGCTCGAGCCGCATGCGGCGGCCGCCCGCTGGGACGGCGGCCGGCTCGAGGTCGTGGACTCCAACCAGGGCAGCGGATGGGTCGCCGACGAGCTCGCGAAGCTGTTCTCACTGGACCCGGCCACGGTCCGGGTGCGCTCGGAGCACGTCGGCGGTGCCTTCGGATCCAAGGGGCTCCGTCCGCACCAGGTGGCCGCCGTGATGGCCGCGACCGTCCTGCACCGCCCGGTGCGCGTCGTGCTGACCCGACGGCAGATGTTCTCGCTCGTCGGCTACCGCAGTCCGACGGCGCAGCGCGTCAGGCTCGGTGCCGACGCCGACGGGCGGCTGCGCGCCCTCGACCACCAGGCGCTGAGCCTCACGTCGACCGTGCACCAGTTCGTCGAGCAGAGCGCCCTGATGGGGCGGGTGATGTACGACGCCGAGGCCCACCACACCGTGAACCGTGTCGTACCGCTCGATGTGCCGACACCGACCTGGATGCGTGCGCCGGGCGAGGCGCCGGGTTCGTTCGCACTGGAGTCGGCGCTCGACGAACTCGCCGAGAAGTGCGGCGTCGACCCGATCGTGCTGCGGGCCCGCAACGAACCCGGGGCGGGGCCCGTGTCGGGGCTGCCGTTCGGCAGCCGCAACGTGCTCGCATGCTTCCAGGAGGGGGCCCGCAGGTTCGGGTGGGCGGACCGCGATCCCCGCCCGGGCGTGCGCCGCGAAGGGCGCTGGCTGCTCGGTACCGGCACCGCGGCGTCCACCTATCCGTCGGGCGTGGCGCCCTCGACCGCGGTGGTGACGGCGGAGGCGGACGGCACCTTCACCGTCCGGATCACCGCCGCCGACATCGGCACCGGGGCGCGGACCGCGCTGACGCTCATCGCGGCGGACGCGTTGGAGGTCGCGCCGGGGCGGGTCCGGGTGCGCATCGCGGACAGCGACTTCGGCCCCGCGATGATCGCCGGTGGCTCCATGGGTACGCGCTCCTGGGGCTGGGCGGTGACCGTCGCGGCGAGCGAGCTGCGGGCGCGCATCGCGCTCGGCGGGGCCATCCCCCCGGAAGGCATCACGGCACGTTCGGACACCTCCGAGGCGGTCGGAAGACTCGCGAAGAAGGAGCGGCACTCGTACGGCGCGCAGTTCGCCGAGGTCGCCGTGGACGTCTCCACGGGCGAGGTGCGGGTCCGGCGCATGGTCGGGGTCTTCGCCGCCGGCCGGATCGTGAACCCGCTGACCGCGCGCAGCCAGTTCGTCGGCGGGATGACCTGGGGCATCTCCATGGCCCTGCACGAGAAGGCGGTCCGTGACCGTGCGTCGGGCGGGCTCGTGGGCGCGGACCTCGCGGGCTACCACGTCGCCGCGAACGCCGATGTGCCGCCCATCGAGGTCGGCTGGGTCGACGACCCGGACCCGGACGACCCGGTCGGCATCAAGGGAATCGGCGAGATAGGCATCGTGGGCACGGCGGCGGCCGTCGCCAACGCCGTGTGGCACGCGACCGGCGTGCGCCACCGGGACCTCCCGATCAGCCCCGACAAGGTTCTGCGGGCGGCGGGACCGGTGGGCGCCGAGACGGAGCGCGGCGGCCGCACGGGGGCCGCTCCCGGAGGGGACCGCGATGCTTGACATCGCCGGCCAGCTGGACCGGTGGTGTGCGCAGGGCCGTGAGTTCGCCGTCGCCACGGTCGTGGCCGTGGGCGGCAGCGCGCCGCGCGGGCCGGGCGCCGCCCTCGCCGTCGACAGCGACGGCGTGGCCGTGGGTTCGGTCTCCGGAGGGTGCGTGGAGGCGGCGGTGTACGACCTGTGCGTGCGGGCACTGCAGGACGGCGATCCGGTGCTGGAGCGGTTCGGCTACAGCGACGACGACGCCTTCGCCGTCGGCCTCACCTGCGGCGGTGTCATCGACGTCCTGGTCACGCCGCTGGGCGCTGACGCACCGGGCCGCGAGGTGTTCGTGACGGCGCTGTCGGCCGCGGCGCGGGGGGAGACCACGGCGGTCGCCCGGGTGGCCCGGGGACCGGCGGGGCTGCTCGGCGCGGCGCTGCACGTCCGGGCGGACGGATCGTACGAGGGAGGCCTCGATGGGCATCCGGAGCTCGACCGGGCCGCCCTGAGGGAGACGCGCGCCATGCTGGCCGCGGGCCGCACCGGCACGTTCACCCTCTCGGAGAGCGGATCGCACTGCGGAAACGAGGTGACGGTGCTGGTCGAGACGCGGGTCCGGCCCCCGCGCATGATCGTCTTCGGTGCCGTCGACTTCGCCGCGGCCCTGGTGCGCTCGGGCAAGCTCCTCGGCTATCACTTGACGGTGTGCGACGCCCGGCCGGTCTTCGCCACCAGAACCCGGTTCCCCGAGGCGGACGACGTCGTGGCCGAGTGGCCGCACCGCTATCTCGGGCGCACGGCGACCGACGAGCGGACGGTGCTGTGTGTGCTGACCCACGACGCCAAGTTCGACATACCGCTGCTGGAAAAGGCTCTGCGGATGCCGGTCGCCTTCATCGGGGCGATGGGTTCGCGCCGGACCCATGAGGAGCGTGACCGGCGGCTGCGCGAGGCGGGGCTCACGGACCGGGAGCTGGCCCGGCTGCGGTCTCCGATCGGGCTCGACCTGGGAGCGCGTACGCCCGAGGAGACCGCCGTGTCCATCGCGGCCGAGATCGTGGCGGTGCGGCAGGGCGGGACCGGCGCCCCGCTGACCGGCTCGGCGACGCCGATCCACCACGACAGGGACGCGCTGACGAACGCCTGAGCGGTGTGCCGTCGACGCCGGAGGCGGTGCGCGGTGGGCCGTGCCTGTCGCCGAACCGGTGCTCACCGGCGGCGGTCCGCGCCCTGGCACGGCTGGGGAACGCCGCCCGCCCGGCTCGCGGGTGTCAGGCCGGGCCGCCCGCCCGGCGGCCGATCGACTCCACGAGGGGCAGGAGGCGGTACGGGACGCGCTCGCGCAGGGCCACCTCGGTCCGGGTGCGCACCACGCCCGGAAGGCTGATCAGGGACTGGATCACGTCTTCGAGGTGGGCGTTGTCCCTGGCCGTGACCCGGGTCATCAGATCGCCGCCGCCCGTGATGGAGAACGCCTCGATGATCTCCGGTACGGCGGCGAGGGCGTCGCCGATGTCGTCCAGATGGCCCTGGGTGACCTCGATGTGCACGAAGGCGAGGACGGGATGACCCAGCGCCGCGGGAGAGAGCGACGGGCCTGCGCCCGTGATCACCCCGTCCCGCTCCAGCCGGTCGAGACGGGCCTGCAGCGTGCCGCGGGCGATGCCGAGCACCCGGGCGTACTCGCGCACGCTGGTGCGCGGCTGTTCGAGGAGCAGCCGCAGGATGCGGGTGTCGAGTGCGTCCACAGGCATGGTCCGTTGGCCTCCTCGTAGTCAGGAGTGATCGCGTTCGACTGTACCAATGGTTCAGTGTGCGAGCCACGAGTTGAGCCACTGCCGTAACGACGCTTACCTTGGCTTCATCAATGGCGCCGCGCAGCGCCGGACGGCGAAGAAGCCGGATCCGTGCCGCGGCGCCATTTCCCATGTTCTGAGGGCCGGGCGCCGGAGTGGTCGCCGGGCCCGGTGTGCCGATGCGAGACGGGGGCGGGCAGCCGACGGTGAAGAAGATGTTCATGGCTCCGGATCCGGGTCTGTTCCGGCTGCGGGTCTCGTTGCGTGCGGTGCTCGGCATCGGTCTCGCGGTCACCCTCTCGGAGCTGGCCGGCCTGTCCCTGCCCGCCTCGATCACCGGTGGCCTCGCGGCGCTGCTGGCGCTGTTCACCGTCGGTGACGCGACCGTGCGCGACCAGGCGGTCACGACGGCGCTGCTGCCGGTGGCGGGCCTCCCGGTGCTCGCGCTGGCCACGGAACTGCACGGGGCGCCGCTCGCGCGCGACGCGGCCTGGCTCGTGGTGATCTTCTGCGGTGTCGGCGCACGCCGCTGGGGCCCGCGCGGCCACGCGCTCGGCATCTTCGCCTTCATGATGTTCTTCACCACTCAGTTCCTGCACGCGGTGCCACGTCAGCTCGGCGAGCTGTGCGCGGCGATCACCCTGTCGCTGGCCGCTTCCTCGGCGGTGCGGTTCGGGGTTTGGTGTGTCGAGCGGCGCACCCCGCCGGCCGCCGTGCCCGCACCCCTGGACGGACGCGGACTCGACCGGCCGGCCACCCGGCAGGCCTTCCAGGCGACCGCCGCGTGCGCGTTCGCCATCGCCGCCGGGCAGGTCCTCTCGCTCGACCGCTGGTACTGGGCCGTCGGCGCCGCCTGGTGGATCTTCGTCAACACGGCCTCGCGCGGGGAGACGCTCGTGCGCGGTTTCCGGCGCCTCCTGGGCACCGTCACCGGCATCGTGGCCGGCCTCCTGGTCGGCGTCCCCTTGCACGGGGCGCCCGTGCCGACCGCCGTCCTCGTCGCCGGCTGCGTCTTCGGGATCTTCTACACGGCCGCGCTCTCGTACAGCTGGATGATGTTCTTCGTGACGGTCATGGCGGGCCTGCTGTACGGCCTGCTCGGCGTCCTGCACCCGGGCCTGCTCGGTCTGCGGCTCACCGAGACCGCCGCCGGCGCGGTCGGCGCCGCGCTCGCCGTGGCTCTGGTCCTGCCGATCACCACGCACGCCGTGACCGACCGGTGGGTGCACCGTGTGCTGCACGCCGTCCACGGCTGCACCGCCGCCGCCTCCCGGCGGCTCGCGGGCGACGCGCTCGCCGACCCCGCGCCCCGCGTGGCGGAACTCGAGGCACTCCTGGGGCGCGTACGGATGGCGCTCGCGCCCCTCGTGCATCCGCTGAACCCGCTGCGCGCCCGCAAGGAGCGGGCCCGCCGGATCCTCGCTCTGCTGGACGACTGCGTCCGGGAGGCGCGTGGTCTGGCCGGTGTCGCCGCCGATCCGGAGGCCTCGCACGACGCCCGACTGACGGCCGCCTGCCGACGTGTCGAACAGGCGGTGGAGTCCCTGGTCGGCGCGGTGCCGGAGTACCCCGCGCCGGGCCGGGCCGCCGCGCCCGGGCACCACCCGGGCGCCGAGCAGGCGCTCACCCACCTCCACGCCCTGGAGCACGCCCTCACGGGCCTCGCCGCCCCCTTGCGCGGCGGCACGCGCCCGCCGCTCGTGAAGGCCTGAGCGGCGCCGGACCGATGACCCGCGCGCCAGGGGCAGGTGAGGCAACAGGTGAGGCAACACGAGCCGAACCAGGAGGGGTTGGTCTAGACCTTAACTCTGTGGCTGCTACCGTCGCTCCGTCGGATCCGGGACCGGAAGGGGACGGTAGTGGCAGACGCCGGCAGGCTGGGGCGACGCGCGTTCATCGGGACGTTCACAGCGGCGGGAGGCGCCGGTGTGCTCACCGCGGCCGTCGACCGGGACAGCGGCTCGCTGACCGTCCTGGACGCCGTGGACGACGTCCCCGACCCGTCCTATCTCGCGCTGTCACCCGCCGGGGACATGCTCTACGCGGTCAGCGAGACGCCCGACGGCGCCGTGGCCGCGTACCGGGTGGGCGCCGGGAGACCCGAGCTCAGCGGACCGCCCGTCCCGGTCGGCGGCAGCGGACCCACCCACCTCGGCCTCTTCGCCGGCCACGTCCTGACCGCCAACTACGGTTCCGGCAGCGTCTCCGCCCTCGCCCTGCGCCCCGACGGCACTCTCGCGGACACCGCGCCGCAGGTGCTCCGGCACACCGGCTCCGGTCCGCACACGCCCCGCCAGCACGGACCCCACGCCCACCAGGTGCAGTCCGACCCCGGCGGGCGCTGGGCGGTCAGCGTCGACCTCGGCACGGACTCCGTGCGCGTGTGCGCGCTGGACGGCGCGGGCCTCACGGTGCACCGGGAGACCGCGCTGCGCCCCGGCTCGGGCCCCCGCCACCTGGCCTTCCACCCCGGCGGGGACGTCGCGTACGTCGTCAACGAACTCGCGCCCACCGTCACCGTCTGCCGCTGGGACGCCGCCGCCGGTGCCCTGCGCCCGGGCGACGAGGTCCCCGTGCTGCACGGAGCGCCGGGCGGCGACGCCTACCCGTCCGGGATCGTCGTCTCGCCCGACGGCCGCTTCGTGTGGACCGCGACCCGAGGGCAGGACGTCCTCTCCGTGCTGACGCCCGACCCGTCCGGGGAGGGGCTGCGCCTGGTCGTCACGGTGCCGTGCGGCGGCGTCTGGCCGCGCGACCTCACCCTCGACCCCTCGGGCCGCTTCCTGTACGTCGCCAACGAGCGCTCCGGTGATGTCACCTGGTTCGCCGTCGACCCGGACACGGGAGTCCCGCGCCGGGCCGGTGCCGTCGAGGCCCCGGCGGCCTCCTGCGTGATCTTCGGCTGACCTCGGGGCCCCCCGGTCGCCACCCCGTCGCCGGGAACCCGCACGCCGCCCACCGGCAGCCCGCGCCGCACACGCGAGAGGGCCCGTTTCCGCCGTGCGGCGGCGGGAACGGGCCCTTCGGCATCAAGGCGCCGACGCGAGCGCGCCGTCCGGCTCAGCGGGCCGGCGTGCCCTGCGGCTGCTGCGGTGCGATGCCCAGCGTCGTCGTGTACTTGGCCAGCGCGAGCTTGCCGATCGCCGGGTACGGGCCGAGGGCCTCGGCGGCGGAGCAGCCGGCCTCCTTTGCGGCCTCGTCCAGCAGCCCCGCGTCCAGCTCCGGGCCGATGAGGTACGGGGCGAGCGCGAGCTGCTGGGAACCGGAGGAGCGCAGCTGCTCGGCGGTGGCCGCGATGGCCCCCTCCTCGTCGAGCGCCGCCGCCATCACCGGCACGGCGAGCCGCGCGGCGAGCAGCATCCCGGTGATCCCGGCCGCCTGCACCGCCTCCTCGCCCCCCACGGAGGCCAGGATGATGCCGTCCGCGGCCGTCGCCACGGTGAACAGCCGGGCGCGGTCGGCACGGGCCAGGCCCGCCTCGGAAAGCCGCACGTGCAGCGCCTCTGCGAGCAGCGGGTGCGGGCCGAGGACATCGGTCAGGTCGGCGGCGACACGGCTGTCCATGACGGCCTGACGGACCCGGCGCAGCAGCGCGCCGTCCGGGCCGACGAGCAGCGGTACCACCACGGCGGCGGGGCCGTCGGGCTCGGGCGCCTCCACGCCCGCGGCACGCGCCCGCTCGAAGCGCTCGACGCGCTCCTCGGAGGTGCGCGTGAGGACGGACTGCAGGGTGGGGAACTCGGCGTCGTCCCCGTCGAGGTGACCGATGCGTGCGTCGAGGCCGGGGAGCTCGGAGCGCGCGATGCTCACGACCTCCTCGGCGAGGCTGCGCGTGGCGGCGCTGGGCGTGCCCGGCACCGCGAGGACGAGCGCGGGCGCGCCCTCGGGAGCCGCCAGCGGCTCCGGACGGCGGTGCCGCCCGGGCTGGCGGGGTCGCGGCATTCGTACTGGCAGGCCGGACGCGGGCCCAGTGGGGGAGCTCATGCGCCCGCATGTTACTGGCTTCTTGGGCTCCCCTGTTCGGGGAGGGTGCAGGTGAGCGGTTTCCGTCCGCTTTTGTCTGATGAGTTCTGTACAGATCGCACCTGATCGGTACGGCTCGCCCCACCGTGCGACGTGGTCGGCCGGGCCCGGATACCCGCCGCCGTGCCAGGTCCCGGAGTCCGTCGTCGCTCCAGGTACCGGGGCCCGCCGTCGTGCTCCGGCCGACCGCAGCCGCGGGACCCGCGTCAGCCTCGCGCGCTCGTGACCACGTACAGCATGCGCTCGTCGCGGGGGAGGGCCGGTTCGCCCGCGGCCAGGTCCACCGCGATGCGGACCGCCCCGTCCAGCGGATCGCCGGCGCTCGGGACCCGCCGCGCGTGCGGAAGCCGCCGCGCGAGCTCCGCCTCCAGGGGCCCGAGGAGGGGGGCGCCGATCTTGAACAGGCCGCCGGTGAGCGCGACACGCGGTTCGCCGTCCGCAGGGCACACCGCCGCCGCGGACTCGGCCATGTGCCGGGCCGCCGCACCGAGGATGGACGCCGCCACGGGGTCCTGGGCGGCGCAGGAGGCCACAGCGGGGGCGAAGGAGGCGAGAACCGCCGGACGGTCGGCGCGCGGATACAGCCGGCCGGGCAGCTCCGCGACGGGACCGAACTCGGCCTCCACCCGCGCCAGCAGCGCCGATGACCCTCCGGGCCGTCCGTCGTGGTGGCGCAGGGCCGCCTCCAGGCCGGCCCGCCCGAGCCACGCCCCGCCGCCGCAGTCGCCGAGCAGATGACCCCAGCCGTCCGCCCGGCGCCAGCCGCGCAGGTCCGTGCCGGTCGCGATCATGCCGGTCCCCGCGGCGACCACCGCGCCCGGCAGACCACCGATCGCGCCCGCGTACGCCGTGACGGCGTCCGCGGCGAGCGCGACCCTGCGGACGCCGAACTCGCGGGCCAGCGCCGCGGGCAGCTCGGCCCGCAGCGCGTCGCCCAGGGAGGCCAGGCCCGCCGCTCCGACGACGGCAGCGGCCGGCTCCCCGACCCCGGTCTCGGCCAGCACGGCCCGGGCCATCGGCACCAGTTGCTCCATCAGGTGGCCGGGGTCGATGCCCCGCGCCCCCGTGCGCACCGGTTCGACGGACTCGCGCCTGGCCGACGGCCCGCCGCCGGGCCGGGCGACGGTGACGCGCAGCCCCGAGCCGCCGGAGTCCACGGCGAGAACGCCGGGCCCGTGCGCGCAGGTGCCGGGCCCCGGTGTGCCGGCCGGGCCGGTCACGGCAGGCGCCAGTCCACCGGCTCGGCTCCCTGCCGCGTCAGCAGATCGTTGGCGCGGCTGAAGGGGCGGGAGCCGAAGAAACCGCGGTCGGCGGACATCGGGGAGGGGTGCGCGGACTCGACGGACGGGAGGTCGCCGAGCAGTGGACGCAGATTGCGGGCGTCGCGGCCCCACAGGATCGACACCAGCGGGCGCCCGCGCGCCGCCAGCGCCCGTATCGCCTGCTCCGTGACCTCCTCCCAGCCCTTTCCGCGGTGGGCGGCGGGCCGGCGCGGAGCGGTCGTCAGCGCCCTGTTGAGCAGCAGTACGCCCTGCCGCGTCCACGGGGTCAGGTCGCCGGTCGAGGGCTCGGGCAGGCCCAGGTCGGTGTTCAGCTCCCGGAAGATGTTGATCAGGCTTCCGGGCAGCGGGCGCACCTCAGGGGCCACCGAGAACGACAGTCCCACGGCGTGCCCCGGGGTCGGATACGGGTCCTGGCCGACGACGAGGACACGGACCTCGTCGAACGGCTGCTGGAAGGCCCGTAGAACGTTCTGCCCGGCCGGGAGATAGGTACGGCCCGCGGCGATCTCCGCGCGCAGGAAGTCACCCATCTCGGCGATCCGTCCGGACACGGGTTCCAGTGCTTTCGCCCAGCCCGCTTCGACAATCTCATACAACGGTCGTGGTGCCACGCGCGTCACCCTACTGCCGTACGGGCAGGGGCGATCAACCGGTGACCGCGGGGCGGGCGGGGACGGCACCAGGGCCGCGCCGCCCGCCTCGCGGAAAGCGGGTCACAATGGCGTGCCGACGCCCGGAACGGTGCGCTCGCTCTCCCGACGAGCGGGCCACGGACGGAAGTTGACGCCCGTGCACCGGGCCCCGCGTCCCGCACGCCACCCGGCCCGCCCGCGTCCCGCAGGTCAGGCCGCCCGCACACCAGCCGCCTGCCCGCCGCTCGCCCCGCCCACGGGTCCTCCTCAGTCCAGCACCGCGGCGCGCACGCAGAGGACGTCCGGGAGATGAGAGGCCAACTGCCGCCAGCTGTCCCCGTCGTCCGCGGACGCGTACACCTCTCCGTTGCGGTTGCCGAAGTAGACGCCCGCCGGGTCTGCGCCGTCCGTGCACAGCGCGTCCCGCAGCACCGTCCCGTAGTGGTCGCCCTCGGGCAGCCCGGACGACAGTGCCTCCCAGCTGCCGCCCGCGTCCGCCGTACGGAACACCCGGCAGCGCCGGCCGGCCGGGACCCGGTCGGCGTCGGCGTTGATCGGGAACACGTACGCCGTGCCGCCCCGGTGCGGGTGCGCCGCCACCGCGAAGCCGAAGGTGGACGGAAGCCCCTCGCCGATGTCCGTCCAGTGCTGACCGGCGTCGTCGCTGCGGTACACACCCCAGTGGTTCTGCAGATACAGCCGGTCAGGCGTCGCCGCGTCCCGCGCGACCTTGTGGACGCACTGGCCGAACTCCGGGTTCGGATCGGGGAGGAACACCGCCGAGACACCGGAGTTGGAGGGCGTCCAGCTCGCCCCGCCGTCCTCGGTGCGGAAGACACCGGCGGTGGACACGGCCACCGTCACGGCACGCGGATCGCGCGCGTCGGTCAGTACCGTGTGGAGCCCCTCGCCGCCACCGCCCGGCACCCACGCGGAGCGCGTCGGATGCTCCCACAGCGGCCGCACCAGCTCGAAGGTCTCGCCACGGTCCTCGGAGCGGTAGAGCGCGGCCGGCTCCGTGCCCGCGTAGACCACGTCGGGCTCGGCGGCGGCCGGGTGCAGCTGCCACACCCGCTCCAGAGAGGCCCCGGTGTCCTTGGGGAACCTGACGGCGGGCTGCGCCGGTTCGGTCCAGCTGCGGCCCAGATCGTCCGAGTGGAAGACGGAGGGGCCCCAGTGCGCGCTGTCACCCCCGGCCAGCAGGCGCGGGGTGTCACCCCGGGTGTCGATGGCGACCGAGTACACGGCCTGCGCGTTGAAATACGGACTCTCGTCGAACTCCCAGGCTCCATCGCGCCGTCGCCCGATGAACAGGCCCTTGCGCGTGCCCACGGTCAGCAGTACTTCGGCCATCTCGGCCACCTCCGGGACGTCACTGTCTCAGACACGGGCCAGTCTGCACCCCGGCACTGACAGTGACCCCTGCAGCGGCTTCCGCCCCAGGTCAGAGCGGTGATTCCGGTACGCGGGACGGACGCGCCGGGGGAGTGGCGCCCACCGCTTCAGCGCCCACCGCTTCCTCGTCGCCGACGGCCTCCAGGGCGCCGACCGCTGCAGCGCCGCCGACCGCCTCCACGGCGCCGACCGTCCCCACAGCACCGGGGCCTTCCGCGGCACCCGTCCCGTCCGCCCCGCGCGCCACCGCCTTCCCGCCGCGAGCCGCCGCCAGCAGTGACGGCCAGTCCGGCAGCTTGACCACTCCGCGCCCCAGCGACGCCCCGAGCTCCTTCTCCGCCCGCTCGATGGCCTGCCAGCCGGACCACTCGACCGGCTCCACGCCCTCGGCCCGCAGCACCTCGAGCGGATCGGCGGGCACCGCCCGTGCCGTCAGGACCGGGACGTCCGCGAGGAGCGACGTCACGGTCTCCTTGGCGCACGGCCGGTTGGTGCCGATGACGCCCGTCGGACCCCGCTTGATCCAGCCCGCCACGTACTCGCCCGGCGCGACCTCGCCGTCCCGCAGCACCCGGCCGGCGCGATGCGGCACCGTGCCCTGAACGGCGTCGAACGGCAGCCCCTCCAGCGGCACCCCGCGATAGCCGACCGAACGCAGCACGAGCTGGGCCGGGACATCCTCGTAGTGGCCCGTGCCCCGCACCCCGCCGTGCCCGTCCGGCAGCGTCCTCTCGAAGCGCACCGCGCCCACGCGCCCGCCGTCGGCGAGCAGTTCGGCCGGGCGCAGGAAGAAGCGCAACCGGATGCGCCGGGCAGCGCCCCTGAGCAGCGGGCGCCCGGCCCAGCCGCGCAGCACCTCCACGTTGCGGCGGTTCGCGGCGGGCAGTCCCGAGGGGTCGGCGTACGCCGGATCGAGCGCCAGCTCCTCGGGGTCGACGACGACGTCGGCGTCCGGCAGGGAGCCCAGTTCCCGCAGCTCCTTGGTGGTGAAGCGGGCCTGTGAGGGGCCGCGGCGGCCGACCATGTGGATCTCGGTGACCGTGCTGGCGGCCAGCGAGGTGAGCGCCGCCTGCGGCATGTCGGTCGGGCCCAGTTCGGCGGCACCACGTGCCAGGATCCGGGTCACGTCGACGGCCACGTTGCCGACGCCGACGACCACGGCGGACCGGGCGCCCGGAAGGAATCCGTCCTGGGCGCAGTCCGGGTGCGCGCTGTACCAGGACACGAACTCGGTCGCCGACCAGCTGCCCGGCAGTTCCTCTCCCGGCACCCCGAGGTGGCGGTCGGTCGCGGCACCGACGCAGTACACCACCGCGTGGTACAGCTCCCGCAGCCGCGCGGCCGGGAGCCCTCCCGGGCCGACCCGGACGCCGCCCAGGAACCGCACCCGCTCGTCCTCCAGGACCGAGCGCAGGTTCTGCTGCAGCGACTTGATCTTCTCGTGGTCCGGTGCCACGCCGTAGCGCACCAGTCCGTACGGGCAGGGCAGCCGGTCCAGGACGTCCACCCGCACATCCGGCGACTCGCTCTGCTGGAGCAGGCTCTGGGCGGTGTAGACCCCGCTGGGTCCCGAACCGACGACGGCGACATGCAGCACGGCCGAACTCCTTGTCCCGAGGAAACCCGAGATGTCCGGGGAGGCCCGGGCCGTGCGCACGCGCGGGGCTCCGGGGCGTGCTCCGGGTGCCCGGGCCGCGTGGCACCGGAGCGAGCCCGGGAATCGGAGGGAGCCCGATCGATCCGCGGTGGCCCGACGCGTCCGAGGAGATCGCTGTCAGCTCCAGCATCGCACCGCGCGGCCGACGAGGGGAGGGGCCAGGACGGGTGGTTACGGCATCCGGCGTATCCTGGCGCTCGCGCCGGCCCGCCGAGCGATGGCCGCCCGCCCGCCGGCCCGCCGGGTGGTCATGCCTCGCGCGCCGGTCCGCCCGCCCGCCGCCCCGGGCGGCCGGGGCCCTCGCAGGGGCGGCTCTCCGTGGCGAAGAACCGTGACAGATCCGTCCCGCACGTCCCGCCTGCCACCTCGGCGTCCGGTGGATAGCCCATCTCCCAGTCGAGCCGGTACCGCTTGAACAGCTCGGCCCGCAGCACCGGCACGGGCATCGGCGCGCCCGGCACCAGCGCCGCGTAGACGGCGCCCATCAGCAGCGAGCGCAGCATCGGGTAGTCGGCGGCGGCGTCCGCCGAACCGTGGCGGGTGACGGTGTCCCGCAGCAACTCCGCGAGACGCTGCTGCTCCGGGCACTGGAGGAACCCCTCGGCCTGCAGGATGCCGGCCATGTGCTGGCGCATGAGTACCGGACGGTCCCGCGCGAGGCCGAGGATCGCGTCGACGGCCCGCGCCATCCGCTCCCGCCCGTCCTCGGTGCGCGGTTCGCTCTCCAGCGCCTCCTCCAGCGTGCGGTGCATCAGCCGGTGCACAGCGGACTGCACGAGCTGGCGTTTGCCGGGGAAGTAGTAGGACACCAGTCCGCGCGCCGAGCCCGCTCGGTCCGCGATGTCGCCCAGGGTCGTCGCCTCGAAGCCGCGCTCGCCCACCAGCTCCACGGCGGCCTGCAGCAGCCGCTCGCGGGAACGCCGCCGCAACTCTTCATTGACCGAGGCGCTGCGCGGCGACATCCTGTAACTCCTGCGTTGACTGGCTGCCAGCCAACTATACTCAGCGCATCCGGTACGGCTCCCTCGCGGGGCCTGTTCCGGGCTGCCGTCCGTCTCGGGCGACGCGGGGGATCGCCCGAGACGGACGTGCGGCGCCCTCGGCGCGCCTGCCAGGGGTGCGGCAGGGCACTACTTCCCCTTGGCGGCCGCGTCCCGGATCAGACGCGGGATGCTCGGCCGGACCTCCGTGGTGACCACGCCCAGGGCACGGCGCACGTACTGCTCGTCGGTGAGCTCGCGGAGCATCGCCGCGGCCAGGTCGGCCCGGGCCGTGAACACGCCGTCCGCGCTGTTCTCGTCCACCACGTGGTGGGTCGGACGCGGATGGTCGAAGAGGCCGGACGGGCGGGCGAACGTCCAGTCCAGTTCGGTGCCGCGGATCAGGGACTCCATCCTGCGCATGTCGTCGTGGGCGGTGCGGGCGATCACCCGGTTCACGTACGGGTCCAGTACGTGGTTGAAGAAGAAGGCGCCGCTGGGGCGCCAGTGGGGGTCGAGGACGCTGGAGCTGACCGTGATCAGGCGTTTCACGCCGTGCCGTGCCATGGCGGCGGTCATGTGCCCGGCGGACACCGAGTAGAGCGACACCGGTCTCCGGCCCGGCGGAACGCCCAGTGCCGACAGGACGGCGTCGCTGCCCGCGACCACCGCGTCGACCGCGTCGGCGTCGGTGGCGTCCGCGTCGGTCACGGTCAGCCCGTCCTGTGCGGCGTAGCGGTGCGGACGCCGGGTCACGGCGGTGACCTCGTGCCCGGCGAGGAGGGCCTGCTCGACGAGCCGGCGACCGGTGGGGCCACCGGCTCCGAAGACGGCGATGCGCATGGGTTCTGTCCTCCGTGGGTGAGTGCTCGCGACGACGCGCGAGGGCGGGGCGCGCCGTCCGGCCGGCGGTCGGCGCGCTCGCTTGACAGTGCGTCCGGTCCGCCGCATATTCAACGCTGATGAATAAAACCGGAGCCCGTCCCCGTACCCGGGGTCGGCCGCGCGGCAATCCACCGACCAGGTCCCGGATCGCCGAGGCCGCCCGCGACCTGTTCCTGGAGCACGGCTACCAGGGCACGACCCTGCGCGCCGTGGCCGCCGCGGCAGACGTCGACTCGGCGCTCATCGCCTACCACTTCGGCTCCAAGAAGGGCCTTTTCGGCGAGGCGATGAATATCCGGTGCGGACACTCCCTCGCACTCGTCGACGCGCTGAAGGGAGACCCCGCGGGGCTCGCCGACCGCATCCTGGCGGCCGTCACCTCCCTCTGGGAGGACGACGGCCCCGACGGCGGTCCCATGTCCGTCTTCGACGGGACGTCGATGCGCGACGAGGAGGCCATGCGCGTCTTCCGGGAGTTCCTGGAGCGCGAGGTGCTCGGGCGGATCGCCGAACACCTGGGCGGCCCGGAGGCGACGGACCGCGCCACCGCCGCCGTCACCGTGATCGGCGGCCTGATCTTCACCCGGTACCTCAGCCCGCTGGGCCCGGCGGCCACGCTGAGCGCGGCGGACGTCCGCGCGGTCCTCGCCCCCTGCCTGCGGGCGGCCCTGAACGGACGTCACCGCCCGTCGCCCCGCCCGCTCGCGCGCGGCTGACGGGGCCGGGCTCCGAGGGCGCGGACGGCGGACGCGGGATCAGCCGGCGACCAGATCCAGCACCGGCCGCAGCCCCAGCGGGCGCTCGGCGACCGGCAGGTGGTCCACGAAGTGCACTCCGCAGCCGAGGGTGGCAGCGCCCCCGTCGGCGCGGCGGTCGTCACCGACCATCAGGGTGTCGCGCGGGGAGGCACCCAGCGCCTCGCAGGCCGCGCGGAACAGCCGCGGGTCGGGCTTCTGCACGCCGTGTTCGAACGACAGGACGTACGCGCCCACGTACGGGTCGAGGCCGTGTGCCCGGAAGACGGGCCGCAGGTCCCAGCCGATGTTGCTGACCACTCCGACGGCGACGTCCCGCCGGCGCAGGGTGTCCAGCACGTCCGCCGCGTCGGGGTAGGGGCTCCACGCGTCAGGCGCCATGTGGCGGTCGTACAGCGCGTCGTGCAGCCGGGGGTCGGGCAGCGGCACCTGCCGCGCGAGCCCCGTGTAGGCGGCCCGGTGCAGTTCCGCGCTGCTGTCGCGGACCTTCCACACCCCGGCGAGCGCCTCCGGCACCGGCCGGGAGGGGAAGGCGCCGCCCGGAAGCGCCCCCGCCGCGTCCAGGGCCCGCGCCGTCCGCGTCAGTTCGGGTTCGGGCAGGCCGACCCCCGTTTCCGCCAGCACCGCGCTCAGCCAGGACAGGGTGGACTCGATACGGAAGAGGGTCCCGGAGAAGTCGAAGAGCACGCATGTCACGGCCATGCCGACGATCATTCGGGCCGTGCCCCCGGCGGTCGAGTGCGCGTCGTCTCCCCGCACGTGAAGGGGTGGACCGCGACCGCCGCCGCGGCGAAGAGGGCCCCCAGGAGCCATCCGGCCAGGACGTCCGAGGGCCAGTGGACCCCCAGCCACACCCGGGTCAGCCCGACCCCGACGACGGAGACCGCGGCCACGACGAGGGCGGAGCGCCACAGGGCGCGCCCGGCGCCGTGGGAGTGCAGCAGCCAGAGGAGCAGCCCGCACACCACGGTGGCCGTCATGGCGTGCCCGGAGGGGTACGCCGCGTAGTGCGCGGAGTCGACCGGATCGGGCCAGACGGGGCGGGAGCGCCCGACCGCGGCCTTGAGGCCCTGCTGGGCCAGGGTGCCGAGCGCGCACGTGGCCGCCAGCCACAGGGCGGTCCGCCACGCCGAGTGCCGCAGCAGCAGGACGACGACGGCCGCGCACAGCACGCGCATCGCCCAGGGGTCCCAGACCCAGTCGGTCAGGACGCGGAAGACGTGGGTGACGCCCGGTTCGTCCACGGCCCAGCGGTGCGTGGTCCGGGAGATGTCCCCGTCGAGGGCGAGGAGCGGCTGCCAGGAGAGGGCGACCAGGAGGAGGAGCAGCACGTTCGGGAGCAGCAGGGCCGCCGTGACGAGCGTGGCGGTCCGGGAGCCCGGCGTGCGGGGCGGCGAGTCGGCGGGCGCGGAGTGCATACGGTGATCCTCGCCGACCGGCCGCACCCGAGGCCAGTGAGGTGTACGCGGGGGAGGCGGCGCGCGGCCCGCGGTGAGCCGGGCCCGTACTACCGAAGGGCCCGCAGTCCCGGTACGAACGCCACCAGGACCGGGACGGCCGGGACCAGTGCCGCCGTCGCGGTCAGCCGCAGCCGTCGTGCCGCCGTGAGCCGGTCCCGGGGGGCCAGCAGCCGGTGGACGCGCTGCGGGACGTCCGCCTGCGGGGTCGGGCAGGGGCCGAACACGCCCCGGTCCTCGTTGAGTTCGACCAGTGCGAGGGCGGTGGTGAGGCGGCCGAAGCGGCGTGAGGCCATGTCGTCGGCGGCGAGTTCGACCAGCCGGTGCATCTCGTCGCGGAACGCGGCGAACACGGGAACCTGCGGGAACCCGCCCGCCAGCGCTCCCGAGCAGTGCAGCAGCCAGTCGTGCCGGGCCTGGGCGTGGCCCTGTTCGTGGGCGAGCACGGCATCCAGCCTGCGCCCCTTCAGACGGCGCAACGCGGCCGTGGTGATGACGAGTTGGGGTGCGGCACCGGGCAGCCACCAGGCGTCGGGGCGCTCGCCCTCCAGGACCACCAGCCGGTCGCTGCCGGGCTCCTCACCGGGCAACAGCGGAGCGCGCACCAGGAGTTCGGCGCGGCGCCGCCGACGGCGCGACCGGGCCCGTACCACCTCGCGCAGCAGCATCGCCGCGGTCCACACGCCCCCGCACGCAAGGGTCACGGCGGTCGTCGCCGCGTAGGTCCCGCCGGTGCCCAGCGCGTAGGCGTCCACGACGGAGTGCGGCGCGACACCGAAGACCTGGGCGCGGACGGCCATCCAGGCGGCGGCCGCGCTGAGGGTCATCGACAGGACGCAGCACAGCAGAACCGACGCCACGACGCACTGCCACACCCACAGGGCGACCACCGGTTCACGGTCCGGCCAGTCCGCCCGGGCGAGCAGCCGCGGAGCGACGACGGCGACCAGGGCGCCGAGCAGCAGCAGTGCCGCGGGGACCATCATGGTGAAAGCCTATGAGCGGGCCGCGCCGGAGGATACGGGCTGTCGCGCCAAGTGACGTACGCCACGGACGCGTACGGCCGTCCCGCCCGACGGGCGGGATCCGGTGATCTCCAGGGCCCGGGGGTGCTGCCGGCGGCGGAGCGGGAGCCGCCTCAGAGCGTGAGCAGCATGGCGACCATCGCGATGCCCATGGACAGCCGGCACGCCCGGGCCACCTCGGGCCGGTCCCCCCAGCCGGCCCCGCCCGCGCGGGCGGGCGCGCCGGCGCCGGCGAGGGCCGGCACCGGGAGCAGCCGCGCCCCGGCCCACAGCACGTAACCGGTGAAGTAGAGCAGCAGGACGCCCGTCACCAGCGGTGTTCCGGAACCGCCGTGCCCCTCGTGCGCCCCGTGCCCGTGAGGTCCGGGGGACGCGGCCATGGTGGCGGCCATGTAGACCATGGCGGCGGCCCCCACGAGATGGTGCAGATGATGCGGGCGCGTCCGTGCCTCCCACAGCGCCCGGAGGGCGGCCGCGCCGAACACGGCCGCGTAGCCGGTCCAGGCCCATCGCGGCGGCGCCAGGGCCGCCGCGGGCACGGCCATCAACGCCATGCCGAACCCCATCAGCGCCTCGCCGCCCGCCGCGCGCCGTTGTTCCTCGACGGTGCTGCGCATCCGCAGCAGGCAGTAGGCCCCGGTCGCCGCGCACAGCGCGACGAGCAGCCAGCCGGGCTGAACCGGTCCGTGCACCGCGCACCTCCCCGTTCGCCGGTGTCGGACAGTCGGTCAACAAATGCCCGTGCCGATCGGTGCGCACGCGAGCGCACAGGCGTACGCGGGGGAGCGTGCGGAAGCGGACGCCGTGATGCATCACATGTGTTTTATAAGTAAAACACCTGCTAACCTCGTCCTCATGAGCACCGCCACCCCGCGTTCCCGGCCCGCCCGCCGGCTCCCCCTCGCCGGCGTCCTGCGCCTGGGCAGGCCCTCGGGCATCTGGTTCAAACCGGCGCTCAGCGTGGTCGCCTCGGTGGCCCCTCCGAACCTGCTCCTGGTCGCCCTCGGACGCCTCGACCTGGCCATGTACACCATGGCCGGATCCCTGTGCGCCCTCTACGCGCACAACCGTCCCTACGCCGCCCGTTCCCGCACCCTCGCCGGGGTGGTCCTCGGCATGCTCGCCGGCCTGGCCGTCTCCCTGGTCACGGCGTCCCTCACGACCTCCGGCGTCGTCCTCGTCACCGTCGGGGCGCTCCTCGCCGCCGCGCAGAAGGCACTCTGCGACGCCACCCGCATCGGCCCGCCCGGCCATGTGATCTTCACCTTCATCGCCTCGGCCGCCCTGTTCCTGCCGCAGACCCTCGGCCAGGTGCCGGCCCACCTCGCGCTGGCCGCCGCCGCGGGCGCCTGGGCGTGGATCGTCGGCATGGCTCCCGGTCTGCTGCGGCCGCACGGCCCGGAGCGCAGGGCCACCGCGCACGCCCTGGAAGCGGCGGCCGCCTACGCCGGGCAGCGGGCGAGCGGCGACGGCGCCGCGCGGGCCAGGGCCGCCGCGGCCTCGGCCGTGCACACCGCCTGGCAGTCGCTGCTGTCCACCGGTGCCCGCACCGCCCCCCGGCGCGCCCTCGAAGGTCTCGTCGTACGGGCCGAGGTGGCGCTCGCGGCGCCCGCCGACACCGACCCCGCACTTCTGCGCGCCTGGGCCCGCGAACTGCGAGGCTCGGGCCCCGTCCCGTGTCCGGCCGGCCTCCCGGGGACCGCCGACGAACTGCTCGGCGTGGAGACCGGGCTCACCCACGGCGAACCGCCGCTGTCGCGCCGCCTCGGCCCCCTCGCGCCCGTCGCCGTCCGCACCGCCCTCGGCTGCGCACTCGCCGGCTACGCCTCGCTCGCGCTCGGTATCGGCCGCCCGTACTGGGCCCTGGTCACCGCCGCGTCGCTCTACCAGATCAACCTGACCCTGACGTGGGGCCGCAGCGTCCAGCGGGTCGTCGGCAACCTCCTCGGGGTGCTCGTCTTCGCGGCCGTCGCACCGCTCGCCCATCTCGGCCAGACCGCCCTCGTCCTGTGCTGCCTCGCCCTCAACTTCGGCGCCGAGGCGCTCATCGGCCGCAACTACTGGCTCGGCACCATCTGCGTGACGCCCATGGCCCTGCTCATCACCGAGTTCGCGCAGGTCCAGCAGCCGGGTGAACTCATCACCGAACGGGCCGCCGACACCGTGGTGGGGGCTCTGGTCGGCTTCCTCGCGGCCGTCGCCGTCACCAACCGGCGGGCGGGAGACCGTGTCGAGGACGCCCTCCGCTCCGTCGAACGGGTCCGCGAGCACGCCACGCGCGTCCTCGCCGCCGAGCGGCCCGGCCCCGGGGAGCTGGAGTCCGCGCGCCAGGACCTGACCGCAGCCGTCGTCGGGCTGCGGGCCACCGCCGACGCCGCGTCCGGTGAGTGGTGGCAGCGCGCGCTGCCCGAGGAGCGGGTGATGCGGGCCGAGCAGGACGGACACCGTACCCTCGCGATGACGGTACGACGGCAGGGACCGCACGCCATGGAGGGCGCACCAGCATGACGACGGACGGCGGCGTACGCAGCACACCGGCCGTGGACGACCCGGCCGGACACCCGGCCCCGGAGGCCGCCCCGGAGCCCGGCGCCCCCGGCTCCGGCGGGACCACCGGTGGCGCCGGGGTACGGGACACCGTCTCCGGAGTCGTCCGGCAGTGGCACGCGGTGCGCCCCGACATCGACACCGGACCCATGGAGATCATCGGCCGCATCAACCGCTGCGGCGCGCTGCTGCAGCAGGCCGAGGACGCCCCGCTGCGCAGGGCCGGACTCACCCGCCCGGAGTTCGACGTGCTCGGCACCCTGCGGCGTACGGGACACGAGCTGACGCCGGGCGAGATCGCCCGCGAGACCTTCTCCTCCGGCGCCGCCGTCACCAAGCGCCTCAAGCAGCTGACCGAACGCGGGCTGGTCGAGCGGCGGGGCGACACCCGGGACCGGCGTGTCGCCCACGTCCGGCTGACCGACCGGGGCCGTGACCTGGTCGACGGCGTCCTGCCCGAACAGCTCGCGTACGAGTCGGCGGTCCTGTCCGGGCTCGCCCCCCACGCGCGGGGCGAACTCGCCGCACTGCTGGGCGAACTGCTCGGCCAGCTGGAGGGCAGGCTGGGCGCGGCGCGCCTCTGAGCGGCCACCGCACCGACGGCCGCGACGTCAGGCGGCGCCCGGCGCACCACCCTGCCGCTCCTCGTCCCGGGCGCGGTAGATCCCGAAGACCGCCTTCTGCGGGTCGCGCAGTACGGCGATGCGCGGACCGTCCGGCACGGAGGTGGGCTCCATCAGCGAAGAGCCGCCCGCCCCGGCCGCGGCGTTCGCCGTGGCGTCGACGTCCTCGACGGCGAAGTACGGCAGCCAGTGCGGCGGAACCTCGTGCGGGAACTTCTCGTCCATCGTCAGCATGCCCCCGAAGTCCGCGCCCGCCAGGCCCCACTGGGTGTAGCGGTCAGAGCCGCCCACGGTCCATCCGAACAGCGTCGTGTAGAACTCCGTGGCCCGGTCGGGCGCACGGGTCATCAGCTCCACCCAGCCGAGCGCGCCGGGCGCGTTGAAGAGGTCCGCGCCGGCGAACGACCTGGCCTGCCAGAGCTGGAAGACCGCGCCCTCGGGGTCGGACACCACGGCGAAGCGGCCCACGTCGAACACGTCCATCGGGGCGACGAGGACCGTGCCGCCGGCCGCCCGCACCGCCTCGACGGCCGCGTCCGCGTCGGTCACGGCGAACGACACGTTCCACGCGACGGGCTGCGTCTCCTGGTACAGCGGCGACAGCGCGGCCACCGGGGCGTCCCCGAGGTGCGCGACGGTGTATCCGCCCGCCTCCGGGCGCGGGTCCGTCTCGGGACGCCAGCCGAACAGGTCGGCGTAGAAGCGTTTGGCCGATTCGAGATCACTGGTCCCGAGCTCGGTCCAGCAGGGGCCGCCGGTCACCGGCCTGTCGAGCTGCATGGCGACGTTCCTTTCCCGTCGAAACCCCCTCCGCACGCTATGCCCGGCCGCCCGCCGCGGCCAACGGACGGCGCACCGGCCCGTCCGTCACGAGCGGGCCGGGAATGCCGCACACCAGGGCCGCAGGCACCGCGCGGGTCTCAGATCCCCGGCCGGGACCTCAGCGGGTGGTCCGCCGGGATCTCCACGAGCACGATCTGTGTCCCGTCGGGGTCAGCGATCCACATCTCGATCAGGCCCCACGGCTCCTTCACCGGCGGTCGCACGATCGCGACGCCCGCCGCGGCCAGTTCCTCGTGCGCCGTCGCCGCGTCCGCCACCTGGAGCCACAGTCTCAGCGCCGGTGACGCGGGCGCCTCGGAGCGGCCCGAGACCTCCAGGAAGCCGCCGCCGAGGAAGTAGACCGTGCCGCGCTCGGGGCCCGTGCCGAACTCGCGGTGGACGGCCAGGCCCAGCTTCCCGCCGTAGAACTCGCGGGAGCGCTCGGGGTCGGTGGGGCGGAGAAGCAGTCGGCTGCTCAGTACATGCACCATGCGTCCGGAGCCTAGAGCCTCGCGTCCGGATCATGCCTGGCCCGCTCGCCGGCCCGGCTTGATCCGAACATGAGAGCCCGGAGGCCGGGCGGCCGCGGACCGCCCTGGAGGTGGGGGCCCGGACGGGCTAGTCTCGGCCGTGCCCGCCGCGCCGGTCACCGTGCACACCGGGCACCGGGCACCTCACGCCGGACACCGCACGACAGGACGTAAGGACGCGCTCCATGGACACCGCCTCGACCGGACTGACCTTCCGCGATGCCACCGACGCCGACGTGGACGTCATCGTCGCCCTCGTCGAGTCGGCGTACCGCGGAGAGCCGAGCCGGGCCGGCTGGACCACGGAGGCGGACATCCTCGACGGGCAGCGGACCGATCCCGAGGGCGTGCGCGCGGTGATCAAGTCGCCCGACAGCCGTGTGCTGACCGTGGAGCGGGACGGCGCGGTGGTGGCCTGCTGCCAGCTCGAACACCGCGGTGACCACGCCTACTTCGGCATGTTCGCCGTGAGCCCGGCGCTGCAGGGCGCGGGGCTCGGCAAGGTGATCATCGCGGAGGCGGAGTGGTACGCCCGCGAGGTGTGGGGTGCGCAAGCCATGCACATGACCGTGATCTCGGTGCGGAACGACCTCATCGCCTGGTACGAGCGGCGCGGCTACCGCCGTACGGGAGAGATGACTCCCTTCCCGTACGGCGACGAGCGCTTCGGCGTGCCGCGGCGCGCGGACCTGCAGTTCGAGCTGCTGGTCAAGCCGCTGGTGTGACGGTCACGCGGTGAAGCGGCCGGTCCGCTTGATCTCCGGGTAGTCGGTGGTCGCGCCGTCCAGTTCCAGGGCCCGCACGAGACGCAGGTGGTCCTGGGTGTTCACCACCCAGCCGATGATCCTCAGGTCGGCCTTGCGCGCGTGTTCGGCGATCTCCAGGGTCAGGCGGCGGATGTTCAGCACGAGCGTGCCGGCGCCGACGGCCGTCGCGCGCTCGACGACGTCGGTACCGTAGCGGCTGGCCACCAGCGCGGTGCGGACACCCGGGACCAGCCGGGAGACCTCGGCGATCGCCTCGTCGTGGAAGGACAGCACCTCGACGCGCGCCACCAGGTCCCGCCGGTGCATGACCTCGGCCAGCGCCCGGGCCGCGGCGACGTCCTTGATCTCGGCCTGCAGCGGAGCCCGTACGGCGTCCAGGACCTCCTCGAAGACGGGGACGCGCTCGCCGCGCCCGGCGTCCAGCGCCCTCAGCT
This sequence comes from Streptomyces sp. NPDC008313, assembly GCF_042956125.1. NCBI lineage: Bacteria > Bacillati > Actinomycetota > Actinomycetes > Kitasatosporales > Streptomycetaceae > Streptomyces > Streptomyces sp. NPDC008313. The sequence continues at coordinate 224,543 of NZ_JBIBFR010000011.1, forward strand.
CGGCGAGGGTCTTCTCGGTGATCGGCCCGGAGCCGTCGGTCGTGCGGTCCACGTGGGCGTCGTGCATGACGACGAGGGCGCCGTCCTTGCTCAGATGCAGATCCAGTTCGATCAGGTCCAGGCCCGCCTGCTGGGCGGCGACGAAGGACCGGAGGGTGTTCTCGGGCTCGACACCCATCACTCCGCGGTGACCGATGGTGAGGAAGTTCAAGGTTCGACTCGCTTCCGTCGGGGGCGGCTCGGCTCCGCGCGGCCGGGTCCGGAAATCGGCCGCGCGGCCAGGGCCGCAGCCTAATGGCCGGGGGCCGTGATGGCCCCGGCCCTGCGCGGCGGATCGGGGCGGCGGGCAACGGCCGCCCGGCCCGCACCGGCCGGTGGATCACCCCTGCGTGGGCGCGTCCCGTGAGCGTTGACCGAAAACGCGCGCCCTGAGTCCAGAGGGGTGGCGCACGGGCCCACGGACGCCGAAGTCACCGCACGTCCCTCCTTCGACGGGAAAAACATCCGTGAAATGGGGGGTGTCGCAGGAGAATCTTCTGTGACCTCCCCTTGCGGACGGAACCTCCTGTACATACGGTGTCTGTACGCGAGGTTCACCCGTGGAGGATGAGACATGACGGAAATTCTTGTGCAGGAGGCTACGGAGGGGCGAGTTCCTCCTGGCGGCAGGGTGGTGGAGCACCCGGCTTGGCCCGTGCTCAAGGATGCCGTGGAGCAGATCCGGCCATGGCAGGCCAAGGACGGGTCGGTCGACTTCGAGGCGGAGGGTGCGCCGGACCGTGCCGACGCCGAACTCGCCGTGCGCCGCGTCGTCGCCGCGGTCGAGGAGCTCTCCCCGCTGCTGCCGCACGACGCCGCGTACCACGAGGCCGTCGTGAAGGACCTGCGCCGCTGGGCCGACGAGGGCTTCGGGGTGCCGGACTTCCTCGACTCGCTGCTGGCCTTCCAGCCCGCCGCGCACCGCGCGGACGGCCTCCAGCACCTGGTCGTCTTCCCGATGTACACGCAGAACGGCAACCCCGACCGCAACCTCGAGGCGGTCGTGCTGCGCATGGTGTGGCCGGACTGGCTCGCCGAGCTGGAGCGCACCCGCTACGACAACCCGCTCTTCTGCGGTATCACCTTCGAGGACTTCACCGCGGGCTACGACACCAACTCGGCCGTCCTCTTCCCGGAGACCATCGCCGTGCGCGAGGCGCCGGAACGTTTCTCCTGGGGTGGCATCTTCTGTGACCGCGAAGCGGCCCGCTTCCGCGCCGTCACCGGCGCCGCCGTGGACGTCCTCGGCCTGGAGCTGCCCGAGGACATCGCCGCGATGGTCCACGACCAGCGCCGCTGCGAGCAGGCGTTCGTGCTCTGGGACATGGTCCACGACCGCACGCACAGCCACGGCGACCTGCCCTTCGACCCCTTCATGATCAAACAGCGCCAGCCGTTCTGGATGTACGGCCTGGAGGAGCTGCGCTGCGACCTCACCGCCTTCAAGGAGGCCGTGAAGCTGGAGGCCGACGGCTTCCCGCAGGGCCGCGACGTGCAGTACGCGGTGCTCTTCGACCGGATGTTCCGCTTCCCGGTCACCGGCGAGCGCGACCGCAACTACGACGGGCTCGGCGGCCAGCTGCTCTTCGCCTACCTGCACAAGCACGACGTCGTCCGCTGGACCGACAACAAGCTGCACATCGACTGGCAGCGCGCGCCCCAGGTCACCAACGAGCTGTGCGCCGAGATCGAGACGCTCTACCGCGACGGCATCGACCGTCCCAAGCTCGTCCACTGGTTCAAGGCGTACGAGCTGGTCTCCACCTACCTCGCCCCGCACCCCGGCTCCCGCTGGGCCAAGGGTCCGGACGCGCTGGATCTGAGCCTGCCGCCGCGTAAGCTCGTCGACGACGTGCTCGCGGACGAGTTTCCGCTGAGCATGTTCTACGAGGCGCTCGCCAAGAAGCTGAAGCGGGTGATCGCCTCCACCAAGGGCATCACCGCGGCGAACGCCGAGAAGGCCGCCGCGTGAGCGCCCCCGCCGAGGACGCACAGGACGCTCAGGAGGCGAAGACCATGGCTCAGGGCAACGGGGCTCTCAGTGGCGCTGTGATCGCGGTGGCGGGCGCGGCGGGACCGGCCGGCCGGGCCGCGCTGGTCCGGCTCGCCGAGGCCGGCGCGACGGTGATCGGCTCCGACGCGAACGCCGAGGGGCTCGCCGAGGCGGTGGACGCGGCGCGCTACGCGCACGGCGGGGCGACCGTCGTGGGCGACACGGTCGACCTGCTCGACGCGGCCGCGGCCCGCGAGTGGGCCGGGCGCGTCGAGAAGGACTTCGGGCGTGTCGACGGCCTGGTCCACCTCGTCGGCGGCTGGCGCGGCGGCGCCGGTTTCGCGGAGACCGACCTCGCCGACTGGGACCTGCTGGAGAAGCTGCTGATCCGCACGGTCCAGCACACCTCGCTCGCCTTCTTCGACGCCCTCAAGCGCAGTGACCGGGGCCGCTACCTGCTGATCAGCGCCGCGGGCGCCTCCAAGCCCACCGCGGGCAACGCGGCGTACTCCGCGTCGAAGGCGGCCGCCGAGGCGTGGACGCTGGCCATGGCCGACGGCTTCCGCAAGGCGGGGGGCGAGGACGGCCCGCGCTCCGCGGCTGCGATCCTGGTGGTGAAGGCGTTGGTGCACGACGCGATGCGCGCCGAGCGTCCCAACGCGAAGTTCGCGGGCTTCACCGACGTCAAGGAGCTGGCCGAGGCCATCGCCGGCGTCTGGGAGCGGCCCGCCGCCGAAGTGAACGGAAACCGTCTGTGGCTGACCGAGAAACCGTGAACCCTCCCAGGACCGACGCGAGGCGTCATCACGACCCGGAGGTCCGCGGCTTCGCGAGCGACAACTACGCGGGGGCCCACCCCGAGGTGCTCGCCGCCCTGGCCCTGGCCAACGGCGGGCACCAGATCGCGTACGGCGAGGACGACTACACGGCGGGCCTGCAGGGGATCGTCCGCAGCCACTTCGGTGCGGGCGCTGAGGCCTTCCCCGTCTTCAACGGCACCGGCGCCAACGTGGTCGCGCTCCAGGCGCTCACCGACCGCTGGGGCGCGGTGATCTGCGCGGAGAGCGCCCACATCAACGTCGACGAGGGCGGCGCCCCCGAGCGGATGGCAGGCATCAAGCTCCTCACGGTGCCCACCCCCGACGGCAAGCTGACGCCCGAGCTGATCGACCGGCAGGCCTTCGGCTGGGACGACGAGCACCGGGCGATGCCGCAGGCCGTGTCGATCGCGCAGAACACCGAACTGGGCACCGTCTACACGCCCGACGAGATCCGCGCGATCTGCGACCACGCCCACGCGCTCGGCATGAAGGTGCACCTCGACGGCGCCCGGATAGCCAACGCGGCCGCCTCGCTGGACGTTCCGATGAGGACGTTCACCAACGCGGTCGGCGTCGACATCCTCTCCCTCGGGGGGACGAAGAACGGCGCGCTGTTCGGCGAGGCCGTCGTCGTCCTCGACCAGGGCGCCGTCCGCCACATGAAGCATCTGCGCAAGCTGTCGATGCAGCTCGCGTCCAAGATGCGGTTCGTCTCGGTGCAGCTGGAGGCGCTGCTCGCGAAGGACCTGTGGCTGCGCAACGCACGGCACGCCAACGAGATGGCCCAGCGCCTCGCCGAGGGGGTCCGCGCCGTCCACGGCGTGGAGATCCTGCACGAGGTGCAGGCCAACGCCGTCTTCGCGCGCCTTCCGCACGACGTGAGCGAGCGGCTGCAGAAGCGCTACCGCTTCTACTTCTGGGACGAGGCGGCCGGCGACGTCCGCTGGATGTGCGCCTTCGACACGACCGAGGACGACGTGGACGGGTTCGTGGCCGCCCTCAAGGAGGAGATGGCGCACTGACGCCGAGACGGCAGTGACTGCATAGGTATGCGGTCGACCGAAATGTCATTGACTCTCGGTCGGCCGCGTTCCTATGCTCTGCGGGCATGGAGCTGATCCAGCAAACTTCCGACCTGTCCGCGTACTTGGCCGCCGACGAGGCGATCGACCATGATCATCCGCTGGTCCGCGAAACGGCGGCACGCCTCGCGCGGGACGTCACCGACTCGTATACCTATGCGCAGGCCGCCTATGAATTCGTACGCGACACCATCCCGCACTCCCAGGACGCGGACGATCCGCGCGTCACCTGGCGTGCCTCCGACGTCCTGGAGCGGCGCACCGGTATCTGCCACGCCAAGGCCCACGCCCTGGCCGCGCTCCTGCGCGCCGAGGACATCCCCACCGCCCTGTGCTACCAGTCGCTCGCGCACGACGACGGGAGCGGACTCGCGGTGCACGGTCTCGTCGCCGTGCGGTTCAAGGGGGCGTGGCACCGGCAGGACTGCCGCGGCAACAAACCGGGCGTCGACGCACGGTTCTCCCTGGACGGCGAGCGACTGGCCTGGACGCCGGACCCGCAGTCCAATGAGCTGGACTATCCAGTGCTCTACACTGAACCCCATCCGGTCGTGCTCGACGCCCTCAGGGCCGCACCCGACCGGCCGTCCCTGTGGAAGCGCCTTCCGAGCACCCTCTGAGGGTCCCTTCCCGCCGCATTCGGAGGCAAGGCAGACGATGACTCTCACCCTCACCGTGTCCGACGAGGTCCGCGCCCTGGCGCCCGGGTTCACCCATGTCGCCGTCGAGGCGCACGGACTCGTGGGCGGGCCCAGTACCGAGGGCACCTCCGCGCTGCTCGACGACGCGGGCCGCCGCCTCGCCGCCCGTCTGGACGGCCGGGCGCCGCACGAGGACGCGCACGTCGCGGCCTGGCGCGAGATCTACACGGCCTTCGGCTCCAAGCCGTCCCGGACGCGCAACTCGGCGGAGGCACTGGCCAAGCGGGCCCTGTCGGACGCCGGGCTGCCCCGGATCAACCTGCTGGTCGACCTCTACAACGCGATCAGCGTCGCCCATCTGATCCCGGTCGGCGGTGAGGACCTCGACCGCGTCCAGGGCGCCATGCGGCTGGTGCGCGCCACGGGTGAGGAGGACTTCGTGACCGTCGCCGGAGGCGAGCAGGCGGTCGAGCACCCGGACGCCGGTGAGGTCGTGTGGTGCGACGAGGCGGGCGTGACCTGCCGCCGCTGGAACTGGCGGCAGGGGCCGCGCACGCGGCTCACGGAGGAGACGACCTCGGCGATCTTCCTTCTGGAGAGCCTGGCCCCGATGCCGGTGGCCGACGTCACGGCGGCGGGCGCCGAGCTCGCCGAACTGCTCGAGAAGTTCAGCCCCGGTGCGCGGATCACGGTCCGCGCACCGGAGTCGGCGGCCTGAGGAACGGGGGCCGGACTCAGCCGGCCTCGGCGGCGCGCACCTGCTCAGGCGTGGGCGCCGTGCCGCCGAGGTGGGCGGGCATCCACCAGGTGTCGTCCGGGCCCTTGGGGCGCACGGGATAGGCGCGCTGCGCGGCCTCCAGCAGCTCCTGGACGCGCTCGCGCAGCCGCCGTGTGATCGCTCCCGCGTACTGGTCGGTCGGAGCCTCCACCGGCTCGCCGACGCGGATGGTGATCGGGGTGTGGCTGCGCCTGAAGTTGCGGGGGTGTCCCTTGGTCCACAGGCGCTGGGTGCCCCACAGGGCCATCGGCACCAGCGGCACGCCGGCCTCCTGGGCCAGCCGCGCGGCACCCGACTTGAAGCTCTTGAGGGTGAACGACTGCGAGATGGTGGCCTCGGGGAAGACCCCGATGATCTCGCCGGCGCGCAGCGACTCCAGGGCGTGCGCGTACGCCGTCTCACCCTGCTTGCGGTCCACCGGGATGTGCTTCATGCCGCGCATCAGCGGGCCGGAGATCCTGTGCCGGAACACCGACTCCTTGGCCATGAAGCGCACCAGGCGCTTCTGCGGGAGGGCGGCCAGGCCGTCGAAGACGAAGTCCAGGTAGCTGATGTGGTTGCTGACCAGGACGGCACCACCCGAGCGCGGAATGTTCTCCGATCCCTTGCAGTCGATCTTGAGGTCCCAAGCCTTGAACAGCGTGCGGGCGAGACCGATCACGGGACGGTAGACAAGCTCTGCCATGGAGGGGGTGGACCCTTCTCTCTGCCTGGGAAGGGTTCTCCCGGCTGGAAGTTACGCGGCCGTAGGTTTACGGCATTGCGCAGATCGTGCCCGAAGAACGAACGGCTGGCCAGCCCTGGTGCCCGCCACGCGCGAGATCCTCGTCACGTCACCCGCCCGCCGGACGGGAATCAGCCGCCTTCGGTGAACGCTGGTGAGGTCAGGAAGCACATGCGGTGCGGGTGTGATGCCGCGCCGGCGGACAGCCGTGAGGGTCCGCCGCATAGGGTCGAGTGCCGTGGTGACGGCGGAGCGGGAGGGTGTACGTGCACGGGCGCGAGGGGGACGGAGCGGTTCCCGGTGCGGGCGGCGCCGGCGGTGAGACCGGTCTCGGCGAGGTGCTGGCCGGAGTGGGCGGAACGCTGGGGGAGCGCGCGACGCTGGTCCAGTTCTCCAGCGCCTTCTGCGCGCCCTGCCGGGCCACCCGCCGGGTCCTCACCGAGGTGGCCGGGATGGTCCCCGGCGTGTCGCACGTGGAGATCGACGCCGAGGAACATCTCGGGCTGGTACGCGAACTGGACATCCTGAAGACCCCGACCGTCCTCGTGCTCGACTCCGCGGGCCGGATCGTCCGGCGTGCCGCGGGCCGGCCGCGCACGGCGGACGTCGTCGCCGCACTGGGCGAGGCCGTGCGGCGCGGGGCGGGAGACTCCTGAGCGGGGATGCGGTGCCGCCCCGACGTGTGGCGGGGCCGGGGCCGGACACCCGTAGTGACGCTGCTCCCAGATACCGGAACGCACTTGACTGCAGGCCCCACCTATCGTCAGCCTGACCGTATGCCCAAGGAAATCCTTCTCTCCGAGCGCGTCCATGTGGACCTCGCCCGCACGGCGAGCGCGTGCTGTCCGGGCCACTGAGCAGCCACGGACCCGCTCGTCGACTCGTGAAGAAGGACAACTCCATGACGGCAACCCCCGATCTCGACGCCACCCGGCTCGCCTCCCCGGACCTGCTGCGCTCCGTCTTCCGGCGGCACGCGGCAGGCGTCGCCGTGATCACCGCCCAGGGCGCCGGCGGTCCGGTCGGATTCACCGCCACCTCGCTCACCTCGGTCTCCGCCGACCCGCCGGTCGTCTCCTTCGGCATCGGTACGGCGGCCTCCAGCTGGCCCGCGATCTCCGAGTCCGGCCACGTCGGCGTCCACGTGCTCGGTGAACACCAGCGGGACCTCGCCGCCACCTTCGCCCGCAGCGGCGCCGACCGCTTCGGCCCGTCCACCCGCTGGCGGGAGGGGCCCCAGGGCGTGCCCGTGCTCGACGGGGTCCTCGCCTGGCTGGTCTGCAGGATCGTCGCGCGTGTGCCCGCCGGTGACCACCGCGTCGTCCTCGCCGAGGCCGTCCTGGGCGATCCCACCGGTTCCGGGCGCCCTCTGCTCTATCACGACGGACGCTTCGGCGGCCTGCGCGACTGACCGCGGCGACCGCGCCCCGTGACCGACTACGCAGCGTTGTCAAGGTCACAGTTCAAAGCGCTTGCTTAGCGGGAAGAGTCTCGGTGTACTGACGAGTAATATTTCCCTTCGGAGCGCGGGTCGCCCCGACCGGGATCGGCCGCTTCAGGCGCCTATGCTGCCTGCAAGAGGCAGCTCGGAAATCACGATGCAGTAGGAGAGCCGGCGTGAGCTTGAGGATCGTTGTCACTGTGAAGTACGTGCCCGACGCCACTGGCGACCGGCACTTCGCCGATGACCTGACCGTCGACCGTGACGACGTGGACGGTCTGCTCTCGGAGCTCGACGAGTACGCGGTCGAGCAGGCGCTGCAGATCGCCGACGAGGCGGACGACGCGGAGATCACCGTGCTGACCGTCGGTCCCGAGGACGCCAAGGACGCGCTGCGCAAGGCGCTCTCGATGGGCGCCGACAAGGCCATCCACGTCGAGGACGACGACCTGCACGGGACCGACGCCCTCGGCACCTCGCTGGTGCTCGCCAAGGCGATCGAGAAGGCCGGTTTCGACCTGGTCGTCTCCGGCATGGCCTCCACCGACGGCACCATGGGCGTCGTACCCGCGCTGCTCGCCGAGCGTCTCGGTGTGCCGCAGGTGACGCTGCTGTCCGAGGTCTCCGTCGAGGACGGCGTCGTGAAGGGCCGCCGCGACGGCGACTCGGCCTCCGAGCTGCTCGAGGCGTCGCTGCCGGCCGTCGTGTCGGTCACCGACCAGTCGGGTGAGGCCCGTTACCCGTCCTTCAAGGGCATCATGGCGGCGAAGAAGAAGCCGGTGGAGTCCTGGGACCTGTCCGACCTGGACCTGGAGGCCGAGGAGGTCGGCCTGGAGGGTTCCTACACCACGGTCGACTCCGCGGCCGAGCGTCCGGCGCGCACCGCCGGCACGATCGTCAAGGACGAGGGCGAGGGCGGCAAGCAGCTCGCCGCCTTCCTCGCGGAGCGGAAGTTCGTCTGACGCAGCCTCGCGGGCCGGAGGTCACTCCGTGCCCCGAGTCCCGGATCCGCTGACCGCCCCTCATCTTTCGCAAGCAGGAGAGAAGAAGTCCCATGGCTGAAGTTCTCGTCTACGTCGACCACGTGGACGGCGCCGTCCGCAAGCCCACCCTGGAGCTGCTGACCCTGGCCCGCCGCGTCGGCGAGCCCGTCGCCGTCGCCCTCGGCGCCGGTGCGGGCGACACCGCTGCCGCGCTCGCCGAGCACGGCGCGGTCAAGGTCCTCACCGCCGACGCCCCCGAGTTCGCCGACTATCTCGTCGTACCGAAGGTGGACGCGCTCCAGGCCGCGTACGAGACCGTCTCCCCGGCCGCCGTCCTGGTGCCGTCCTCCGCCGAGGGCAAGGAGATCGCCGCCCGCCTCGCGCTGCGCATCGGCTCCGGCATCATCACCGACGCCATCGACCTCGAGGCCGGCGACGAGGGCCCGGTGGCCACGCAGTCCGCGTTCGCCGCCTCCTACACCACCAAGTCCCGCGTCTCCAAGGGCACTCCGGTCATCACGGTCAAGCCGAACTCGGCCGCCGTGGAGGCCGCCCCCGCCGCGGGCACCGTCGAGGCCCTCGCGGTCACCTTCTCCGAGAAGGCCACCGGCACCAAGGTCGCCTCGCGCACCCCGCGCGAGTCGACCGGCCGCCCGGAGCTGACCGAGGCCGCGATCGTGGTCTCCGGTGGCCGTGGCGTCAACGGCGCCGAGAACTTCGCCGTCATCGAGGCGCTCGCCGACTCGCTCGGCGCGGCCGTCGGCGCCTCGCGTGCCGCCGTCGACGCCGGCTGGTACCCGCACACCAACCAGGTGGGCCAGACCGGCAAGTCGGTCTCGCCGCAGCTGTACATCGCCTCGGGCATCTCCGGCGCGATCCAGCACCGGGCCGGCATGCAGACCTCGAAGACCATCGTGGCCATCAACAAGGACGCGGAGGCCCCGATCTTCGACCTCGTCGACTACGGCGTCGTCGGCGACCTCTTCGACGTCGTCCCGCAGCTCACCGAGGAGATCAACACCCGCAAGGGCTGATCCCGCCACGGAGGCCCCGGCCTCCGTCACCCGAGCCACGAGGCCCCTGCGACCAGCACGGTCGCAGGGGCCTCGGGCGTTCCCTCGCGCCGGACGGCCCCGTCGGCGGGTGTGCGGCGGGTGTGCGACGGTCCGCGTCGCCGGTACGGACGGACGGTCGGCGGGAAGGTGTTGACCGGTGGGAAGATCGCCGGATAACTTCACCATACGGATTGCTAATTCCGCGTGACGGAAAGCTGGAGGGTGTGAGATGGGTCAGGGCCGCCAGGAGAAGGTGACCACGAGTCTCGCGGGCAGGGTCAGCGAGGAGATCAGCGCCTCCCTCGCCCCGGTCGACGCCGAGCTGGAGCGCCGCTACCCGGGAGACCCCGGAACCCGCCAGCCCGTCCACACCGTGTACGTCCCGGGCGACGACTTCGCCGCCGGCACGATCCGCTCCTGGGGCGACCGGGCGCTGGCGGCCCTCGACGAGCACGCCCCGGACGCCGCGTCCTTCGCCGCCGTCCTCGGCCTCGCCGACGAGCTGGCCGAGCCCGTGTACACGCGCGTGCGCGCCAAGCTGGAGCGCGAGCCCGTCGAGGACCTCCGCGTCGACTTCGAGGACGGCTACGGCCCCCGCCCGGACGCCGAGGAGGACGCCGACGCGGCGCGCGCCGCCCGGCTGATCGCCCGGGCGTACCGGGACGGCACGGCGGCCCCGTACATGGGCATCCGCATGAAGTGCATGGAGGCGGCCGTCCGGGACCGTGGCATCCGCACCCTCGACGTCTTCCTGTCCGGGCTGATGGAGGCCGGCGGGCTGCCCGGGGGGCTGGTGCTGACACTGCCGAAGGTGACGTACGCGGAGCAGGTCACCGCGATGGTCAGGCTGCTGGAGGAGTTCGAGAGGGCCCGGGACCTGGAGCCCGGCCGGATCGGGTTCGAGATCCAGATCGAGACCAGCCAGTCGATCCTCGCCTCCGACGGCACGGCGGCCGTCGCCCGGATGATCCAGGCCGCCGGGGGGCGCGCCACGGGCCTGCACTACGGCACCTTCGACTACAGCGCCTGCCTCGGCGTCTCCGCCGCCCACCAGGCCAGTGACCACCCGGCGGCCGATCACGCCAAGGCGGTCATGCAGGTCGCCGCCGCGGGCACCGGCGTACGCGTCTCGGACGGCTCCACCAACGTCCTGCCCGTCGGCCCCACCGCGCAGGTCCACGAGGCATGGCGGCTGCACCACGGCCTGACCCGCCGCGCCCTGGCCCGCGCCTACTACCAGGGCTGGGACATGCACCCGGGCCACCTCCCGACCCGCTACGCCGCCGTCTTCGCCTTCTACCGGGAGGGCTTCGAACGGGCCGCCGCACGGCTCGTCCGGTACGCCGGCCGGACCGGCGGCGACGTGATGGACGAGCCCGCGACGGCCAAGGCGCTCAGCGGCTACCTGCTGCGCGGCCTCGACTGCGGCGCCCTCGACATGGACGAGGTCGCCCGTGCCACCGGGCTGACCCGAGCCGACCTCGACGCCTTCGCCTCACCGCGCCGCGGCGGGCTGACGCTCTCCTAGGTGTTGTCTCGGAAGTCCCGCCCGGCTCGTGACGCCTGGTACGGCACACGCGCCCCGGGCCCGTCGCCCTCGTGGGCCCGCGGGTCAGCCCGCGGGCCGCAGTTCGCCCGAGCCGCGGGTGATCAGGCGGGTCGGGAGCTCGATGCGCTCCGGGAGCAGCAGCGCGCCGTCCAGCTGGCGGAAGAGGCGCTCGGCGGCGGTACGGCCGAGGGTGGCGGCGTCCTGCGCGACCACGGTGACACCGGGCTGGAGCAGGTCGGCGAGCTCGATGTCGTCGAAGCCGACGAGGGCGACGGGGGTGCGGTGCTCGGCGAGGACGCGGACCACGGTGACCGTCACCCGGTTGTTGCCCGTGAAGATCGCGGTGACGGGGGAGGGGCCGGCCAGCATCTCCTCGGCGGCCCGGCGCACCCGGACCGGGTCGGTGACGCCCAGGGACATCCAGGCGTCCTCCACCGGTATCCCGGCGTCCTCCATGGCCGTACGGTAGCCGCGCAGCCGCTCGGCGGCCGTGTGGATGCGCGGCTGGTCGCCGATGAAGCCGATCCTGCGGTGGCCGTGCCCGATGAGGTGGGCGACACCGTCGCGGGCGCCCCCGAAGTTGTCCGAGAGGACGACGTCGGCGTCGATCTGCCCGGCGGGGCGGTCCACGAACACCGTGGCGACGCCCGCCTTCATCTCGGGCTCCAGATAGCGGTGGTCGTCGCCCGCCGGGATGATGACGAGTCCGTCCACGCGGCGCGCGCACAGGGCGAGCGCCAGCTCCTGCTCGCGGTCCGGGTCCTCGGCGCTGGAGCCGTTGATCAGCAGCGCGCCGTGCGCGCGGGCCACTTCCTCGACGGCGCGGCTGAGCGGACCGTAGAAGGGGTCGGCGAGGTCCTCCAGGACCAGGCCGATGCTCGCGGTGCGGCCCTTGCGCAGCACCCGCGCGCTGTCGTTGCGCCGGAAGCCCAGCGCGTCGATGGCCTCCTGCACCCGGCGCTCGGTGTCGGGCGTGACGCCCGGCTCCCCGTTGACCACCCGCGACACCGTCTTGAGCCCGACCCCGGCGCGCGCCGCGACGTCCTTCATGGTCGGGCGGTTGCCGTAGCGGTTCTCGGATCGGCGGGCGGTCTGGGCCACGATGCGCTGTCCTGTCCTGTCGTCCATGGCGCGCGTCCCCCGCGGGGCGGGGGGTGAGGGTCGGTCCATGGGGTTGTATGAGGATGTGGCGTCGAGCATAGAGCCTGGACAACGTTGTCAGATGCGGGAGACACTGTCCACCACAATCTCCGGCCCGCGCCCCTCACGGGGCACGTCGTCTGCCAGCCCCCGGCCGGGGATCCGGTGCCCGCGGTGCGAGCCGTGTGCCAGGCGCCGGAAGGACACAGCAGCGGGAGATCTGACTCTATGCACACCGACCTCGTGGCCGCGCTCGACATCGGCGGCACCAAGATCGCCGGAGCGCTGGTGGACGCCCACGGCCGGATCCTCGTGCGCGCGCAGCGCGCGACCCCCGCGCGCGAGGACGGCGACACCGTGATGCGGGCCGTCGAGGAGGTGCTCCGTGAGCTGGCGCTCTCCCCGCTCTGGAGCCGGGCACGCGCGGTCGGCATCGGCAGCGCGGGTCCGGTGGACGCCTCGGCGGGCACCGTGAGCCCGGTGAACGTGCCGGGCTGGCGCGGCTACCCGCTGGTCGAGCGGGTCCGTGCCGCGACGGGCGGGCTGCCCGTGGAGCTGATCGGCGACGGCGTCGCCATCACCGCCGCCGAGCACTGGCAGGGCGCGGCCCGGGGCCACGACAACGCGCTGTGCATGGTCGTGTCGACCGGTGTCGGCGGAGGCCTCGTCCTCGACGGCCGGCTGCACCCCGGACCCACGGGCAACGCGGGCCACATCGGGCACATCAGCGTCGACCTGGACGGCGACGCCTGCCCCTGCGGCTCGCGCGGCTGCGTGGAGCGCATCGCCAGCGGCCCCAACATCGCCCGCCGCGCCCAGGCGGGCGGCTGGCGGCCTGGCCCGGACGGCGACGCCTCGGCGGCCGCGGTGGCCGCCGCGGCCCGGGCCGGGGACGCGGTGGCCGTCGCCTCGTTCGAGCGCGCCGCCAGGGCGCTCGCCGCCGGTATCGCGGCCACGGCGACGCTCGTCGAGATCGACATCGCGGTCGTCGGCGGGGGAGTGGCCAACGCCGGCGACGTCCTGTTCACGCCACTGCGCAAGGCCCTGGACGACTACGCGACGCTCTCCTTCGTACGGCGTCTGACGGTGACGCCCGCGCGGATGGGCACGGACGCCGGTCTGGTCGGCGCCGCGGCGGCCGCGCTCACCCGGCGGACGGACGCGACCGCGGCGGGCGTGGGCGGCTGACGCCCAGGCGGCCGCAGGCGGTGCCGCCCGCGTGGCGATCGGACGACGTGGCGATCGGACGACGTGGTGCCCGGAGGGCGTGCGGTGCCCGGTACCGGTGTGGTGCGCGGTACCGGTGTGGTGCCCGGAGGGCGTGCGGTGCGGGTGGCCGGCGGCGGCGCCGGTGCCGGCCCGCCGACGGCCCGTCCTCGCCGGGCGGGGGGAGGGCGACCGCTCCGTGCCGGTGCGCACGCACGCCCCGCCGCGGCCGCCTCATGTTCCCGGCCGGGAAGGACGCTCACCCGTGACCCCGGCGGCCGCTCGGCAGTTGAGCGGGGCATGAAGAAGCGAAGCATGCTGGCCGTCGCCTCCCTCGCCGCCGGATTCGTGGTCGCGGCCGTCACCCCGTCCCACGCCCTCGACAGCGCCGCGCTGGGCGGCCTGGACGCCAAGGACACGCTCAGCGCCCTCGACCACACCGTCGACACCGACGGCGTGGCCCTGGACGAGCACGCCCCGGGGCACGACGGCTGACCCCGCCGCCACGGCGCCCCCGCCCCTCCTTCCGGGGCGGGGGCGCCGTGGCGTGTCCGGGATCAGGTGTCCTGGCGGCGCTCTCATCAGCGCCTGGTTTCCGTGGCAGGGTGGAGCGGGCAAGCCACAGGGGGCCAACAGAAGAGGGGGAACCGTGATCGTCTGGATCAACGGTGCGTTCGGTGCGGGGAAGACCACCACCGCACGGGAACTGATCGACCTGATCCCGAACAGCACGCTCTTCGACCCCGAGGTCATCGGCGGCGGACTCGCGTACCTGCTGCCGCCCAAACGCCTCGCCGAGGTCGGCGACTTCCAGGACCTGCCGATCTGGCGGCGCCTCGTGGTCGACACCGCGGCCGCCATGCTCGCGGAACTCGGTGGCGTCCTCGTGGTCCCCATGACCCTGCTCCGCCAGGAGTACCGCGACGAGATCTTCGGCGGCCTCGCCTCGCGCCGGATCCCGGTCCGCCATGTGCTCCTCGCTCCGGCGGAAACGATTTTGCGCCAGCGAATAGCCGACCGGGAGGTCCCACCCGACCTCCCGGACGGCGACCTGCGCGTACGCCAGTGGGCCTTCGACCACATCGAGCCCTACCGCGCCGCGCTCGACTCCTGGCTGACCGCCGACGCCCACCCCGTCGACACCGGCGGTCTCACCCCGTACGAAGCCGCCCGGCGCATCGCCGACGCGGTGCTCACCGGCGAGGCCCCGGCCTGCGACATCGTGCAGACCCCCGAACCCACCGCCGAGACCGTCGCCGCCGGTGTGCTCCTCTTCGACGAACAGGACCGGATCCTGCTCGTCGACCCGACCTACAAGGCGGGCTGGGAGTTTCCCGGAGGCGTCGTCGAACCCGGCGAGGCGCCCGCGCGCGCGGGCGTCCGCGAGGTCGCCGAGGAGACCGGGCTCCGCCTCGACGAGCTGCCCCGGCTCCTCGTCGTCGACTGGGAGACCCCCGTACCGCCCGGCTACGGCGGCCTGCGGCTGATCTTCGACGGCGGACGGCTCGACACCGCCGACGCCCAACGGATGCTCCTGCCCGGTCCCGAACTGCGCGACTGGCGGTTCGTCACCGAGCAGGAGGCGGCCCGGCTGCTGCCCCCCGTCCGCTACGAGCGGCTCCGCTGGGCCCTGCGGGCACGGGAGCGGGGCGCGGCGCTCTATCTGGAGGCGGGCGTACCGGTGTAGCCGCCCGGCGCCGTCCCTCCCGCCGGGAGCACCGGTGGCCGCACGCCGGACGTGCGGCCACCGGTGAACCCGCCCGGCTCAGCTGCCGGCGTAGTTCTGGAGGAACAGCGCCTCCGCCATCGAGAGGCGCTCCAGCTCCTCGGGGGACACGCTCTCGTTCACGGCGTGGATCTGCGCCTCGGGCTCGCTCAGGCCGATCAGCAGGATCTCCGCCTCCGGGTACAGCGCGGCCAGCGTGTTGCACAGCGGGATCGAGCCGCCCTGGCCCGCGTACTGCAGCTCCTCGCCCGGGTAGGCGACCGCCATGGCCCGGGCCATCGCCTCGTACGCCGGGCTGGTCGTGTCGGCGCGGAACGCCTGCCCCTGGCCGATCTGCTCCGTCCGCACCCGCGCGCCCCACGGCGTGTGCGCCTCCACGTGCGCCTGCAGCAGCTTCGTCGCCTCGGCCGCGTCCACGCCCGGCGGTACCCGCAGGCTGATCAGCGCACGGGCGCCCGCCTGCACGGACGGCGTCGCGCCGACCACCGGCGGGCAGTCGATGCCGAGCACGGTGACGGCCGGGCGGGCCCAGATGCGGTCGGCGACCGTGCCGGAGCCGATCAGCTCCACCCCGTCCAGCACCTTCGCGTCCGCCCGGAAGGCCGCCTCGTCGTACTGCAGCCCGTCCCAGACGGCGTCCGCGGTGAGCCCGTCGACCGTCGTGGAGCCGTCCTCGGCCCGCAGCGAGTCCAGCACGCGGACCAGCGCGCCGAGCGCGTCGGGCGCCGCGCCGCCGAACTGCCCCGAGTGCAGATTGCCCTCGAGCGTGTCGACCTGGACCCGGAGGAGGGTCATGCCGCGCAGGGTCGAGGTGACCGTCGGCAGGCCGACCCGGAAGTTGCCGGTGTCACCGATGACGACGGTGTCCGCGGCCAGCAGCTCGGGGTGCGCCTCGGCGTACCGCTCCAGACCGCCGGTGCCCTGCTCCTCCGAACCCTCGGCTATCACCTTGACGTGCACCGGCACGCCGCCGTTCGCCTTGAGCGCCCGCAGCGCCAGCAGGTGCATGATGAGGCCGCCCTTGCAGTCGGCGCTGCCCCGTCCGTACCAGCGGCCGTCGCGCTCCGTCAGCTCGAACGGCGGGCTCGCCCAGGCCGCCTCGTCCAGCGGAGGCTGCACGTCGTAGTGCGCGTACAGCAGGACCGTCCTGGCGCCCTCCGGGCCGGGCAGGAACCCGTACACCGACTGGGTGCCGTCGGGGGTGTCGAGCAGGGCCACGTCCTGGAAACCCTCGGCGCGCAGCGCGTCGGCCACCCAGCCCGCGGCGCCCTCGCTCTCGCTCCTCGGGAACTGGTCGAAATCCGCCACCGACTTGAAGGCCACCAGCTCGGTGAGTTCCGCCTTCGCCCTGGGCATCAGCGAGGCGACGGTCTCGGCGACCGGATTCGACGACATGGGCACGCTCCTTGTGGGTGCGACGTTCTATTTCTGTACGCCGATCCTCCCACAACGGCCTGCGGCGACGTCCGCCGTAGGATGCGGGGGAAAGGTGCGGCAGGCGGCTGGATCGGGAGCATCAGACCATCGTGAGCAGCGAGAACTCTTCGGCGGGCGACGAGCAGAGGGTATGGGACGTCGTCGTGGTCGGCGCGGGGCCCGCGGGCGCCTCGGCCGCCTATGCGGCAGCGGTGGCGGGACGCAGCGTCCTGCTGGTCGAGAAGGCGGAGCTGCCCCGCTACAAAACGTGCGGCGGCGGCATCATCGGCCCCTCGCGCGACGCCCTGCCCCCCGGCTTCGAGCTGCCCCTGCGGGACCGGGTGCACGCGGTGACGTTCTCGATGGACGGCCGGTTCGCGCGGACCCGCCGCTCCAGGCAGATGCTGTTCGGGCTGATCAACCGGCCCGAGTTCGACCAGCAGCTCGTCGAGCACGCCCAGAAGGCCGGCGCCGAACTGCGCACCGGCGTCTCGGTGTCACGGGTCGAGCAGCACGGCTCGGCCGTGCCGGACCGGCGCACGGTGGCCGTCGTCCTCCAGGGCGGCGAGACGCTGCTGGCGCGGGCCGTCGTCGGCGCCGACGGCAGCGCGGGCCGGATAGGAGCACACGTCGGCGTCAAGCTCGACCAGGTCGATCTCGGCCTCGAGGCGGAGATCCCGGTGCCCGAGACCGTCGCCGAGGACTGGAAGGGCCGCGTCCTCATCGACTGGGGCCCGATGCCCGGCAGTTACGGCTGGGTCTTCCCCAAGGGCGACACGCTCACCGTCGGCGTGATCTCGGCCCGCGGCGAAGGAGCCGCCACCAAGCGGTACCTGGAGGACTTCATCGCCCGGCTCGGGCTCGCCGGCTTCGAACCGGCCCTCTCCTCCGGGCACCTGACCCGCTGCCGGGCGGACGACTCCCCGCTCTCCCGGGGGCGTGTGCTGGTCTGCGGCGACGCGGCGGGCCTGCTGGAACCGTGGACCCGCGAGGGCATCTCCTTCGCGCTGCGCTCCGGCCGCCTCGCGGGCGAGTGGGCGGTGCGGATCGCGGAGGCCCACGACGCGGTCGACACCCGGCGCCAGGCGCTGAACTACGCCTTCGCGGTCAAGGCGGGCCTCGGCGTGGAGATGGGCGTCGGCAAGAGCCTGCTCAGGGCCTTCGAGCGCCGCCCGGGCATGTTCCACGCCGCGCTCACCGGCTTCCGGCCCGCGTGGAAGGCGTTCACCGGGATCACGCGCGGCTCGACGTCGCTCGGTGAGCTGGTGCGTTCGCACCCGATGGCCGGCCGCGCCCTGTCGGCGCTCGACCGGTAGGGCGGGCAGAGCGAGCGGGCCAGGCGGTTCGCGCGGGCCGGCGGCCCTGGCTCCGGCCCGGCGGGCGCTTCGCGCCGGGCCAGCCGTGCGCGACCGGTCGGGCCGTCGGCCGGGTCATGCGGTTCGCGGCTTGAACGCTTCACCGCTTCACGGTGATCCGGAAGACGGGGTGGTCGGGTGCGGCGGCGATGAGTTCCTCGTCGCTGGACTCGGCCGTCACGCCCTGGAAGTACTGGTTGACCTCCCAGCCCCACTTCTTCAGGTAGGTGCGCAGGACCGCGAGCTTCTCCGCGTCGGGAAGCTCCACCGCGGTGAACTCGCGGACCTTCCGGCCGACGCGCAGCTCGCCACCGCCCGCGACCCGCATGTTGCGCACCCACTGGGAGTGGCCCCGGGCGGAGACCAGGTACTGGGCGCCCTCGTAGGTGTGCGGGTTGACCGGGACGCGCTGCATCCGGCCGCTCTTGCGGCCGCGTACCGACATCTCCGCGGAGCCCATGAGGCTGACGCCGTGGCGGGCGAGCCAGCCGATCACGCTGTTCAGCCGGACGTTGAGCGGGCTGCCCTTGAGGTAGTACGGCGATGACGACATGGTGACCTCCGCGATGGAGAGAGCGGTGCTCTCGTTTGTGAGCACCAGTCTGCACCCGCTCGGCGCGTCATTGCAAGAGCAGTGCTCTCAACAATGTGCACCGCTCTCCTTTGTGTGCAGTGCTCCGGAAAGCATGGGACACTGCACCGCATGAGCACCGCACGAGGAGCACGGGCCCGCGCCAGGACCGAGGTCACCGCGGCCATCAAGGAGGAGGCGCGCAGACAGCTCGCCGCCGAAGGAGCCGCCAAGCTCTCCCTGCGGGCCGTGGCCCGTGAACTCGGCATGGTCTCCTCCGCGCTCTACCGCTACTTCCCCAGCCGGGACGACCTGCTGACCGCCCTGATCATCGACGCGTACGACTCGCTCGGCGAGGCCGCGGAGTCCGCGCACGCGTCCGGCGCGGGCGAGGGCCCCGTACGGTGCTGGATGCTCGTCTGCGAGGCGGTGCGAGGCTGGGCGCTCGCGCATCCGCACGAGTACGCGCTGATCTACGGTTCGCCGGTGCCCGGATACACCGCGCCCTCCACGACCGTCGCGTCCGCCGCCCGCGTCGGGCTCCTCCTCATCGGCATCGTCCGTGAGGCGCACCAGAGCAAGGGGCTGGCCCGGCCGGCGCTCCCCGCCGAGCTGCGCCCCGAGGCCCGGCGGCTGGCGGCCGAGCTCGCCCCCGACCTGCCGCCCGAGGTCGTCACGGCGCTCGTCGCGGCCTGGGCGCAGCTCTACGGGCTGGTCGGCTTCGAGGTGTTCGGACAGTTCAACCGGGTGGTGGAGGACCGGGAGGCGTTCTTCCGCCACGCCGCCGGCCAACTCGCCCACGGGGTGGGCCTGGTGTATCCGCAGGCCGGCGATCCCCGGGGCTGACCCCGTACGGCGCCCACCGCGGGCCCGTGACGGTCACGGGTACTCCCCGGGGAGTACCCGTGATCACCCCGCCCGTCGGACGCCCCGCCCGCCTCGCCCCGTCTAGCGTGAAGGCCATGGAAGAACAGCGCGTCCCCGGCCCGTGGTGGCGGCACGGGCCGCCCTGGTGGAACCGCCGGGACGAGGAGGAGCGCCGGGCCCGGCTGCCCTGGCCCTCCACGCTGCTGATGACCGCCTTCGTGCTGATCGGCTCGCAGTTCGCCGGGCACGCCCAGGACGGTCACCGGGCCCAGCTCGACGTCTTCGCGCGGGTGCTGCTCCTCGTGGCGTGCGGTCTGCTGCTGTGGCGGCTGCGGCGGCCGGTGCTCGTGGCCTCCGGCACGGCGGCGACGGCGACGGTCTACCTCGGCGCCGGATACCCGTACGGGCCGGTCCTCCTCACCGTGGCGGTGGGCTGCTTCAGCGCGGTCGTCACCGGGCACCGCAGGGCCGCCTGGGGAGCGGTCGCCGTGCTGTGGGCGGGCCGTCTGCTGACCGCGCACTGGCTCTACCGGTGGCTGCCGCCCTCGACGGACCGGGCCGCGTCCTGGTACCAGGAGCTGGTGGTCGCCACCTGGGTCGTGGCGATCGTCGCGCTGTCGGAACTGGCGCGGGTACGCCGCGAGCAGTGGGCCCGCGAGCGGGCGGAGCGCGCGCAGGCCGCCCGGCGGCGCGCCGACGAGGAACGCCTGCGCATCGCCCGCGAACTGCACGACGTGCTGGCCCACAGCATCTCGGTGATCAACGTCCAGGCGGGCGTCGGACTCGCGCTGCTCGACTCCGACCCGGAGCAGGCGCGCGGCGCGCTGACCACCATCAAGGCCGCCAGCAAGGAGGCGCTCGGTGAGGTCCGGCAGGTGCTCGCCACGCTCCGCGCGCCCGGCGAGGCGCCGCGTGCCCCCGCGCCGGGCCTCGACCGGCTCCCCGAGCTGGTCGAACAGGCCGCGAGCGCCGGTCTGACCGTCGCCACCGAGACGGAGGGCGCGTCCGTGTCCCTTCCGCCCGGCACCGATCTCGCCGCCTTCCGTATCGTCCAGGAGGCGCTGACCAACGTCGTACGGCACTCGGGGTCACGGCACGCGCGCGTGCTGGTCTCCCGCACCGAGGGCGCGCTGCGGCTGCGGGTCGACGACGACGGCCCGGCGACCGGGGCGGACGCGGGCGGCAGCGGCAACGGGCTGGCCGGAATGCGGGAGCGCGCCGCCGCCCTCGGTGGCACGATCGAGGCCGGACCGCGTGACGACGGAGGCTTCCGGGTGCTGGCGGTGCTGCCGTTGAGAGCCGAGGAGGACCGGTGATCCGCTTACTGCTCGCCGACGACCAGTCGCTGGTCAGGGCGGGGTTCAAGGCGCTGCTCGACGCGCAGCCCGACATCGAGGTGGCCGGGGAGGCCGCCGACGGTGAGGAGGCGCTGCGCAAGGTGGGTGAACTGCGCCCCGATGTCGTCCTGATGGACATCCGCATGCCCGTGCTCGACGGGCTCGCCGCCACCCGGCGCATCACCGGGGACACCGGACTGGCCGCCGTCAGGGTGGTCATGCTGACCACCTTCGAGCTCGACGAGTACGTCTTCGAGGCGATCCGCTCGGGGGCCTCCGGCTTCCTGGTGAAGGACACCGAGCCGGAGGAACTGCTGCGCGCGGTCAGGGCGGTCGTCGACGGCGACGCGCTGCTGTCGCCCGGGGTGACCCGCCGGCTCATCGCCGAGTTCGCGGCCCGTTCCAAGGAGCCGGCCGCCGCCGGGACGCTCGCCCGGCTCACCGAGCGCGAGCGGGAGGTGATGGCCCTGGTCGGCATCGGCCTGTCCAACGAGGAGATCGCCCGCAGACTCGTCGTCAGCCCGCTCACCGCCAAGACCCATGTCAGCCGGACCATGGTGAAGCTGGGTGCCCGCGACCGCGCCCAACTCGTCGTCCTGGCCTACGAGTCGGGCCTGGTCCGGCCGGGCTGGCTCGGCTGAGCCCCGTCCGGGCCGCGCCGCCCTCGCCGGACGTGCCGCGTCCGGCGCGTCCGGCGGCCGGCGCACCGCCCGCCGGACGCGCGGAGCCGGGAAGTCCGGCGGCCGCTCAGTCGCGCACGGCCACGCGCTCCTTCTCCGCCCCCGGCGCCGAGTCCGCCGCGGGGGCGTCCGGAGTGGAGACGGACGCGGAGCCGAGGTCGGCGCCGGTGGTGGTACCGGATGCCGTACCGGCCGGCGCCGACGAGGCGACGAGGACCGACTCCTGCGGACGCCGGGTCCGCAGTCCGGTGAGCGTGATCAGCAGACCCACGAGCGCGATGCCGGTGACGACGATCAGTCCGGGCCGGTAGCTGTCCAGGACGGCCTGGGGCGAGTCGCCCTCGTGGGAGTTCGCGGTCACCACGGCCGTCACGACGGCGAGGAAGACCGCGCCGCCCACCTGCACCGAGGTGTTGAGCAGACCGGAGACCATGCCCTGCTCGTGGTCGTCCACGCCGTTGGTGGCCTGGATGTTGAGCGAGGGGAAGACCAGGGCGCAGGCCGCGCCGATCAGCAGCATGGTCGGCAGGATCACCGTCGCGTACCCCGGGTCGAGGCTGATGCGCAGGAACAGCGCGTAGCCGACGACCATGGAGGCGAAGCCGGCCGCGATCAGCCGCGGGGTGCCGAAGCGGTCGACGACGGCGCCCACCTTCGTGGAGGAGAGGGCGACGAGTGCTCCGGCGGGCAGGAAGGCGAGCGCCGTGTGCAGCGCCGACCAGCCGAGCAGGGACTGCATGTAGAGCGTCACCAGGAACTGGAATCCGACGTACGAGCCGAAGAAGGCCATGGCGCCCAGCTGGGCCCGGACCTGGCTGCCGGAACGCAGCACGCCGAGCCGGATCAGAGGGCTCGGGCTGCGCCGTTCGACCGCCACGAAGACCGTGAGGAGGACGGCGACGGCGGCGAAGGAGAGCAGCGTCCGCGCGGTTCCCCAGCCGGCCTCGGGGGCCTGGACGACGGTGAACACCAGCAGCAGCATCGAGGCGGTGCCGAGCACGGCACCGGGGATGTCGTAACCGCGGTGGTCCTTCTCCCGTTCGCTGCGCGGGATGAGCCGCAGACCGGCGAGGAGCGCGACGACCGCGATGGGCGCGGGCAGCAGCATGGTCAGCCGCCAACTGGCCTCGGTGAGCAGGCCGGAGAGGACGAGACCCATGGAGAAGCCGGTGGCGGCGCAGGTGGTGTAGATGGAGAGGGCGCGGTTGCGCAGCGGGCCCTCTGCGAAGGTCGTGGTGATGATCGACAGGCCGGCGGGGGCGGTGAACGCCGCGCTCAGGCCCTTGATGAAGCGGCTGGCGATGAGCAGCGGGCCGGAGTCGACGAGTCCGCCGAGCAGCGAGGCGACCGCGAAGACGCCCAGGGCCACCAGGAACACCTGGCGGCGGCCGAGGAGGTCGGCGGCGCGTCCGCCGAGGAGGAGCAGACCGCCGTATCCCAGGATGTATCCGCTGACGATCCACTGGAGCGTCGAGGTGGAGAGGTCGAGTTCGGTACCGATGGAGGGCAGGGCGACGCCGACCATCGACACGTCCAGCGCGTCGAGGAACATCGCGGCGCAGAGCACCAGCAGGGTTCCCCACAGTCGTGGAGTCCAGCGTGTCTCGGACGCGGAGGTGGTGAGCGGAGAGGTCATGGCGACGACAGTACATGCGTATGCATCAGATGCAAACGCATTTAATTCCGGTGCAATGAAGCCCGTCCTTTGCTACGGTGCGCCCATGGCGGCGAGGGAGGCCGGATACGTGGCCGATCGGAAGACCGAGCGACAACTCGTGGACCAGTGGCGCGACATCCTGACGGTGCACGCGCGCACCCTGTGCGAACTCGACCGTGTGCTGCACCGGCACGGCCTGGGCGCCAGCGACTTCGAGGTCCTGGACATCCTGGCCGAGGGCGTCGCGGCCGACGGCGGCTGCGCGTACCGCGTCCAGGAGATCGCCGAACGCGTCCATCTGAGCCAGAGCGCGCTGTCCCGGCTCATCGCCCGCCTGGAGAAGGACGGCCTGGTCTCGCGCGGCCTGTGCGCGGAGGACCGGCGCGGTGTGCGCGTCTGCCTCACGGACAGGGGCCGCGCGCTGCACGGCGAGGTGCTTCCCGTGCAGCGCGCGGTGCTGGGGCGGATGCTCGCGGGTGGCCGCGAGGGCGACTGACGGGCGGGCGCGCGGGGGCGACCGCCCCGCCGGGCCCGGCGGACCGGGGCGGCTCAGCCCCAGGTGATCTGCGACTTCTCCCGCCACAGCGTGGCGAGCGCGGCGTCACCCGTCACCTCGGGAAACGGCAGGCGGTTCCACAGCGACAGGTACAACTCGCCTGCGGGCCCGGACAGTTCACAGTCGGCGTCGGGCTCGTCGGACCGCCCCGCCCGCTCGGCGGCGGGCGCCTCGTGCGACAGGCGCACGGTCCACGCCGCGTCCGTGTCCGTCGTGTGCACGCGCAGCACCCGGGGCTTCGGCGTCCGTACCCGGCTCTTCTCGCGGGCGTGGAAACCCGTCAGCAGCTCGTCGATCCCGTCCACGGCGACGTCCCCTTCGACCGGGTCGGGGGCGGCGTCGCGCGCGGACTGGGCGTCGTACCGGTGCACCGCCGTCTCGTGCGCCTGCCGCCGCGCCCAGAAGGCGAGCGGTGACGGGGCGGGCAGGAAGGTCCAGCACCGCAGGTCACCGGGCGCGCTGCCGAGCGAGTCGACGAGCAGACGGTGCCCCTCGCGGAACCAGGCGAGCAGCGCGGCGCCGTCCAGATCGGGCAGGCCCCCGTCGGGGTGGTACGAGGTGTGGCCCTCGGCGACGAACGCGGTGGCCCAGCGGTGCACCATGCCCGTGTGCCGGAGCAGGTCGCGCACCTGCCAGCCGGGGCAGGCCGCGACCTTGGCGTCCGGGCCGGTCTCCTCGGCGGACGCGGCCAGCAGCCGGCCTTCCCGGTCCAGGACGTGTAGGTGTTCGGCGATCTCCATACGGTGAGTCTGCCGGACGGCGGGTGCTCCGGGGAGGGCTGTCCGCGCCGAGGGTGCGAGGACGCCGCACACGATCCCGGCCGCGGCGGCCGTGCCGCCCAGGATCGCGGTCCGGGTGGGTCCCGGTCCGCCTCCGGAGCGTCGCCCCGGTGAGTCCGCCGGCGCTCAGCGGCGTCTCGAGGTGCCGGCCCGGGGCGTTCCGGACGGCGTTTCCTGAGCGGCCCTCACGTTGCCCGCCGGGACGAGGCCGGTCGGAAAGCGGCCATTGTTGCCTGTTGCGACGCGCCGCCCGGCGCCTCTCCGAAGAGCGGACGGATCCGGCTCCCGGCGTCCGGATAGGGAGCAGCGCCGGTCCTGCCCTCATGGCTTGCCGCGAAGCCAGGACTCCGCTTCCACGCCCCTGCATATCCGGATGCTGACGTCAACTATGTGCCGGAGTCTGGCCGGAAGCGCATCCCCCCTGGTTCGCACCGGGCACCGCCTGTAGCTTCCGTGCTGGCCCTGCCGCCGACCGGGCCATGACCCGCCGCACCTTCCGGCCTCTCGCCGGCCGCGACCGCCCAGCGCGCCGCCCCGGCCCTCCGCTTCCCCCGGTGGTTCCCCATGCCCGCTGTCCCCGTTCGGCCTCCGAATTTATGCCCCGTCCGCACCGTTCCTCGCGCCGCAGCCGCGCACCGACCGGACGGGTCCGTCGACGACGACCGCCGACGGCACGTCGTACGACCACGCATGGCCGGCCGCTTGACCAGCGGCCCGGTACCGCACTCGGGGAAGACGGAGAACACGTGCGATTCCAACTGCTGGGGCCCCTGAGGATCACCGACGAGCGGGACGTCGTGGTGCTCCCGCCCTCCAAGCCCACGGCGCTGCTCGCGGCGCTGCTCGTCCGCCCCGGTGCGATCGTCTCCACCGACCGGCTGCGCGGGGCCGTCTGGGGCGAGAAGCAGCCGACCACGGCCAAGGCCGCGCTCCAGAGCTGCGTCCTGCGGCTGCGCCGGCTCTTCGCCAAGTACGGCATCGAGGACCAGGCCGTCGTGGCGGTGGCGGGCGGCTACCGCATCGACGCCGACGCCGACACGCTGGACCTGCTGCACTTCCGTCGCCTCGTCGAGCGGGCCGCCGGCTCCGGCGCCGACTCCGAGCTGTACACCCTGCGGAGCGCGCTCGCGCTCTGGCAGGGTCCGCTCCTGGCCAACGTGCCCTCGGAACTCCTGCACCGGGACGAGGTGCCACGTCTCGCCGAGGAGCGGCTGCGGGTCCTGGAGAGGGTGGTCGACATCCAACTGGAGCACGGCCGCTGTCGTGAAGCCCTCGTCGATCTCTGGGATGTTACGCGCGTATACCCGGCGCACGAGCGGTTCGCCGAGCAGCTGATGACGGCCCTCTACCGGCTCGGCCGGCAGACCGAGGCGCTCGCCGAGTACCGGCGCGTCAAGGAGTACCTGCGCGACCGGCTCGGCGTCGATCCCCGCTCCGAACTGCAGAGCCTCGAACTCGCCATCCTGCGCGGCGAGCACCTGGGCCCGGCCGGCACCGGGCGCGAACCCGCCGTGTCCGCCGGACGGGCCGCCCCCCTCTCCGCCGCGGCCCCCCGGCCCCGCCCCGGGCGCACGGCTCCCGCCCCGCACGTGCCGGCCTCCGCCGCCCTGCCGACGGTGCCGGGATTCACCGGCCGCGCGGCCGAGGTCGCCGCCCTGGTCCGGCTGCTCACCGGCGGTGTGAGCACCGACGGGCGCGCCCCGGTCGCCGTCCTCTCCGGAGCCCCCGGCATCGGCAAGACCGCCCTCGCCCTCCACGTGGCCCACCTGGTGGCCGGTCACCACCCCGGTGGCAGCGCGCTCGTCCAGTTCACCCATGCCGACGGCAGCCCCCGTACCGCCGAGGACGCCGCCGCCGAGCTGCGCCGCGCCCTGCCCGACGGCGCCCGCTCCGGCGCCGTCCTCCTCGTACTCGACGACGTCGTCCACCCCGACCAGGTCCGCCCGCTGCTGACCGCGCACGCCGGGGCGTCCGCGCTCGTCACCAGCAGGACGGGACTCGCCGCCCTGGTGGCCACCCACGGCGGCGCCGTGCACCGGCTCGGCGTGCTCGCCGCGGAGGAGGCCGAGGCGCTCCTCACCTCTGTGCTCGGAGACGAGCGGGCCGGCGCCGAGCCCGCCGCCGTCCGGCACCTCGCCGACGCCTGCGGCCACCACCCGCTCGCCCTGCGGATCGCCGCGGCCCGGCTCCTGACCCGGCCCCGGCTGGGGCTCGCCGACTACGCCGACTGGCTGCGACAGGACCCGGCCGGCCGGCTCAGCCTCGCCGACGACCCCCGCACCTCGGTGCCGCGACGCCTCGACGAGGCCATAGGCCGGCTCCCGCCCGCGCTCGCCGAGGCCCATCTGCGGCTCGCGGCCTCCCCGTACGAACCCCTCACCGCCGCCCGCGCCGCCGGCGTCCTGGGCATCCCCGCGGAGACGGCCGAACTCCTCCTGGAAGGGCTCCTGGACGCCGGCTTCCTGGAGGAGGGCCTGCCCGGCGACTTCCGCCCGCTCTCCCTGGTGCGCGCCCACGCCCGGCGCACGGCGGTCTCGCCCGGCGGCCATCCGCAGGCGCTGCCGCGACCGCCCCGGCCCGCCGCCCTGCGCGGACGACGTCCCCGTGCCGCGCCGAGTCCGCCCGGCGCCCCCTCCTGACGGCCCGGCACCCGTACCCCCGCTCCGGCCGCGCACCCGCCCGCGCTCCGTCCCACGGTCCCCATCCGTACACCCCGCACCACCCCGCCCCGAGCGGGCGGCCCACCACCCCGGGCCCGCCCGCCCCGCAACGAGAGGTGTGACGCACGCATGACCTCACCGTCCTACACGGAAGTGGCCGGAACCCGGCCGCGAGTCCGCCGCGACGTCCTGTACACGCGCACGCCCGACGGCGTGATCTTCCACAACGCCGACGGCGGCTTCCGGCTCACCGGCGCCTCCGGGTACCGCTTCGCCACCCTCCTTGTACCGCACCTCGACGGCAGCCGGTCGGTGGAGGAGATCTGTTCGGGCTTCGGTGACCGGCAGAAAGCGATGGTGGGAGGTCTCGTCAAGGCGCTCTACGCGCGTGGTTTCGCCCGTTCCGTCCCCGCGCCCGCCGAGGGCGCGGACGGTCCGGCGACCGAACCGGCCGTCGCGTCCCGGTTCGCTCCCCAGATCGCCTACGTCGACCACTACGCCGACGAGGCCGACGCCCGGTTCGCCCGCTTCCGCGCCACCCGGGTCGCCGTCCTCGGTGACGGACCGGTGGCCCGCTGGTGCGTGCTCTCGCTGCTCCGCAACGGCTGCGCCGCGATCGGCGTCGAGCCCGCGCTGGCCGAGGGGACCGGAGCCACCACCCCGGACGAGTTCGCGGCCGTACGGGCGGAGGCCGAAGAACTGGCGGCCGGGGGCTGCCCGGCCGGTCTGCCGGTCCTCCCCGCCGGGGCCCCGGGCTGGGCCGCCTACGAGGGATACGACCTGGTGGTGGCCGCGGCCGGCCCGGACACCCCCCGCACCGTGCTGGAGCTGCTGCGCGCGGGCGTCCCCGAGGGACGGGCGCTGCTGCCCGCCTGGACCTTCGGCGACCGGGTGGTGGCGGGGCCGGTGATGAACGCCGGGTCGGCAGCCTGCTGGGCCTGCGCGGCGCTGCGGCTCGGTTGTGCCGGGGACGCGGCCGACGCCGCGGACCTGTGGAGCGGGCTCGTGCTCGGCGCCGCCCGGGCGCAGCCGGCCGGTCCCCAGGCCGCGATGGTCGGGAACCTGCTGGGCTACGAGGTCTTCCGCCTGACGACGGGCGTACTGCCGGCCGAGACCCGGGACAAGCTGCTGATCCAGCACACGGCGACGCTCGACGTGGCCGCCGAGCCGCTGCTCCCGCACCCGCGCTGTCCGTTCTGCGCCGCACCCGCCGCCGCGCCGGAGCCCGTCGACCTCACCTCGGCGCCGGTGCGGCCGGCCTTCCTGCCGACGGTGGCCACCGCGCCCGACGACGACGCTGCCCGGGGTCCGCTGGCCGAGCTGGAACGCCGCTCGGTCCTCGTCCGCCCGCACGCCGGGGTGTTTCGCGCCTACGCGGACGAACCGCTGACGCAGACGCCGCTGAAGGTGGGCTCCGTCGTCCTCGGCCTGGGCGCGCGGGGCACCCGTACGGTCACCGCCTACGACGTGCACCACACGGCGGGGGCGCGGCTGCGTGCGCTGGACGCGGCGGCCTGCGTCTACGCCGAGCACGTGGTACCGGCGGCCGTGAGCGGTGAACCGCTGGACGGGCTGCCGGAAGTGGCCGCGGACCTGCTCACCCTCGCCTCGGGAACGGGCGGCACGGGCGGCGCCGTCGACTGGACGGCCGCGACGTCGCTGCTGACGAAGGAGGCGGTGCGGGTGCCGGCCGGGGCCGTGCGGCCGTTCGGCCCGGCCAACGCCGACCGCCGTTTCGAGCCGACCCGGGCCGGGGCCGGGGCGGGCACCGGCCTGCCGGAGGCGACCGCCGCCGGCCTCCTGTCGGCGCTCGCGCACGACGCCCTGTGCCGGGCGGTCGCGGGCACCGGTGAGGTGGCCGTCCTCGCACCCGACGTCCTCGGCGACGACCCGGAGCTCACCTTCCTGCTCCGCTCGGCCAGGCTCCTCGACCTCGACGTGGAACTCCTCGACCTCGGCGAGCGGGCCCGCTCGGGCGCCTCGGTGATCCTGGCCCGCGCACCAGGTACCGGCGAGGGGCCGGGCCGGTGGGCGGTCGGCACGGCTCTCGACCTGCCCGGCGCGGCCGTGGACGCCGTACGGGACCTCCTGGGCGAGGCCCAACTGGACGCCGAGGGACCCGAGTCGGCACTCGTCGCCGATCCGGGCGACCCGCTGCTGCGGGACCTCGACCCGGCGCTGGTGCCCGTGACCGCCGCCGGACCGGCCGGGGCCGACTCCCGCGGGGTGGAATGGCCGCGGGTCCTGGAGCGGCTCTCGGCGGCCGGACGGGACGCGTTCGTCGTCCCCACGCACGCCGCCGATCTGCCGGTGGCGGGCATCGTCACGGTGCGCGTGCTGCTGACCCGGGCGGCCGCCGATGCCGGCTGACACCCTGACACCCGGGGCCGGCGTGGCGGCCGCCGAACGCTTCGCCCGCGAACTGGCGGCGGTCCTGAGGGAGTTGACTCCCTGCCCCGATCCGGAGGTGGCCGCGCTGGGCGTGGCCGACGCCTACGCCTCCGGCGGCGCCCTCGCGGACGGGCGGCTGCCGGTGCGCCTCTACGGGCGTCACATCCTCGTCGGCCCCTGGCCCTCGGCGGACGGGGAGGCCGGCTGCGCGACCTGTCTGGAACGGCGGTGGCAGGGCGTCCGGTCGGTGCCGCTGCGGGAGGGCCTGGAACTGGGCGGTGGAACCCGGGCGGCGGGCGCCTGGCCGTACGGGATCCCGTACGCGGCGACGACGGTGGCCGCGCTGGTGGCCCGGGCGGCCGAACGGGGCCCCGATCCAGGCCCGTTCCCCTTGGTGCGCCTGCTCGACCTGGACGCCCTCTCCGTCCGCACCCACCCACTGGTCCCCGACCCGGAGTGCCCGTCGTGCGCCCGGCCCGGGGCCGGCGCGGCCGAGGGTGCGGCCCTGGTGCTGCGGCCGGCGCCGAAGCACCGGCCCGGGGCCTTCCGGGAACGGCCGGCCGAGGAGTACCGGCTGCCGGAGGACGCCTTCGCCAACCCGCACTGGGGGGCGGTCGGCCCGTCCGTGATCTTCGACGTGGCCTCCACCACGACCTCGGCCGGCATCGGCTGCTTCTCGACCCGTTCCGGCGCGTATCTGCGCGAGACGTTCTGGGGCGGGCACGCCGACACCTACGCGCGCAGCCGCCGCATCGGGGTGCTGGAGGGCCTGGAACGGTACGCGGGGATGCGGGCGCGCGGGCGGGGCGCCCGGCTCGTCGCCTCCCTCGACGACCTGGGCCCGGCGGCCGTCGACCCGCGCGAGACCGGCCTGTACGACGACGCCTTCCACCGCGCCAACCCGCGCGTCACACCGTTCTCGCCCGAGCGGCCGATCCCCTGGGTGTGGGGCTGGTCGCTGCGGGACTCCCGGCCCCGGCCGGTGCCCGAGGTCCTCGCGTACTACCACGCCCCCGGTCTGGAGCACCGGTTCGTCCAGGAGAGCTCCAACGGTTGTGCCTCCGGCGGCAGTCGGGCCGAGGCCGGCTACTTCGGCCTGATGGAGGTCGTCGAGCGGGACGCCTTCCTGCTGGCCTGGTACGGGCAGGTGCCGCTGCGTGAGATCGACCCGGCGACGAGCACACGGCGCTCGACCCGGCACATGGTCGACCGGCTGGCCATGTACGGCTACCGGGCCCGGTTCTTCGACACCCGGGTGGGGTTCCCGATCCCGGTCGTCACCGCCTGCGCCGAGCGTGCCGACGGAGGCATCGGACGGATGTGCTTCGGGGCGGGCGCCGGTCTCGATCCCGAATCGGCGCTCGACTCGGCGCTGTGCGAGATCGCCACCGACGCGGTGAACCTGGCCGGCCGGACCCGGCGCGACGAGCCCCGGCTGCGCGCCATGGCCGCCGACTTCGACCTGGTCACCAGCCTCCACGACCATCCGATCCTGTACGGGCTCCCGGAGATGGGCCGGTACGCCGACTTCCTGCTGCGGCCCCGGTCCCCGCGTCCACCTCTGGCCGTCGCCGATCTGGCCTGGCCCGACGCCACGGGGGCGGTCGCCTCGGCCGACCTCCGGGAGGACCTGCTGCGGGCGGTGGACGCGGTGGCGGCGGCCGGGTTCGACGTGGTGCTCGTCGACCAGACCCTGCCCGAGCAGCGGGCCCTGGGCCTGCACACGGTGAAGGTCCTCGTGCCCGGCCTGCTGCCGATCGACTTCGGCTGGGCGCGGCAGCGCGCCCGCCACATGCCCCGGACGAGGACGGTGCTGGGCCCCGCCGGCCTCAACCCCGCACCCCATCCCTTCCCATGACCCGCCGGTCAGCCCGTCCCTCCCGCTCACCTTCCGAACGTCCGAAAGGGGGCCGACCCCATGGGGTACGCCCATGAGTACGCCGACGCCGTGCTGCACCGCGGCCGCGTCCCGATGGAACCCGCCGACTTCGTGCCGGACTGGCCGGACGCCCCGCGCAAGGGGAGGTTCTATCCGTCCGCGGAGCCGTACGCCCTGCCGGACGGCGACGGGCTCTTCGACGCCCCGGCCGCTGCCGGGCTCCTCCCCGCACCGGGCGCCGCGGCGGACGGCGGTTTCACCCTGCCGCTGCTGTCCGCGATGCTCAAGGACTCCTACGGGCTGACCGGGCGCCGCCTGGGCGTCCAGGCCAACAGCGACCTGCCCGGCCTGCCGCTGTACACCCATGCCAACTGGTCGCGTGGCACGGCGGGCGGCGGCGGCCTCTACCCGGTGGCCGTGCACTGGGCCTCGGGCCCCTCCGGCCCGCTCACTCCGGGGCTCCACCACTACGACGTGCAGCGGCACGCCGTGCAGCGGCTGCTCACCGGGGACGTGACGGCCCGGGTCCGCGAGGCGCTCGGTGCGGACGCGCCCGCCCGAGCACGGGAGACCGACCAGTACCTGCTGCTCTCGGTGAAGTACTGGCAGACCGCGTTCAAGTACAACAGCTTCGGCTTCCACGTGGTCTGCACGGACGTGGGCACCCTCGTGCAGACCTGGCGGGTCTGGGCCGCCGCGCACGGGCTCGGGGTCGCCCCGCTGTTCTGGTTCGACGAGCCCCGGCTCAACAGGATGCTCGGCACCGAGGGCGGGGACGAGTCGGTCTTCGCGGTGGTGCCGCTGCGCTGGGAGGGCGCGGGGAGGGGCGCCGTGCGCGCGGCGCCGGCCGGGCCGGATCCGGCCGTCCGCCACCGCGACCTGGAGCGGTCCCGCACGGTCATCACCTTCCCGACCGTGCGTGCCATGCACGCGGCCACCGTCGCCTCGGCCACCGAACGGCCCGCGCCCGGGGCCCTCGCGGCGGCGGCCGTCCGGCCGCTGCCGAAGGACGGCCCCCGGGTGTCCCTGCCCGTGCCCGCGCTGCCCGGGGTGCCGGTGCGGCGGGTGCTGCGGAGCCGCCGGTCCAGCTTCGGGCGGTTCGACGCGACCCGGCCGGTGACGGCCGCCGAACTGTCGGCCGTGCTCGCCGCCTGCGCCGCGACCTCACTGGGCGGCGAGGCGGACGGGGCGGACAGGGCGGGCGAGGCGCAGGAGGCCGGGGCGCCGGGGGAGCCGCGCTCCGGCCCGCTCGTGCGGCTGTACGTCTTCGTCAACCATGTCGAGAGCGTCGAGCCCGGCGCGTACGCCTACGACCCCGACGGCGGTGAACTGGCGCTCGTCGTCCCGGGCGAGCAGGGGGTCTTCCTCCAGGAGAACTACTTCCTCGCCAACTACAACCTGGAGCAGGCCGGTGCCGTCCTCGTGCCGACGGTCCGCACCGAAGCCGTCCTGGACGCGGTCGGAGGCCGGGGCTACCGCATCGCCGTCGGCACCGCCGGCGCCGTCGCCCAGGCCTTCTACCTCGCCGCCTCGGCCCTGTCGGTGGGGGCGGGCGTGGCGCTCGGCTTCGACAACGTGTCGTTCGTGGAGCGCCTGGGCCTCACGGGCACCGGGGAGGCACCGCTGCTGATCATGCCGCTGGGGCACGAGCGGCCCGCACCGGCCGACTTCCGTCACGAGATCGCCTGAGGTGTTGCGATGACACTGCCCGAGACGACGCCCGCCACGGCCCCCGCCCGCCCGGCGGAGGGCTGGGAGGTGGGCCGGAGATTCCTGCTGCGCGCCGCGGGCCTGCCGGTGGAGACCGTCCGGGGACTGCGCTGTCCGCGCGCCCTGGCCTGGGCCGACGAGGTCCTGGAGCACGAGGCCCGGCTCGTGGACGAGGGTGCCGCGCTGAGCGATCTGCTCCACGGCCTCGTCGAGGCCGCCGACGCCGCGGGTGCCGACGCCCGCCGCGCCCTCCTGGCACTGCGCCGTCAGGTCTTCAACAACCGGCTCCCCGCCGACCCGGAGGCGGCGCGGCAGCTCGTCACCGCCCTGGACGCGTCGGCGGGAGCCCGGGTGGAGGGCTGGCTGAAGGAACGCGACCGGTACGGCGATCTCCTGGCCGAAGGCCCGGAGCTGCTCGCGGCGGAGCTCCGGGAGACGCGTGGCGCGCTCAAGGCGGCGCTCACGGACGACCGCCTGCGGTACGGGCTGCTGCTCGCCTCCCCGACGCTGGACTCCCGCCTCGACGCCTACCTCGCGGACACGTCGGCCGAGCCCGGCAAGCGGATGCGGAAGGTCGAACGGTCCGCTCTCACGTACCTCTTCCGGACGGCGTGCAAGACCAGCCCGTTCAGCACGCTGACGCCAGTGGCCTCCGGCGTCTTCGACGCGCGCGGACAGCGGGAGATACGCCTGGGGGAGGACTGGTCGGGACACGTCCGGCTGACGGTCGTGGCCCTCTCCCGGATCGCCGAGCTGATTCTCGCGGACCCCGTGCGGCGGCAGGACCTGCCGGTCGTGCTCTCCCCCGGCTGGGGGCGCGACGAGGACCGGATCCGGTACGTCCGCCAGTGGGTGACCGCCGGCGACGACGGCGCGGCCGTCACCTTCGACGCCGTCCGCGACCGCCTGTTCTACCTGCGCGGCAGCGGCACGCTGGACCGGCTGCTGGCCTTCGTCGGTGAGCGGGAGGGGCTGCGCCACCGGGATCTGGCCGGGTGGCTGCGCCGGGAGCACGGGGCCGGCGCGGCGGACTGCGAGCGGTACGCGACGGCGCTGCTCCAGCTCGGCATGGTGCAGGTCCCGTCCCTGCGGACCGATGTGCACAGCCCGGATCCGCTGCGGTCCTTCCAGACGGCGCTGCGCGGACTGGGCGTGCCGTGGGCGGACTCGGTCGCGGACGGCCTGGACGCGCCCGCCGCCTGTCTCGCCGCCTACCCGGAGGCGGGGCTCGCCGAGCGGCGGGACCTGCTGCGCTCGCTGCGGGAGAGGCTTCTCGACGTGCAGCGGGCGCTGGGCGCGGTGGACCCGGTGCTGCCGCGGACGCTGCTGTACGAGGACGTCAGCGCGGGCGACGCGGTGACGGCCGGCCCCGGGCTGCTCGGCGGCCGGACCGGACGTGCGCTGCGCAGGGTCGAGGGAATCCTGCCGCTGTTCGACCTGACGCTGCCCCACCGGATCGTGCTGCACGGCTTCTTCCTCGCCCGCTACGGGCGGGGCGGGCGCTGCGACGACCTGCTGGGTCTCGTGCACGACTTCCACGAGGACCTGTTCGACCAGTACCTCTCGTTCACCGCCACCCGCTCCCCCTTCGACGCGGACGGAGCGTACGTCCCGGAGGAGAACTGGCTAGGGCAGCCGGCCATGCGCCGCCTGGACGAGGCCCGGCGGCGGTTCACGGCCGGGATGCGGGCCGCGTGGGAACGGGACGCCGGGGAGGAGGAGCTGCGGCTGCCGGACGAGCTGCTGTCCGGCGTCGCGGCCGAACTCGTCCCGCCGGCACAGGACTTCGTTCCGCAGAGCCATCACCTCCAGATCGACCTGCGCGAGGGCCGGCACCGGGTGGTGCTCAACCGTTCCTACGGCGGGCTCGCCTTCCCGTTCAGCCGCTTCACCCACGCCTACGACGGCGGCCCCGACGGGGCGGGCGAACCGGGACTCTCCGAGCGGCTGCGGGAGGAGCTGCGGGAGCGGCAACCGGAGGGCGCGGTCTTCGCCGAGCTGACCGGCGGGCCGGTGACCAGCAACCTCAACCTGCACGGCCGGCTGACGGATCACCAGATCGTGTGTCCCGGCGAGACCTCCACCGTTCCCGAGGAGGCGCGGCTCGACCTGGACGACCTCTACCTGGTGCACGAGGAGGACACGGACCGGCTGACGCTCCGTTCGAAGCGGCTCGGCCGCCGGGTGATCCCCGTCTACCTCGGCTATCTGGTGCCGGTGGCCCTGCCGGAGATTCCGCGCACCCTGCTGCTCCTGTCGCCCAGCACCATGGCCCCGGCCGACGTGTGGGGCGGGGTGCCGACGGGCCCAGCGGCCGACGGGGTGACGCGCAGGCCGCGGGTCGTCCACGGCGACGTCGTCCTGGCCCGCCGGGCGTGGACCGCCGAGACGCCGGTGCTGCCGGTGCGCCGGCCGGGCGCCGACGAGGCGGGCTGGTGGCTGGCCTGGCGGCGCTGGCAGCGGACCCACGGGCTGCCGGACCGGGTGTTCGCGACGCCGCAGCGGGACGGGCGGCGGGTGCCCGGCGCCAAGCCGCTGTACGTCGACTTCGCGAGCCCGCTGTCGCTGACCGCCTTCGACTCCCTGCTCGACCGCGATCCCGGCTCCCGTGTGGTGCTGCGCGAGATGCTCCCGGACGAGGACGGGCTCCAGCTCGTCCGCGGCCAGGGCCGGCACGTGTCCGAACTGGCCGTGGAGACCTTCACCTCCGCTTCCCGCTCCCCCTTCCGCCGTACGTCTGCCGAGGGCGGCCCGACATGCCGGAACTGACCGACCCGCTGACCTCCCGGCCGGGACCGTGGCTGGCACTGCACGTCTTCTACGCGGCCAGCCCCCGCCCGCTCCTGGTGGACTGTGTCCGTCCGCTGGTCGCGCGCCTCTCCGAGGAGGGGCTGCTCGACGGGTACTTCTTCATCAACTACTGGCTGGAGGGGCCGCACGTCCGACTGCGGCTGCGCCCGTCGAGCGTGGCCGCCGCGACGGAGGTGAGACACCGGGCACAGGAGGCGCTCGACGCCTTCCTGAAGGCCCGTCCGGCGCTGTACGAGGTGGACTCCGGCTTCCTGAAGGACTTCTACGACGCGCTCTTCGACATCGAGTTCCCCGGTGAGGACCGCGGCCGGTACGTGGGGGAGGACGGCCGGATGCGGCTGCGGCCCAACAACTCCGTCCGCGAGGAGCCGTACGCCCCCGAGTACGCCAAGTACGGCGGCCCGGCCGGGGTGGAGCTGGCCGAGTGGCACTTCCGGCACTCCAGCGATCTCGTCATGGACGCCTTCCGCACCATGAACCTGCATCTGCGGACGGTGCTGCTCGGCACCTCGGCGCAGCTGATGATGGTGATGGCGGGCTGCTTCCTGCCGGAGGACGACCGGCTTGCCGCGTACCTCGACGGCTACTACCAGTTCTGGCACCGGGCGTTCCCGGACACCGGCTTCATCGGTTCGCAGGAGTACGAGCGCGGCTACGCGGAACTCGCCCCGTCGCTCGGGCGCCGGTTCGCGGCGGTCCGCGCGGCGGTCCGGGCGGGGGAGCTGGGACGTCTGCCGTCCTTCCTGCGGGGCTGGGCCGAGCACTGTCTGGAGCTGAGGTCGCGGGTGGAGGAGGCGACCGCCCGGGGCGCGCTCGTCTTCCCCGTGTGGGACGGTCCGGCACGGGAGGACACCGGGCAGCAGCGGACGGAGCCGGTGGACGCGGCGCCGCTGGAGCCGCTGACGAACGTGCCGGCGGTGCTGCCCCGGCTGCTCTCGCCCTACATGCACATGACCAACAACCGGCTCCAGGTCACGATCCGGGACGAGGCGTACCTGTCGTACGTGCTGGGGCGGGTGCTGCGTGACGGCGTTCCGGGCACGGCGGCGGGGGTGGCGAGGTGACGGCGGCGTCCGCGGCCCTGCGCGCCCACCGGCCCGCGCTGCGGCCCGGGGTCCGGTTCAGTCCGGCGCTGCTGCGCGGGCCCCGCACCGTCCACCTGATCCGGCACCCGGTGAGCGGGGCCGCGTTCGAGGTCGGCGAGAAGGAGTACTTCCTGATCGTGCGGCTCGACGGGACACGGAACCTCGACGATCTGGCGCCCGTGTACGCGGAGCGCTTCGGCCGGCGGCTCGGCGAGGAGCACTGGGCGCGGCTGCTCGGCCTGCTCGGCACACGGAGTCTCCTCGCCGGCGCGCCCGACCCGGTCGTGACCGCGCCGAGGACGCCGCCCAACTCGCCGTGGCGGGGCACCCGGCCGATGGTGAAGGACGCCGACGCCACCACCGCCCGGCTCCACGGCCTGCTGCGGCCCCTGCTGCGTCCGCTCGTCCAACTGCCGCTCCTCGCCGCCGAACTCGCGCTGCTCGGGCTGCTCGCCGGGCAGGCCGGCACCCTGGCCGGCGCTGCGGGGGAGCTGACCGCGCAGCCGGCCGCGTTCGCCGGGATCGCCCTCTTCCTGTGGTTCAGCATCACGGTGCACGAACTGGCCCACGGGGTCGCCGCCCAGCACTACGGAGGGCACGTCACCGAGATCGGGCTGAGATGGCGGCTGCCGGCCGCCCTGCTCTACTGCACGGTCGACGACTACCTCTTCCTGCCGGGCCGCAGGGCGAAGCTCGTGATCGCCGGAGCGGGAGCCCACCTCAACCTGATGCTGCTGCTGCCCTTCGGCGTCTGGTGGCCGCTGCTGCCCGACGGCGCCGCCGAACGCCCTTTCGTGGCGGGAACGCTGCTGCTCGGCACGATCCAGGGGCTGGGCAATCTGATGCCGCTGCCGCCCCTCGACGGCTACCGGATGCTGGGTCACGCCCTCGGCGTCGCCCAACTCGCCCCCGAGACCCGCGCCTACCTGGCGCTGCGCCGGAGCGGCGGGGCGCCGGCGGTCGCCGAGTACCCGCCACGGGCACGGCGGATCTACACGGCGTACGCGGCAGGGGCGGCACTCCTCATGGCGTTCGCCGTGACGGCCACCCCCGCCCTGTTGTTCCTGCTGCTGCGGTGACCCCGCCGTACCCCCCGTGTCCCCGCTTCCAACGAAGGGCCAGCCGCCACATGAACGAGCTACAGGCCACGTCATCCGAGTCCGCCACGGGCAGTCCGCCGACCGCCGCCGTCCGTGTGGACGGGGTCTCCAAGCGGTACGGGGACCGGCTCGCCGTCGACGACGTCTCTCTGGAGATCCACCGGGGCGAGTTCTTCGGCCTGCTCGGGCCCAACGGCGCCGGCAAGTCGACCCTGGTGGAGATCATGGAGGGGCTGCGCCGGGCCGACAGGGGCGCCGTCGCCCTCTTCGGCCGCCCGCCCTGGCCCCGCGACACGACGCTGCTCCCCCGGATCGGGGTGCAGACCCAGTCCTCCGCCTTCTTCGTCCGGCAGACCGCGCACGAGCACCTGCGCACGGTCGCCGCGCTCTACGGAGCGCCGCGGGCGGCGGTCGACTCCACGCTGGAGGCGGTGGGGCTCACCGAGCAGCGGAAGGTACGGGTGGAGAACCTGTCCGGCGGTCAGCGGCAGCGGCTCGCCATCGCCTCCGCCCTGGTCCACGAACCCGAGCTGATCTTCCTGGACGAGCCGACGGCCGCGCTCGACCCACAGGCCCGGCGAGCGCTGTGGGGGGTGCTGCGCGGCCTGAAGGCGGCGGGCCGCACGATCGTCTACACCACCCACCACCTCGACGAGGCCGAGGAGTTGTGCGACCGCATCGCGATCCTGGTGAACGGCGGGCTCGCCGTGACGGACTCCCCGCACAACCTGGTGGGTGCCTCGCGCGCACCGAGCCGGCTGCTGCTGCCGCTGGGACGGCTCGACGAAGGGGCCGCCGCCCGGCTCGACGGCGTGGAGCGGGTGAGCGTCCAGGGAGGCTCGCTCGTTCTGGAGACCCACACGCCCGGGCAGGTCCTCACCGCCGTCGACCGGCTCGTCGGCCTGAACGGGGTGCAGACGCGCACCCCGAGCCTGGAGGACGTCTACCTCGACCTCACCACCCGGCCGGCCGGCGCCTTCGACACCGAAGGCGCCGTGCGGACCGCCGAGACCACGGAGCCGTGACCATGAGCGCCTACGCCGCACTGACCGGGGCGGGTTACCGCGCCCAGATCCGCGACAAGACCACCCTGTTCTTCACCTTCGCCTTCCCGCTGATCTTCCTCGTCGTCTTCGGCCTGATCTTCAAGGGGCAGGAGGTGGAGGAGAGCGGTCTCTCCTACCTCTCGTACACGGCTGCCGGCGTGCTGTCGTGGGGCGTGGCGAACGCCGCCGTCTTCGGGATCGCCTTCACCCTCATGCAGTGGCGGTCGGACGACATCCTGCGGCTGATCCGGATGTCCCCGGCGCCGCTGTCGGCCGTGATCGGCTCGCGGTACGTCATCGCCCTGGTGGTCGGCGCCGTGCAGTCGCTGCTCTTCGTCGGGGTGGCGATGCTGCCGGTGTTCGGGCTGCGGCCCGCCTCCGGCTGGCCGCTGCTCGTCCCGGTGCTCGCGCTCGGGGTGACGACCTTCCTGCTGCTCGGCGTGATCATCGGCTCGTTCGCGGACACCCCGGAGTCGGTGGCGGCGGTCGCCAACTTCCTGATGCTGCCGATGGCGTTCCTGTCGGGCTCCTTCTTCCCGCTCGACTCGATGCCGGGGTGGCTGCGGAAGGTGTCTCTGGTGATGCCGCTGCGCTACCTCAACGACGCCGTCTCGCACGCGCTGGCCGGACGCGGTGACTCCTCCGACGTGCTGGTGGGGTGCGCGGGCCTGGCCGTGTTCGCGGCGGTCCTCGGCGCGGTCGCGGTGAGGACCTTCCGCTGGACGAGGTCCGCGTGAGCACCCCGGTGGCCCAGCGGCCGGTGGAGGCGCCGATGGACCGGGCCCGGGCGGAGCTGCGGGCCGCGCTCGGCGGGCGGCTCGGCGCGGACGTGACGGTGGTGCCGGTCGGGGTCACCGACGCCGGCGCGCCCCGGGGCGGCCCCGGAGCCCCCGACCCGTGGGAGGCCGAACGGGCCGGGGCCCGGGTCCACCTCACGGCTTCCGCCGTCCTGGTCGGCCCGTGGGGCGGTGACGGCACCGCTCCCGCCTGCGGGCGCTGTCTGGCGCTGCGCTGGCAGCGGCTGCGCGGCCGCAGCGAGCGGGACGCGCTGGAGACCGGTGGCCCCGAGTGCCCGCGCCCGGCGGGTGTCTGGCCGCTGCTCACCCCGCACACCTACGACGCGGTGGCGGCGGTCTGCGCCGCGGTGCTGGCCGGACCGGGCGCCGAGCCGCCGGCCGCCGGGGACGCGGACCGGGCCCTGCCGCAGGTGACCCGGGTCGATCTGGCGACGCTGACGGTGCGGACGTATCCGCTGCTCGCGGACCCGCTCTGCCCCGACTGCGGACCGGCGCCGGAGCCGGCCGGGCCGCGCGCGGTGGAGCTGGTGGAGCGCCGCAAGCCGCGCCCCGACGCGTACCGGCTGCGGCCGGCCGGCTCGTACCCGATCCCCCAGGAGGCGCTGGCCAACCCGGTGTGCGGGGTGCTGGGCGGCGGGACGTGGCTGAGCGTCACCTCGCCGACGACGGCACCGGTCGCGGGCAGTGTCTTCGTGCGCGGCTACGCGGGGCTCAACGACGTGACGTGGAGCGGGCAGGAGAACGCCTTCGCGACCAGCCGCACGCTGGCGTTCCTGGAGGGTCTGGAGCGGTACGCGGGCACCCACCGGCGGGCTCCGCACGCTCCGGTCCTCGGTTCGTGGAACGAGGTGCGGGAGCGGGCGGTCGACCCGGCGGAGTGCGGCTTCTACGACGACCGCACCTACCGGGAGGACCCGCTCGTCGCCCCGTTCGACCCGGACCGCGAGATCCCGTGGGAGTGGGGCTGGTCGCTGCGCGACGGCCGGCCGGTCCTGGTGCCCTCCCGGCTCGTCTACTACAGCGCGGGCCTCCAGGCGGACAACTTCGTCTTCGAGTGCTCCAACGGCTGCGCCATCGGCGGCGGCCTGGAGGAGGCGGTGCTCGGCGGACTCCTCGAACTCGTCGAGCGCGACGCCTTCCTGAACGCCTGGTACTCGGCGGCCCGGCTGCCGGCGATCGACCTGACGACGGTGGGCGGGCGGGCCGTGGGGGCGATGGCGGAGCGCGCCGCGCTCCAGGGCTACGACGTGCACGTCCTGGACCACCGGATCGACCTGCCGGTGCCGGTGGCGACGGCGGTCGCGGTGCGCCGCGACGGCGGCCCGGGGCTGCTGTCGTTCGCCGCGGCGGCCTCCCTCGACCCGCGCGCGGCCGTGGAAGGGGCGCTGTCGGAAGTCCTCACCTACATCCCTCACCTGGCCCGGCAGACGGAGGAGCGGCGGGCCGAACTGGAGTCGATGGCGGACGACTTCGACCGGGTACGGCACCTGAAGGACCATGCGCAGCTGTACGGGCTGCCGCAAATGGCCACGCACGCACGGGCCTTCCTGGAGCCGAGCGCGGTCCGCTCCTTCGGGGAGACCTATGAGGAGTGGGAGCGGTCGCAGCGGCCGAGGACGCTCGACCTGCGGGACGATCTGCGCGCGGTGACGGACGCGCTCGCCGGTGCGGGCCACGATGTGATCGTGGTGGACCAGACGACGCCCGAGCAGGAGCGGATGGGGCTGCGCACGGTCAGCACGCTGGTGCCGGGGCTGTTGCCGATCGACTTCGGCTGGAACCGGCAGCGGGCGCCGCTGATGCCCCGGCTCCGGACCGCGCTGCGGCGCGGCGGGCACCGCACGGCCGACCTCACGGACGCGGAGATCCACCGGGTGCCGCACCCGTTCCCGTAGCGCCCGGTCCGCGCCGGGTGTGCCGAGACCTCTCGCCGGGGCCGTGCCGGGCTCGCGGGGTCCGGCCCGGTCCGGACGGAAAGCCCTGGCGCGCCCGGTCTCCGCAGGACCACGGAGAACGGGCGCGCCGAAGGACCTGACGAGGAGTCAGGCGGAACAGGACGTCGTGCTGGTGGTGGAGCTGCACGTCGAGGTGGAGCTGCAGCTGGTGGAGCCGGCCAGCACGACCTCGCTGGCGTCCGAGTAGTCGGAGATCTCAAAGGTCTCGGCCTCGAGCTCGAGGATCTCGTCGGCGAGGGTGCTCAGGTCCTTGTTCATGCTGCCTCCTCAGGTTCCGCGGCCCCGGACGGGGCCGACGGGCATGGGTCCATTCCAGCGCCCCCCGCTCACCGTTCGGCCCGCCGTCCGCTGACAGGTCGCTGGCGCGCGGCGCCAGCGGCACGCACGTCCCCGCCGGACGTGCCCTCACCGGAAAGAAGGAGAGCCCGTGTCCGTGTCACCCACCGCCCTCCACCCGGCTCTCGCCCTCGCGCGGGCCGGGGAGGCGGACCGCTCCGCCCTGACGCTCTATCTGGACGTCCACTCCGCGCCGGAGCTGTCCGGCGCGGAGGAGCGCACGGCCCGTCGGTTCGGCGACCGGCTGGCGGCGCTCGGCCTGGAGGTGACCCGGGGCGTCGGCGGCCACGGCGTGGTCGGAGTGCTGCGCAACGGCCCGGGGCCCTGCGTCTATCTGCGGGCGGAGCTGGACGCGCTGCCGGTGACGGAGGAGACCGGGCTCGCGTACGCGAGCGGGAACGGCGCCATGCACGCCTGCGGGCACGACCTGCACCTGGCCGCGGCGGCCGGGACGGCCGCGCTGCTGGCCCGGACCACGGCGGACTGGCACGGGACCCTCGTGGTGGTCGGCCAGCCGCAGGAGGAGACGCTGACCGGGGCACGGGCGATGCTGACGGCGGGACTGTACGAGCGCTTCGGCGTCCCCGGCGTCGTGCTCGCCCAGCACGCGGCGCCGCTGCCGGCCGGGATGGTGGCGCACGGTACGCCCCGGGGCCCGGTGACCGCGGCGAGCGCCGCTCTGGAGGTGACGGTGCACGGACGGGGCGGGCACGCGGGGACCCCTCAGCTCACCGTCGACCCGGTGGTGACGGCGGCGGCGATCGTGCTGCGGCTCCAGGCGGTGGTGTCGCGGGAGACAGCGCCGGGGGAGCACGTGACGCTGACGGTGGGCACGCTGCGGGCGGGCACGGCGGTGAACGTCGTGCCCGCCACGGCGTCCCTGGGCATCGGCGTGCGAGCGCTCTCCGAACCGTCGCTGGAGCGGGCGCTGGCGGCGGTGGAGCGGATCGTGCGGGCGGAGTGCGCGGCCTCCGCGTGTCCGCGCGACCCGGACATCGCCGCGGTGACCCGCACGCCGGCCCTGTGGGTGACGCCGGGGGTGACGGAGGCGGTCCGCGCCGCCCACACGGCCCTGTTCGGGCCGGAGCGGGTGACGGACTGGCCCACGTCGACGGCGTCGGAGGACTTCGCGCTGTACGGCGGCGCGGGCGGCGGCCTGCACGGTGCGGGGGACGTGCCACTGGTGTACTGGATGACAGGGGTCGCCGGCCGCCGTCAGTGGGCCGCCACCGGGGGGCGGGTCCCCCCGAACCACTCGCCGCTGTTCGCCCCCGACATCCGTTCGGCCCTGCCCCCGGCGATCTCGGCGCTGACGGCGGCGGCCCTGGACCGGCTGGCGGGCAAGGGCCAGGGGGCGTAGCCGAGAGGGCGGCAGGACCGTACGGCCGTTCAGGCGGCGG
Organism: Streptomyces sp. NPDC008313; assembly: GCF_042956125.1. Lineage (NCBI taxonomy): Bacteria > Bacillati > Actinomycetota > Actinomycetes > Kitasatosporales > Streptomycetaceae > Streptomyces > Streptomyces sp. NPDC008313. Next base: position 268,109 of record NZ_JBIBFR010000011.1, read on the forward strand.
CCGCCCGGCGGGTCCCCCAGCCGATCAGTGCCGCGACGGCGGCGAGCGCGGCGACGCTCGTGAGGGCCGCCGACAGCGAGAACCAGTCCGCCATGAAGCCGATGGCGGGCGGCCCGAGGAGCATGCCCCCGTAGCCGAGCGTGGACGCGGCGGCGACCCCCGACGGGCCGGCGAGAGCCCCGGCGCGGTCCACGGCGACGGGGAAGTTGTTGGCGAGGCCGAGGCCCGTGACGGCGAAACCGATCAGGGTGGCCCACACCGAGGAGGCGAGCGCGCCGAGCATCATGCCGGCCGCTGCGGTGGTACCGCCGATGACCACGGTCCGGGTGTGTCCCAGCCGCTCCAGCAGCGTCGTCCCGGTGAGCCGGCCGATCGTCATGGCGAGCGCGAAGCACGCGTAACCGGCCGCCGCCACGCCCGGACGGGCGTCGAGGTCCTGCTCCAGGTGCAGCGCGCCCCAGTCCGCGAGTGCTCCCTCGCCGTACGCCGTGCACAGGGCGATCAGGCCGAACACCACGACCAGTGCGCGGGTGCGGCCGTGCGGACGGCCGTCGGGGCGCCCGGGGGAGGGCCGGGAGGAGGGCCGGGGGGAGCCCGTCCCCGCTTCCGCGCCGTCGCCCGTGCCGAAAACCGCAGCCGGAGCCGGAGCCGGAGCCGGAATCGGGGCGGGAGCGGGCCGGGGTGGTTCGTGGCGCAGGAGTTCACGGCCCGCCGCGGCGGTGACGAGCAGGCCGATCAGGGTCAGGACGAGCAGATGGCGGACCGGGGAGAGGTGCGCGGCGACCAGGCCGCCGAGACCGGCGCCGATCATGCCGCCGAGGCTGAACGCCGCGTGGAAACTCGGCATCACCGGTCGGCGCAGCGCGGCCACCAGATCGACGGCGGCGCTGTTCATGGCGACGTTGACACCGCCGTACGCGGCGCCGAAGAACAGCAGGACGCCGCCCAGCGCGAGTGCCGAGTGGGTGAGCGGGGGCAGTGCGACGCTGAGCGCCAGCAGGACCGCCGAGACGACGGTGACCGGGTGGCTCCCGAAGCGGTGGCAGAGCCGGCCGGTCAGCGTCATCGTGATCACCGCGCCCGCGGAGACCCCGAGAAGGGCGAGCCCCAGTTCGCCGGCCGAGGCGCCGGTCTGCTCCTTGACGGCGGGGATGCGGACCACCCACCCGGCGAAGACGAAGCCGTCGAGGGCGAAGAACGCCGTGAGCGCGAGGCGGAGCCGGACGAGTCCGTCACCTGGCACGACGCTGTGCGAGGTTAGTTTGTTCAATAGCGGCACAAACGCAGGGTAGACGGCTGCCCGGGCGCCGACAAGGGAGTAGCCGGACAGAAGTCAGGAGCGTCACACCGTCACGACGCTGACGCCCGCTTCCTCGAACCGCCGCACCGTGGCGGAGTCCACCGCCGTGTCCGTGACCAGCGTGTCCACGTCACCGGCCGCGCAGATCCGGGCGAACGCGCGCCGGCCGAGCTTGCTCGAGTCGGCGGCGACGGTCACCCGCCCCGCGCGCTGGCACAGCAGCCTGTTGATCGCGGCCTCCGCCTCGTCGTGGGCTGCCGCGCCGTGCACCGGGTCGAAGGCGACCACACCGAGAACGGCCATGTCGACGGTGATCTGCCCGAGCACGCCGTCCGCGAGGGGCCCGACGAGCTCGTACGACTGGGGGCGGGCCACGCCGCCGGTCAGCACGATCTTGAACTGCGGGCGTACGACGAGTTCGTTGGCGATGTTGAGCGCGTTGGTCACCACGGTCAGCGCGGGCGTGCCGTCCGTGAGATCACCCCGCACGGCCAGGGCGCGGGCCACCTCGGTCGTGGTGGTGCCGCCGGTGAGCCCGACGGCCTCGCCCGGCGCGACGAGAGCGGCCACCGCCTTCGCGATGCGCTGCTTCTCCGAGGCGTGGCGGGCGGTCTTGTAGCGCAGGGGGAGCTCGTAGGAGACGCCGTGCACCACGGCGCCGCCACGGGTGCGCACCAGCATCTGCTGCTCCGCGAGCTGGTCGAGGTCCCGGCGGATCGTCGCGGCCGAGACCTCCAGCTCGGACGCGGCCTGCTCGACGTCCAGCCGGCCGCGCTCGACGAGCAGTTCCAGCAGCGCCTTCCAGCGGTCGTCGCGTGACATGGCGCTCTCCGTTCCCGGATCTCTCCGTCCCTTGATCCCTTGATCCCTCGCGACCCTAGCGCACCAGGAAGTCGTCACTGTGCTTGATTGTGCTCGAAAGTGCGCTATATCTTGCACAAACAAGCACGAGACCGTGAGTGCGGCCGTGTGCCGGTCAGGGAGGGGCAGGGATGACCCACGTCGAGGACGAACTGAGGAGCCAGCCCGAGTGCTGGATCCGCGCCGCCGGGCAGGCGGGCGCCCACCGGGCCGCGCTGCCCGCCCCCGGGGAGCGGGTCGCGATCGTGGGCTGCGGCACCTCCTACTTCATGGCGCAGTCCGCCGCCGCGCTGCGCGAGGGGGCCGGGCAGGGCGAGACGGACGCCTTCGCCGCGTCGGAGTTCCCCTACGGCCGCGCGTACGACCGCGTCGTGGCCCTCACCCGCTCCGGGACCACCACCGAGGTGCTCGAACTCCTCGGACGCCTGCGCGGGCGTACCCGCAGTGTCGCCGTCACCGCCGATCCGCACACGCCGGTGATGCGGTCCGCCGACGACGTGATCGTCCTCGACCACGCGGACGAACGGTCCGTGGTGCAGACCCGCTTCGCGACCACCGCGCTCACCCTGCTCCGCGCCCATCTCGGCCTGCACACCGACGCCGTCGTCGCCGACGGCCGGACCGCGCTCGCCGACCCGCTGCCCGAAGGACTCGTCGACTGCGCCCAGTTCACCTTCCTCGGCCGCGGCTGGACCGTCGGACTGGCCAACGAGGCCGGGCTGAAGATGCGGGAGGCCTCGCTCTCCTGGACCGAGGCCTACCCCGCGATGGAGTACCGGCACGGACCGATCAGCGTCAGCACCCGTGGCACCGCGACCTGGATGCTCGGCGAGGCGCCCGAGGGGCTCGCCGAACAGGTGCGGGAGACCGGAGCGGCCTGGGTGGCCGGCGGCCTCGACCCGCTCGCCGAACTCGTCCGCGCACAGCGCCTCGCGGTCGCGGTCGCCGCGGCCCGGGGCCTCGACCCCGACCGGCCCCGTCATCTGACCCGTTCCGTGGTGCTCGGCCCCGCTGGCCACTGAGAAGGAGGCGTTGTGCCCCTCGCAGCGACAGGTGAGCTGATCGGCGCCGCGGCCGGGACCCGCGGCGCGGTCGCCGCCTTCAACATCATCACGCTGGAGCACGTCGAAGCCGTCATCGCGGGCGCCGAGTCGGTGGACGCCCCCGTCGTCCTCCAGATCAGCGAGAACGCGGTGCGGTTCCGCTACGGACGGCTGCTCCCGCTGGCCCGCGCGGCGGCCGCGGCGGCCGAACGCGCGACGGTCCCCGTCGCCCTGCACCTCGACCACGTGCAGAGCGACGACCTGCTGCGCCAGGCGCCGGGCGCCGGGTTCAGCTCCGTGATGTACGACGCGGCGCGGCTGCCGTACGAGGAGAATCTGGCCGCGACCCGGGCGGCCGCCGACTGGGCGCACGGCCAGGGGCTCTGGATCGAGGCCGAGCTGGGGCAGATCGGCGGCAAGGACGGGGCGCCGCCGCTCGACGCGCACGCGCCGGGTGCCCGCACCGATCCGGCGCAGGCGCGCGCCTTCGTGGCCGACGCGGGCGTGGACGGTCTCGCCGTCGCGATCGGCAGCGCCCACGCCATGACCACCCGGACCGCCACCCTCGACCACGGTCTGCTCAAGCGGCTCGCCGCGGCGCTGGACGTGCCGCTCGTGCTGCACGGCTCGTCCGGGGTCCCGGATCCGCAACTGCGCGCGGCCGTCGCGGGCGGCATCTCCAAGGTCAACATCGGGACGGCCCTGAACATCGCGATGACCGGGGCCGTTCGGGAGTTCCTCGCGAGTCGCCCCGAGGCGGTCGACTCCCGTACGTACCTCGGTGTGGGGCGGGAGGCGATGGCGAGGACGGTGGCGCGGCTGATCCGGGTGCTGCGGGGCGACTGAGCGGCCCGGCGAGGCCCGGGGCCGTGCGGCGCACGCGCGCCGCCGTGGCGTCCGGTGCACCGTGCCTCTCGCCCGGGTCGCGCCGGAACCGGGCGGGGGTCAGGCCGTGCGCCGGGCGTGGGCCTCGATCAGGGCGAAGGTGGCCTCCGGCCGCTCGATGTGGGGCAGATGCCCCGCCCGTGGCACGACCTCGAACCGCGCGTCACCGAACGCCGCGGCGTACGCGGCCCCGTAGGCCGGGGTGACGATGCGGTCGCTCTCGCCCCACACCAGCAGCGTGGGCAGCCGGATGTCCCGCAGGCGCGGCAGCAGTTCCGGGTCGTGCATGTACGGGTCGCCGGCGAAGTGCCTCAGGGTCGCCATGTTGCCCTGCCGTACGGCGAGACGGTCCGCCGGGATGTCCGCGGGGTCGACGAAGAACCGGTCGGAGTCGTGGTACGAGTACTCGGCCACGCCGCGGGCGTCGAGCGCGAAGAAATCGCGGATCGGCTCGCCGTCGACGCGCACCCCGACGGCGTTGACCAGGACCAGGCCGGTGACGGCTCCGGTGCCGTCCCGCAGTGCCATCTCGGCGGCGATCCAGCCGCCCATGGACGAGCCGACGACCAGCACGTCGCGCAGTCCCCGGTCCTGGAGGAGGCGGAGGTAGTACTCGGCGAGATCCCCGACGCTGTCGATCCGCTCGGGCCGGGGGGTGCCGTCCCAGCCGGGGTGGGTGGGTACGAGGGTGTGCGCGCTGCGCGCGAGGTGGCCGGCCAGTCCGCCGACGGTGGCGGGACCCCCGCCGCCGTGCAGGACCAGCACGGGTCGTCCGGTGCCTGCCTCGGACAGGGCGGAGTCGGGTCCGGGATGCGGGGCCGGGGTGGGGTGAGTGGTCGTCAAGGGATGTGCTCCTCAAGAGGGTGGGCCGGGGCCGAGGCGGCCCGGGGCGGGAGGGCGCCCGGGAGCGCCGTGTGCCGCCGACAGTAACTAAAGATATTTATATAAGCAAGCTTAGTCATGAGGTAGTCTGAGGCCATGCCCGCTGAACCGCAGATCCTCGGAAGAGCCGTCAAACAGGCCCAGTACCGTCAGCACCGGGCCCTGGACAGCAGGCTCGGTACCGTCGGCACGACCCTGGCCCAGTGGGACGCGCTGCGCGCGATCGGCCGCGCGCCCGGGGCCACGGCGCGGTCGCTGGCGGCGGCCACCTTCCAGAGCGAGCAGGCCTTCGGCACGCTGGCCGGACGGCTGGCCGCCCAGGGTCTGGTCGAGCGCCGACCGGGACACGGCCGGCGGATCGAGCACCACCTCACGCCGTCCGGCGAGGCCACCCTGTCGGCGGGGCACCGGATCGCCGACGAGGTCCTGGCGGACTGCTTCTCCGCCCTGTCCGACGGCGAACGGTCGACCCTGCTCGCCCTGCTCCAGCGGCTCACCGACGAGCCTGCCCCCTAGGGTTTTTCGTCCGGATCAGGTCACTTCTTCACGGACTTGAGGATCACGAACTTGGCGTCGCTCGCGACGACTTCGCTGTTCCCGAACAGCCGGCGCAGCTTCAGGTGGTAGCCGAGGTGCCGGTTGCCGATCACCCACAGCTCGCCGCCCGGCCGCAGCGCACGGCGCGCTCCGGTGAACATCCGCCAGGCCGTCGCGTCCGTCGTCGCCTGGTGCGAATGGAACGGCGGGTTGTTCAGCACGAGGTCGACACTCCCGGCCGGGACGTCCGTGGCCCCGTCGCCGACCAGGAACTCGGCGGTGCCCCGGCAGTTGGCCCGGTACGTCTCCCGCGCCGAGGCCACCGCCTGGTACGACTCGTCCACGAACAGCACCTCGGCCTCCGGGGCCGCCAGTGCCACCGCCGTTCCGACCACGCCGTTGCCGCAGCCCAGGTCCAGGACGCGCGCCGCGCCGTCCACCCGGGGAAGGTGCCGCAGGAAGAGACGTGTGCCGATGTCCAGCCGGTCGGCGCAGAACACCCCCGCGTGGTTGGTGACGGTCCGCCCGGACACCGGCCCGACGTCGTCGGGAAGCGCGTAGGTGTACGGCCACGGGCCGGCGCTCCGGGGGAGCGCCGGGTCGGGCGTGCAGAAGATCAGCCGGGCCTTCTTCTCGGCGAGCGAGGTGCGGGTCGGGCCGAGGATCCGCTCGAACAGGCTGAGCGTGGAGGTGTGGATCTCCTTGACCATTCCGGTGCCCACGACGACCGTCCCGGCGTGCACGGCGGGTGCCAGCCGGTGCAGCTGGTCCTCCAGCAGGGCGAGGCTCCTGGGGACCCGGACCAGCAGGACGTCGATCCGGTCGGGAGGAGTGTCCCGGGTGGTCAGCAGACGCACGGAGCCGGGCTCGGCACCGCTGCGCGCCAGATTCGCGCGGGTCGCCTCCCGCGTCAGGAACGAGTCCGTGATCTGCGTCGGGCCGTGCGCCGCGAGCGCCGTGACCAGCGCGCCCCACCGGTCCCCGACGACCACCACCGACCCGGTCAGCGGTGTGCCGCTTTCGGCGAGGTGCCGCAGCAGATAGGTGTCGGCCGCGTCCCAGGCGCGGAGCCGGTCGCGGGGGTCCTCGGGGAAGCGGGCCGGCGTGTACTCGCCCCACGGTGTGGTCATACGGTCGTTCATCGTGCGCCCAGGCTATCCGAGCCACGCACCCTCCCCGCTTCCGGCGGCCCCGCGACGCGACCCCGGGGCGTGCGCCCGGGCTCGCCCCGTGCCCCACGATGGAGTCATGGGCGCGGACGCGGAACTCTTCCCCCTCCCTCGCGGCAGGGCAGACCTCGCCCCCGGGGCCGTGCACCTGCCGGACTGGCTGGACACGGCCGGCCAGCGGCGGCTGCTCGCGGCGTGCCGGGAGTGGGCCCGGCCGCCCGCCGGGCTGCGGACGGTGCGCACCCCGGGCGGCGGCACGATGACCGCGCGGCAGGTCTGCCTGGGCCGGCACTGGTACCCGTACGGCTACGCCCGCACCGCCGTCGACGGCGACGGTGCCCCGGTGAAGCCGTTCCCGGCGTGGCTGGACGAGCTGGCACGCCGGGCCGTCGCGGACACCCTCGGGCCCGGCGCCACCCCCTCCGACGCGTACGACATCGCCCTGATCAACTTCTACGGCGCCGACGCCCGCATGGGGATGCACCGCGACAGCGACGAGCGGTCCGACGCACCCGTGGTCTCGCTGAGCCTCGGCGACACGTGCGTCTTCCGCTTCGGCAACACGCAGACGCGGACCCGCCCGTACACGGACGTGGAGCTGCGCAGCCGGGACCTGTTCGTCTTCGGCGGCCCTTCCCGGCTCGCCCACCACGGGGTGCCGCGGGTGCACCCGGACACGGCACCGCCGGAGTTGGGCCTGAGAGGCCGGCTCAACATCACGCTGCGGGTCAGCGGCCTGTAGCCGACCCGGACCGGCCATCGGATCCGCGGATCATGGGAGACTCGGCCTCATGAACGGCAAGGCGGCCCCCCGATCGGCGGGGGAAGGGACCACCCGGACGCGGCTGGACCGGGGGCGCGGCGCGCTCGGGCCGGCGCTGGAGCTCGTGCACACCGGACGTGCGCCGACGCGTGCCGTCCTCACCGCCGAACTGGGGGTCACCCGCGCGACGGCGGGCGCGGTCGCGGCGGAACTGGAGGCGCTGGGCCTGATCAACGTCGACGCCCGGCCCGGCGCGGCGGCCGGTTCGCAGGGGCGCCCCTCGCACCGTCTGGAGGTCGCCGAGAACGGCCCGGTGGCGCTGGCCGCCCAGGTCCACGCCGACGGCTACCGCGCCGCACTGGTGGGGCTCGGCGGCCGGATCGTCGCGACGACCCCCGGCTGCGAGATCGTCGACGCCGACCCGGCGAAGGTCCTCGGGTCCGTCGTCGACGCCGGTGCCGAACTGCTCCGTGAGACGGGCCGCCGCTGCGTGGGAGCCGGACTCGCCGTGCCGTCGGCCGTCGCGGAACCGGACGGCCTCGCCCTGAACCCGCTGCACCTCGCCTGGCCCGCCGGCGCTCCCGTCCGGCAGATCTTCGCGGAACGCGTCCGCGCCGCCGGTGTCGAGGGCCCCGCCTTCGCCGCCAACGACGTCAACCTCGCCGCCCTCGCCGAGCACCGGCACGGCGCCGGCCGCGGCGCCCGGGACCTGCTGTGCGTGGCCACCGGCCACCGGGGCGTCGGCGGGGCGCTCGTGCTCGACGGGCGGCTGCACACGGGGAGTTCGGGGCTCGCCCTGGAGGTCGGGCACCTCACCGTCCATCCCGAGGGCCGCCCCTGCCACTGCGGCAGCCGGGGCTGCCTCGACGTCGAGACGGACCCGCTGGCGCTGCTCACCGCGGCGGGCCGGGACCCGGGTCCCGAGGGCTCGCTGCTCCGGCAGGCCAACGACCTGATCAACGGCCGGTACGACGAGCCCGCCGTGCGCACCGCCACGGAGGCGCTGATCGACCGGCTGGGCCTGGGCCTGGCCGGACTGGTCAACATCCTGAACCCCGACCGGATCATCCTCGGAGGGCTGCACCGCACGCTGCTGGACGCCGACCCCGGCCGGCTGCGCGCCGTCGTCGCCGACCGGAGCCTGTGGGGACAGAGCGGCGGGGTGCCCATCCTCGCCTGCACCCTGGACCACAACAGCCTCGTCGGCGCCGCCGAGCTGGCGTGGCAGCCGGTGCTCGACGACCCGCTGGCGGGCCTGGCCCCGGCCTGACCTCCGCCGGCGGCCCGAGCGGGCCGCTCGCCCGCCGGCCGGCACTCGGCCGCGCCGCGTCGGCCGTCCGCGGGCGGGCCGTCACGCCCACTCGGCCGCGAAGGCCCTCGCCGGGTTCTCGGTGAGCATCCGGTGCACGAGGTCCGCTCCGACGGCGAGTTCGAGCCGTCTTCGCACCCCGCGCAGGAGGTGGGGCATGCCGCCGGGGCCGCCGTCGGCCGAGCGCGCCGACGCGGTGGTGGTGTCGCCGCCGAGCAGCAGCCGGTGGCCGAAGCCGGCGTCGGCGAGGGCGCCCACCGCGTCGGGCATGCGCCAGTCCGTGGCGTGGTTCGCGCGCGAGGGACCGTCGAACGCGAGATACGCGCCCGCCTCGGCCACCTGACGGTGGACCACGGGATCGGGGAAGCGGTTGAGACGCCCGACGACCACCCGGCCCGGATCCACGCCGGACTCGCCGCACAGCAGGTCGAGCACGTCGAGCGCGGCCGTCCCCCTTCCAGGTGCACGGCAATCGGTGCCCCCGTGGCGTGGTGGGCCTCCGCCGCCGTCATCGTCCAGCGGGCGTGCGCGTCCAGGGCGTGGAAACCGCCGGCCACCTTGATCAGCCCGGCCCGTACGCCGGACGTGCCGATGCCGTCGGGGAGTTCACGGACGAACAAACCGGCCGGCCCGCCGCGCAGCCCGGTGAGCGTCTGTGGCGCGTAGTGCGCCGCTCGGTGCAGCCCGGTCGCCGCGACGACCGTGACGCCGGTGTCCCGGGCGAGCAGCGGCAGGTCGGCGGCGCGCCGGCCCATCCCGTACGGCGTCCACTGCACGACGGTGCCGCCGCCCGCCGCGCGGAACGCCGCCAGTTCGGCACGCGCGGCCGACGCCTCGCACAACTCCTGACCGGGCGGCAGCGGGCTGCTCAGGAAGAGGTGGCCGTGCGCGTCGCACAACCCCAGGTCCCCGGGGAGCACGTCCCCGAGGACCGTACGGACCCTCCTCACCACTGCCGGCCCCGCGGCAGCCGGTCGCGCTCGGGCGTCGAGAGGTGCAGCACCTGGAACACGTCGCCGGGCGCCTCGGCCGGCTCCCGGGCCCACAGTGAGAAGTGCACGACCTCCCAGTGCCGCGGGTCGATCGCGGCGGCGGCGCAGACCGCGCCGTCCAGCGAGGCGAGCCGCTCCGCCTCGCGCACCGCCTCCGCGGCCGCCTCGGACAGCTCGGCGCCGTCCGGGACGGGCTGCCGCCGCCGCACGGCGAACCGGGCGGGATCACCGGCCGCGAGGCCCGGCTCGTACGCGGCGCCCGCCCAGTGCCGCACGGCGGGCCGCCCGAAGTCGCGCACGATCCCCTGGAAGGCGCCGCCCCACAGGAAGGCGTTCATGCCCTCCGGGGAGTTCCACAGGTAGAACGGCGCGTACTGGTTGACCGGCGAACCGTGCACCCCGCGTTCACGCACCAGATAGGCCTTGGCCCCGAGCCCGTCCCAGTCGTCGAGCAGATGGCCGCGGTCGGCCACCCGCCGCCGGACGATGTCCATGTCGTAGTCGGCGGGCAGGGTGATCTCGTACTGCATGGCGTGCATCGGGTGTGCCTCCTGGAACGTTCACCGGGTGCCGGACAGCAGGGAGAGCAGCCCGCGGACGCCCGCGTCGAACGCGGTGGGCGAGCCGGACGCGCGGGCCAGCACGTAGCCGCCCTGGACGGTCGCGACGATCGTCGCCGCGATCTCCTCGCCGTCCAGCGACGGGGCGAACTGCCCCTGTTCCTGGCCCTCTTCGACGAGACCGGCGAGCCGCTCGCGCAGCCAGTCGATCGTCTCGTCCACGGGCGCCCGCAGCTCCTCGCTGGCCATCACGTCCGGGTCCATGGTGAGGCGTCCGACGGGGCAGCCGCGCAGCACGTCGCGCTCGCGGCGCAGATACCCCTCGACGCGCTCGTACGGGGTGCCCGGACCGCTCAGCACGGCGTCGGCGGCGGCGCGCAGCTCCCGGGCGGTGCGCCGGATCGCGGCCAGGGCGAGATCCGGCTTCCCCTTGAAGTGGTGGTACATGCTGCCCTGTCCGGCGCCCGCGTGCTGCTGGATCGCCCTGGGGCTGGTGCCCACGTAACCGCGCTCCCACAACAGCTCGCGGGTGGACTCGATCAGTCGGTCCGGGGTGCTCATGGGAGCACTGTACATACCAGTAGGTACAGAGTCGAGGTCACCGCGGGACGGTCGCGCGTTCCCCTCCGGTGTGGCCCTCGCCGGGAGCAGCCGGACGACCGTGGCCTACTCCCGCGGGGGTATCCCCGGTGCCGCCGGCCGCACGACGACCCGGACCCCCTTTCCGGGCGAGTCTCGAAGCATCACGAAAGCCGTGACCGACGGACGAGGAACAGGGAGATGACCGACATGCTGGAGACACTGGCGAACTGGGACGGAGGGGGCCCCGGCCCCTGGGTCCTTCTCTTCCCGCTGGTCTGGGCGGCCGTCGTGATCGGCGTCGTCACCGTCCTGCGGCGCACCGTCTGGCGCGGGCGCCGAGGACCCCGGCGCGCCGTGGAGGACCCCCGCCCCACGGGTGACGCGCCGCTCGCCGTGCTCGGCCGCCGCTTCGCGTCCGGCGAGATCGACGAGGACGAGTACTGGCGCCGGCTGTCCGTCCTGGACGAGCAGTTCGGGCGCGCGGGCAAGGGAGGCGCCGTGTGAGCACGACGGCCACCGGGGTTACGACGGCGGCCGCGGTCACGCCGGGCTTGGCGGCAGGCGGCAGGCGGCAGGTGGCAGGCAGCGGGCCCGGTGGCCCGGGGGGTCGGGACCGTGGCGGGCCCGAGGCGGGAGCGCCTGCGGGGCCGCGCCCGGCCCGGGGGGGGGGGGGGCCCGGGGGGGGGGGGGGGGGGCCCGCCGGGGGGGGGGGGGGGGGGGGGGGGGGGGGAACCCCCCGGCGGCGCGCGCCACGGGGCCGGGGTGGGGGGGCGGGGGGGGGGTGTGGGGTCTACACGGGGGGGGGGGGGCGCGGGGGGGGGGGGGGGCGGGGGGGGCCGGGGGGGGTAGGGCGCCCGGGAGCGCCGTGTGCCGCCGACAGTAACTAAAGATATTTATATAAGCAAGC